>JAODNN010000060.1 GCA_025465355.1 Blastococcus sp. | reverse complement strand
TAGGCCTCCGGGTCCTTGTCCCGGATCGGCACGCCCTCGTAGTGCCGGGCCTCGAAGGTCAGGAACTCCACCGCGATCTCGTGCCGCGTCTGCATCTCGACGTGGTGGCGGAAGTCGAGCAGGTCCTCGCGCTCCTCCTCGGCCATGTGGTCGTCGTTGGCCTTGCGCGCATCCCACACCGCTGTCCACCACTCCGCGCTGCCCGGCTCGTGCCCGCGCACCGCCCGGATGGCATCGCGGATCTCGTTGTGGTCCTTGATCGCGTCCTCGACCTCCTCCTCGACGTCACCCTCGGGGTTGCCCTTCCCGAGCTGGAGCAGCCGCGGGTAGAAGAAGCGCTCCTCCGCCTCGGCGTGCACCTCGAGCAGCACCTCCAGCCGCGCCCAGACCGAGGCCAGCGCCACGCGATCCTCGCGGGGCATCTCGTCGAGGACGGCGAACGCCCGACGCTGCTCGTGGTGTTGCTCGAGGATGACTTCGGTGATGTCCATGCCGGGCACCATCCTCCGACCGCGGGCCCAGCACCATGGCAGCCAGACGTGGGCAGGGGCCTTCCGCCGCCGATATCTCAGCGCTAAGGTTTCTGCCATGACTGAGCGCCGGGTCCGCATCGGCATCGACACTGGCGGCACGTTCACGGACGTCGTCGCAGTGGACGAGGAGACCGGGCAGACCACCACCACCAAGACCCCGTCCACCCCGGCCGACCCTGCTGAGGGCTTCCTCAACGGCGTCCGCAAGGTGCTGGACCTGATGGACCTGTCCGGGGACGCCGTCACCGCGGTGAGCCACGGGACGACGGTCGCGACCAACCAGTTGCTCGAGGGCAAGCTGGACCGGATCGGGTTCATCACCACCGAGGGCTACGAGTCGGTGCTGGAGATCGCCCGCCAGTCGGTGCCCGACGGCTACGGGAACAGCTATTTCTGGGTCAAGCCGCCGCGCATCGTCCCGGCCGACCTGGTCCGCACCGTCCGCGGCCGCCTCGACCACACCGGTGCCGAGGTGCGGCCGTTCGACGCCGACGATGCCCGCGCCGCCGCCCGCTTCTTCAAGGACGCGGGCATCACCACGATCGGCGTCTGCTTCCTGCACGCCTATGCGAACGACGCCCACGAGCAGCAGATGCTCGAGGTGATCCGGGCCGAGCATCCCGACGCCGTGGTGAGCATCAGCTCCCAGGTGCTGCGCGAGTACCGCGAGTACGAGCGCTCGGTCACGACGCTGGTCGACGCCGCGGTGAAGCCCAAGGTCGCCGCCTACGTCACCAACATCCAGAACCGGCTGGACGAGATCGCGCCGGGCGTGCCCTTCTACGTCATGAAGAGCAACGGTGGCGTGCTGTCGGCCCAGGAGGTCGTGCACCAGCCGATCACCACGATGCTCTCCGGTCCGGCCGCCGGTGCCCTCGGCGCCGCGCTGATCGCCGGCACCGCCGGCTTCGACCGCGTGCTCACCTGCGACGGCGGCGGCACGTCCACCGACGTCACGGTCGTCATCGACGGCGAGCCGATGCTCACCACCGAGGGCTCGGTCGGCGAGTACCCCTCCAAGATCCCGATGATCGACGTCGTCACCGTCGGGGCAGGCGGGGGCTCGATCGCGTGGCTCTCCCCCGAAGGCACGCTGAAGGTCGGCCCGAAGTCGGCCGGCGCCGACCCCGGCCCGATGTGCTACCCGAACGGCGGCGACCAGCCGACGATCACCGACGCCCACGTCATGCTCGGCCGGATCCCTCCCCACCTGCTGGGCGGCGAGATCCCGCTGTCGGCGGAGGCGGCCACCAAGGGCCTGCAGGAGCTGGGCGAGAAGCTCGACCTCTCCCTGGAGCGCACCGCCACCGGCATCCTCGAGATCTCCGCGTGGAACCAGGCGAACGCGCTGCGCCAGGTGACGGTCGCCAAGGGCCTCGACGTCCGCGACTTCACGCTGACCACTTTCGGCGGCTCCGGCTCGCTGCTGGCCTGCCGCCTGATGGACATCCTGAACATCCCCCGCACCCTGGTGGCGCCCAACCCGGGCAACGTCAGCGCGTTCGGGCTGCTCACCGTGGACGTCCGCAACGACTACGTGCAGACCGTCGTCAGCAAGCACGTGGACCTCGACCTCGACCGGGTGCGCTCCGTCTTCGACGACTTGGAGGCCCAGGCGAAGAACGCGCTGGACGGCGAGGGCTTCGCCCGCGAGGAACAGCGGATGCAGCGGACCGCCGACCTGCGCTACGTGGGCCAGGCGTTCGAGGTCCGGGTGCCGGTGCGCACCCCCGGAGACGGAGCCGCGCTGGATCAGGGCATGGCCGAGGAGGTCGCCCAGGCCTTCCACGCCGCCCACCGTCAGCTCTACGGCTACGACTTCGCCGACGACCCGCGCCAGGCCGTCGAGTGGGTCAACCTCCGGGTGAGCGGGATCGGGCCGATCCGCCGTCCGGACATCGTGCAGCTGCCCACCAAGGACGGCGGCACCGAGCGGGCCGTCACCGGCTCGCGCCGGGTGTTCTTCGACGACTGGGTCGACACCCCGACCTACAACCGACCCGACCTCGCGCCCGGTGACGTGGTCACCGGTCCCGCGATCATCGAGGAGTTCGGCTCCACCGTCCCCCTCCACCCAGGCTTCGTCGCCACCGTCGACGCCTACGGCAACCTGCTGCTCACGAAGGAGTCGGGCCAGTGACCACATTCCCCACGGGCAACCTGACCCAGGACACGATCGACGCGGACCCGGTGCTCGTCGAGATCGTGGCCGGCACGCTGGCCGCGATCGAGATGGAGGTCGAGACCTCCATCGGCCGCACCTCGCGGTCGCCGATGATCCGCGACGCGCACGACTTCCGGGCGGGCATCCACGACCGCAACCTGCGCAAGCTCACCGGCCGCTCGTACTCGGCGCTCGTGCACCCCGTCGTGCGCGACTACCCGATCGAGGAGATGAACGTCGGCGACGTCTTCTTCCACAACGACGTCTACGCGTCCGAGGGCGGCATCGGGCACCTGCCCGACCTGTGCGTCACGGTGCCGGTGTTCGCGGCGAACACGGAGACCGGCACTCCTGAGGTCGTCGCCTTCATCCAGGCGTTCGGCCACCACGACGACATCGGCGGCGCGGTGCCGGGCTCGATGCCGTCGGCGGCCACCAGCGTGTACGAGGAGGGCCTGATGGTCCCCCCGATCAAGCTGTGGGACCGCGGCGTGCCGAACGAGTCGGCGCTGAAGATCATGACCCGCAACTCGCGGATGCCCGACTCGCTGGCCGCCGACCTCGACGCCGAGTGCTCGGCCTGCCTGGCCGGCGCGCGGCGCCTGGGCGAGCTCTTCGACCGCTACGGCGTCGCCGCCGTCGAGGCCTGCTTCGACACGATCCTGTCGAACTCCACCGAGGTCTACCGGCGGGAGATCCTGAGCCAGATCCCCGACGGCACCTACGTCTGGGAGGACTACGCCGAGCACGACGGCGTCGAGGAGCCGCAGCTGCACCGCCAGCGAATCACGCTGATCATGGACTCCACCCGGGAGACCCCGCTGGTCATCGACTTCACCGGCACCGGCCCGCAGGCAAAGGGCCCGATCAACCACTGTGGCGACTACGCCGACGGCAACTTCCTGAAGAAGTGGCTGGCGCCGATCCTGCGCAACCTGGCCGAGACGCCGGAGCGGATGGCGCAGCTCGACGTCAACGAGGGCGTCGTCCCGCTGATCGAGATGCGCTTCCCGGAGAAGGGGACGCTGCTCACCCCGATCTTCCCGGCGCCCACCAACGCCCGGACCTTCGTCATCCTGCGGCTGCTCGGCGTCCTCGCGGGGGTGCTGGCCAAGGCCACCGGCGGCCGGATGCCCGCCGACCAGGAGACGATCCGCTACACCGGCGTCTACGGCACCGACTTCGACGGCGAGCCCTACCTCATGCGTGAGGTGCTCGGCGGCGGCTCGGGTGGCCGGTACTACGCCGACGGCGAGGACACCATCCACGTCGTCCCCGACTCACGGAACCTGCCGACGGAGTTCACGGAGGGCCGCTTCCCGCTGCGGGTCGAGCGGCTGGGTCTGGCTCTCGACTCGGGCGGCGCGGGCCGGTACCGCGGCGGCTGCGGCTACGAGAAGCACATCCGGGTGCTGCGGGACGCGCACTTCATGTCGATCGCCGATCGCTCGATCCTGGCCTGCTGGGGCGTCAAGGGCGGCAAGGCGGGGCGGCCGTTCCAGGTGACCGTCGACCCGGGCGGTCCCGATGAGCACGACGTCGACGCGCTGGCCGACGCCGAGCCGCTGAAGGCCGGCACCGTCGTCCGCATCCGGACGACCGGCGGCGGTGGCTGGGGCGACCCGCTCGACCGCCCGGTCGACGAGGTCCTGCGGGACATCGCCTGGCGGAAGGTGTCGGTCGCCGGGGCGCGCGCCGACTACGGCGTCGTCGTCCTCGACTCCGGTG
>JAODNN010000058.1 GCA_025465355.1 Blastococcus sp. | reverse complement strand
TGCACGACCATGACCGGGCCCGGCGCGTGCATCGCGCAGTGCAGGGCGACGGAGCCGAGCAGCAGGCCACGGACGGCGCCGCGGCCCTGGCTGCCGACGACCAGGAGATCGGCGTCCCGGGCGCGGTCGACGAGCACCTCCCCCGCGGCGCCCTCGACCACATCGGTCCGGATGGTCGGCGTGGCGCCGCCCTCGGCCCGCTCACCCAGCACGTTCTGGACGAGGTCCTCGGTACGGCGCTGCAGCTCGTTCCGGATCTGCTCGACGCTGGGCACGACCAGCGTGTTCAGGGGGGTCCAGTAGTCGGTGAGCACGTACGAGGCGACCACCTCGACCTCCGCGCCGGATCGGGCCGCCTCGTCGACCGCCACGGCGAGCGCGGCGCTGGACCCGGCCGAGCCGTCCACGCCGACGACGACGCGCGGCGCAGGCCCCGGCACACCGGGATGCACCACGAGCACCGGACACGGCGCCTGGCCGGCGGAGTGCAGCGCGACCGAGCCGAGCAGCGCGCTGCGCATGGCCCCGCGGCCACGGCTGCCCACGACGAGGAGATCGGCACCCTCGGCTGCTTCGAGCAGCGCCGGTACGGGCCGCCCCTCCGCGGCGATGACGCGGACGGGGACGGCGGCCAGGCCGGGGACGCCGGCCACCGATTCCTCGCGCTGAACCTCGTCGACCAGCTCCCCCGCCCGCCGCTCGGTGTCCACGCGGATAGCCTCGGCGTCCTGGACGTCGAGAGGCGCGCCACCGGTCCACACCAGATTCATCGGGTAGGCGGAGACGACGTCGAGGCCGGCACCGCGGCGGGCCGCCTCGGTGAGCGCCACGGCCAGCGCCGCGCGCGCACCGGGCGAGCCGTCGACCCCGACGACGACGCAAGGCCGGCTGCCGTCGATGGCGCCGTTCGCTCCTGGCTTTTCCATGGGACCTGTTCCTGCGTCGGTGACGGGGTTCATGGCGGCTACTCCTCGGAGTGCGGGCCCGGCCGGTCGCCAGGGGCTGCTCCGACGATCGGGCCACGCGGCGGCGCCGTCAGAGGGTCGTGGGTCCCCTCGTGCGGGACCAACGTCCCAAGGGCGGGCTTCGGAGCCGACAGGCCGCAGCAGCTCGGCCCACCACGGCCGGACCCCGGGATCGGCGGGTTGTCGAGCACCTTTGACGCTCACCCAGCCGCCCGGACCCATGGTGCTCGGGCCGATCAGGGCGGGACGGCCGGCCGCAGCTGCGGACAGGGGCCGGCTGCGTGCCCGGGGAAAGACGGTCGGGCGGCCGTGTGCGCCGGGAGAACCATCGTCCATGGCCCGAGCGTCGGGCGAGTCAGCGGCTCACGGCCGGGACGGAGGTCCCTGCCGGTCACGCCCGTAGACCCTGACTACCGGCAGCCGGCCCCCCTAGCGTCGGGACGACCGCACACCTGCGGACACAGACACGAGGAGCGAGCCGTGCAGGTCAGGGATGTCATGACCCGCGAAGTCGTCACGGTCGGACCGGCCACCTCCGCGAAGTACGCGGGAGAGGTGATGGCCGAGCGGGGCTTCGCCGCGCTGCCGGTGGTCGACGACGACCGGCTCGTCGGGATCGTCGCCGAGGCCGACGTGCTGCGCGACCGGATGCCGGCCGACCCTCGCCTGCACGCCCGCCGCGACCGGCCCACCTCCGACACGCCGCCGTCGCTGCTGGTGCGCGGGGTGATGACTGCGGGCGTGCGCACGGTCGAGGCCACCGACGACGTCGCCGACGTGGCCCGGCTGCTCGTCGACGACCGGTTGCGGAGCGTGCCGGTCGTCGAGCACGGCCGGCTGGTCGGCATCGTCAGCCGCCGCGACCTGCTGCGCACCGTCGGGCGGCCGGACGACGAGATCCGCGCCGACGTGCTGCGGCTCGTGGAGGGCTACACCGGCGACCTCGGGGCGTGGGACGTCGCGGTCACCGAGGGCATGGCGACGATCCGGCGAGCCCGGGGCGTGCCCCAGATCTCGGCCGAGATCGAAGAGCGCGCGCTGCGGGAGCTGGCCAGCACCGTCGGTGGCGTCGTCGGCGTCCGAGTCCCCACCGACTCCGTCTCCGTCGAGCGCCCGCCCGACG
Organism: Blastococcus sp.; assembly: GCA_025465355.1. Lineage (GTDB taxonomy): Bacteria > Actinomycetota > Actinomycetes > Mycobacteriales > Geodermatophilaceae > Blastococcus_B. Next base: position 13,327 of record JAODNN010000058.1, on the reverse strand, counting down.
CGTCCGCGTGACCACAAGAGAGAGCGAGCAGACATGGCGCAGGGAAGATCGCCGCGGCCAGTGGTCGTCGGCGTCGACGGGTCGGACGCGGCCCTGGCCGCGGCCCGGTTCGCGCTCGACGAGGCATGGCGGCGGTCCGCGCCGCTGCTCGTAGTGACCGCCGTGCCATGGCCGTACGACGGTCTGGTCGGGGAGCCGCTGGACATCGAACTGCCGGGCCTGCTGCGCACGAGCGCGCAGTCGGTCCTTCAGGCGGCGATGAAGGCGCTCGCGCCCATTGACGACGACGTCCCCGTGCGCACGCGCGTGGTGGACGGTGACCCGGTGACGGTGCTGCGCGACGCCTCCGAGGACGCCCAGCTGGTCGTGCTGGGCAGCCGCGGAGTTGGCGGCGTTGCCGGGCTGCTGCTCGGGTCCACCGCGAGCCGGGTCGTCGCCCACGCCGGCTGCCCGGTGATCGTCCTGCCGGGCGACTGCGGCGTGCAGGTCAGCGAGCGCCGCTCCGTCGTCGTCGGGATCGAAGGCCGCCAGGGCGACGACGACGTCCTCGCCTTCGCCTTCGCCGAGGCCGCCGCCCGTGGAGCCGACCTGCTGGCCGTGCACGTCTGGCAGGAGGTCGTCCTGGACGCCTCCCTTCGCACGGTCGGCCCCCTGATCGACTGGTCGGGCGTCGTCACCGACGAGGAGCGGGGCCTTGCCGAGGTGCTCGCGGGCTGGCGGGCGAAGGAACCGGACGTCGTCGTCCGCGAGGCCGTCATCCGCGACCGGACCGCCCCGGCCCTGGTCGCCGCATCGATGACCGCCCAGTTGCTCGTGGTGGGCCACCGCGCCCGCCACGCCCCTGGTTCCACGACCCATGGCGTCCTGAACCGGGGGCGATGCCCGATCGCCGTCGTACCGCTCGCAACCGGGGGCGCCCGGTGAGCGGCGCCGGGCCACGCGTCCTCGTGGTGGTGGCGAGCAGGCACGGCGCTACGGCCGAGATCGCCGACGCGCTGGCACGGTCGCTGGCCGAATGCCCCGCCGGACGCGCGGCCGCCCTGTCGGCGGTGGCCGTCCCCGCCCACCAGCGGCCCGACCCGGCCCCCTTCGACGCGGTCGTGGTGGGCAGCGCGGTGTACGCCGGCCGCTGGCTGGACCCCGCCCGCCAGTACGCCGCCGATCATGCCGGCGTGCTGCGCACCCGGCCCGTCTGGATGTTCTCCAGCGGGCCGATCGGTGATCCGCCGTTCCCGCCGGACGAGCCGCACGACGCCGCTCCGCTGGCGGCGATCACCGGTGCCCGCGCCCACCGCGTGTTCCCTGGTCGGCTCGACAAGTCCCGGCTGAGCTTCGGCGAGCGGGCGATGGTGACCGCGATGCGCGCACCGGTCGGCGACTTCCGCAACTGGGACGAGCTCGCCGCCTGGGCTGCGGAGATCGCTGCCACGGTCACTGGAGTGCCGGTGACCGCCCGGCAGGCCTGACCCCCGGCGGCGGCACGCACCCGATCCCCACGGCTGGCCGCGGCGCCGGCAGGCGGCCGGGACGAAGGTGCTGCAGGCCGGGACGTCCGTCCCTGAGCGCGACTGCCGGACTCAGCCGAGAGTCGCGGATGTACGCATGAGGCGTACCCGGGCAAGGAGGCTGTGGTGCCGACCACCGACCACGACCGAGGCCACGAGACCCTCGGCGAACAGGAGTGCCTTCGCCTGCTGGGCACGACCGGAATCGGCCGGGTCGCGTACACCCAGGCCGCTCTGCCGGCGATCCGGCCGGTCTCTTTCGCACTTCGCGACGGAGCCGTGGTGATCCCCACGCGGGCCGGCAGCGACCTCGCCCACGCAGCCCGGGGTGCCGTCCTGGCGTTCGAGGCTGACTCCTACAACGACACCGAAAACTTTGGCTGGAGCGTGACCGTTGTCGGCCCCTCCCGCGTGGTGGTGGCCGGACGGGCGGAGGATCCCGACGGCTGTCTCATCGCCGTCCAGATCGGCATCGTCCAGGGCCGGCGGACCAGGCTTGCGACTCGGGGGGTGGCCGTCGCGAAGCCGGTTGACGCCCCCACCGCCTGACCGTGACGGAGCACGCTCGATCATGCCGACGCCCCCCCTTCCTCTGCGCTGCTCGAGATGCCACTGTTTCGAGGGGAGGCGCTTGTACCGTGACCGGCCCAGAGCGGCATCTCGGGAGCGGCGGACGCGAGGACTCGCCGCTGTCAGGCATGCGCCTGACCGAGCTCATCGAAGAGGTCCAGGAGCGGCTGACCTCCGTGGCACGGGCCCAAGCCCAGGTGCAGCACCTGCTGGACGCGTTCCTCAGCGTCTCCACCGGCCTAGACCTGCCGAGCACGCTGCGGCGCATCGTGGAGGCCGCGACCGACCTGGTGGGCGCCCGCTACGGGGCTCTCGGAGTGCTGCGGCAGGGCGGGGGTCTGGCCGCGTTCATCCACGTCGGCGTCGACGACGAGCTCGCCGCCACGATGGGATCGCTGCCGGAGGGCAAGGGTGTGCTTGGGCAGCTGATCAGCGAGCCGTACCCCCTGCGCATCCCTGACCTGGGCCAACACCCCTCCTCGGTCGGGTTCCCCCCGCATCACCCGCCGATGAAGAGCTTCCTCGGGGTGCCGGTGCTGGTCCGCGGCGAGGTCTTCGGCAACCTGTACATGACCGAGAAGCGGCACGGGCAGTTCACCGCCGAGGACGAGGCGGTACTCACGGCGCTGGCCGGCGCGGCCGGGATCGCCATCGACAACGCGCGCCTGTACGAGGAGAGCGAAGTGCGCAGCCGCTGGCTGACGGCGGTGTCCGACGTCCGCGCGGTCCTGCTGGAGGCCCCCTCAGCCGCGGAAGCGCTGGCTCTGATCGCCGACCGGATCGCCGACCTCACCGACGCCGACGCGACCTGGCTGCTCATGGGCCCGGATCCCGGGACCGGCGCCTACACAATCGTGGCGCAGAGGGGTGGAGGACTGCATGACCTGACCGACGAGCAGTTCGCTCCCGGGGACAGCACCGTGCTCGACGCCCTCGACCGGGCCGGCGGCCTCGTCACCCTCGACCTCTCCAGCATGGCGTACGAGATCCGCAACCCGCACATCGACTGGGGGCCGTGCATCGCGATCCCCCTGCGCGGGACGCACGTGGACAACGCCGTGGTCATCGCCGCTCGCAAGGCCGGGGCGGCCCCGTTCGACGAGTCGCTCAGCCCTCTGGTCACCGCCTTCGCCGACCAGGCCTCCGTGGCCCTGGACATGGCGGCCCGCCAGCGCCTGGCCCGTCGGCTGGACGTCTACGAGGACCGGGACCGCATCGCCCGCGATCTCCACGACCACGTCATCCAGCGCGTCTTCGCCGCTGGGCTGGCCCTTCAGGCGGTGCTGCCACGGGTCAGTGACCCGCAGGCGCACGGCCGGGTCCAGTCCGTCGTCCGCCAGCTCGACGACACCGTCCGGGACATCCGGACGACCATCTTCGACCTGCAGACAGCCGACGCCGTCGACTCCGGCGAGAGCCTGCGACGGCGACTGCTCGACATCGTGACCGAGACCGCCGACGGGGTCCTCAAGCCGACCGTCCGGATGTCAGGCGCCGTCGACAGCCTGGTCACCGGCGAGCTCGCCGCCGACCTGGAGGCCGTCGTCCGAGAGGGTGTCAGCAACGCCGCCCGGCACTCCGGGGGTAAGCACGTGACCGTCACCCTCGACGTCACCGACGCCGTCGCCGTCGAAATCCTCGACGACGGCCGCGGGATCGATCCCAAGGCGCCCCGCAGCGGCCTGCGCAACCTCGAGCAGCGAGCCCGCGGGCACGACGGCGAGGCAACCGTCGAGCCGCTGGCCGACGGCGGCACCCGGCTGCGCTGGTCGGCGCGGCTGCGCTGACGGTCAGCGTCCCGACGGCGGCGCTCCCCGCAGCTCGGTCGCCAGGACGGCGGCCTGCGTCCGGCGCTCGAGGCCGAGCTTGGCCAGCACGTGGGACACGTAGTTCTTCACCGTCTTCTCCGCGAGGAACATTCGCTCACCGATCTGCCTGTTGGTCAGCCCCTCGCCGATGAGCTCCAGGACGGTGCGCTCCTGCTCGCTCAGCTTGGCCAGCGGGCCGGCCGGCTCAGCGGCGCGGCGCATTCGCTCCAGCACCGCAGTGGTGGCCGTCGGGTCGAGCAGCGACCCGCCCGCGGCAACCGTCCGCACGGCGGCCACCAGGTCCTGGCCGAGGACCTGCTTGAGCAGGTAGCCGGAGGCGCCGGCCATGATCGCCTCGAACAGCGCCTCGTCGTCGCTGTAACTGGTCAGCATGATCACCTTGAGGTCGGGCATGCGGGAGCGCAGCTCCCGGCAGACCGTCACGCCGTCGCCGTCCGGCAGCCGGACGTCCAGAACGGCGACATCGGGGCGCAGGGCAGGAACCCGCGCCAGCGCCTCCGCGGCGTTCTTGCCTTCGCCGATGACGGTGATGCCGGGGTCGCTCTCCAGTACGTCCGCGACACCCCGCCGCACCACCTCGTGGTCGTCGAGGAGGAAGACCTTGATCGTTGCGGCCGAACCGTCCGAGCTCACGCGCCCACCCCTGGAGTCCTGCCGCCCCACTCCGAGGCGACTCAGTCACGGAGGAGCCGACCGACGGCTTCCCGTCTGCAGAGATTAGGTGTATCGGCCCTGGGTCCGCTCAGAGTCGAACGTCCTGCCCGACTGCGGCATCGGCCTCCTTCCGACGCAGCGGGGACCACGTCCGGCCCCCAGGCAAGGCCCTCCGGTCCTCGCTGTCACGGACTGTCAGCCGCCTCGGTCGTCCCCATGGACACGACGAACCGCCTACTGGTCGGTTACGCCACCGCCGCGGGATCAACCGATTTCCTCGGCCATGTCCCGGATACCGTGGCGCCGTCCCTCTGGTGCTTCAGCGTCGACGGACTGCCCCACCCGGAACGCACCCGATTCTCGCGGTGGCTCACCGGGCATGCCGGTCCGTTCGTCGGGCCGATACCGCCGCTGAAGATCAGGGTGTACCAGCGGTCCAGAACGGTGACCGCGCCCGCGACCGCCACCTGCCGCCACGGCGTCGGCCCCGGCGGGCAGAGCCGCCGTCCAGCCGTCAGGCAGGATTGCGTGCTCGACGAAAGACCCGGTGCCGCTCATGGTCAGGTGGCCCGCCGCACCGCCCAGCCCCGCGAGCTCGACGTGCATGCGCAGGTCCGGATCCCGGACCGCAGCCTTGAGCGACGAGGAACCCACGTTGAGCGACAGGACTACCCGCGGCAACGGGTCAGGCAGGTGCACGGGTCCTCCTCCGGGCGCAGCGCGGTCCGGTCCGGCTCCGCCGTCGGCCAACCGACGGCCCTCCGGCAGAGGCCAGAGGTCCTCCGTCCTCCGGTCGTCCGGGTGCTTCGACCCGGCCCGGCGGGTCGGGGACACCGGACGGCGGGAACCTCGCGCTCCCCCGCCGTCGTCGCGTTCACTTCCGGAGAACCGCGACCTTCAACGCCCCCGAACCCATCGGGTCGTCGAACACGTCGTAGGCCTCGGACAGCTCGTCGAACCCGAAGCGGTGGGTGACCAGCCGGTCAGCCGCCAGCTTTCCGGCCTGCATCAGCTGCAGCAGCATGGGCGTGCTGCGCGTGTCGACCAGGCCGGTGGTGATGGTGACGTCCCGGATCCAGAGGTCCTCGAGGTGCAGCGTCGTGGGCTTGCCGTGCACGCCGACGTTGGCCACCCGCCCGCCGGGCCGGATCACCTCGACGGACAGGTCGAATGTGGCGGGCACGCCGACGGCCTCGATGGCGACGTCTGCCCCCAGGCCGCCGGTGAGCTTCCGCACCGCCTCGACGACGGTGTCGTCCGGCGCGAGCGCCCGGTCCGCACCGAAGTCGATCGCCGCCGCCCGCCGGCTCTCCACCGGGTCGACCACGACGATCTGCAGGGGGCCGAACAACCGGGCGGTCTGAACGGCCCCCAGACCGATGGGCCCGGCGCCCACGACCACGACGGTGTCCCCTGGGCTGACGCCGCCGTTGAGGACGCCGACCTCGTAGGAGGTGGGCATCACGTCGGCGAACATCAGCGCGGCCTCGTCGGAGATTCCGGCCGGCAGCTTGTGCACGGAGGCGTCGGCGAACGGGATCCGGGCCGCCTCAGCCTGGACCCCGTCGATCAGGTGGCCGAGGACCCAGCCGCCGCCACCCAGGCACTGCCCGTAGCGGCCCTCGCGGCAGAACCGGCAGCGGCCGCACGCGTTGATGCACGACATCAGGACGCGGTCGCCCTCCTGGACCGTCCGCACACCCGGCCCGACCTCGGTCACGGTGCCCACGGCCTCGTGCCCCAGCACCCGGCCGGGCTGGACCTCGGGCACGTCCCCGCGCAGGATGTGCAGGTCCGTGCCGCAGATGGTGAACCCGTCCACACGCACGACGATGTCCTCGGGGTCCTGGACGCGTGGGTCGGGCACGTCCTCCCAGGACCGCTTGCCAGGGCCGTGGTAAACCAGCGCCTTCATCTCGTCCTCCTCGGGATCACCGACGCCAGTCCACGGCACGCCACGGCCCCGGGCCACGGCCCAAGGCCAGTTCGGGACAGGCCCAAGGTCCTCGGGAACCGGCGTGCCAGAGCCGGTAGCGCGTGGCACCCACGGCTTCGCCGTCCCGACCGCTCTCGAGTGACCGAGGGCACCGCCCGGCACGGATGTGGGACGGGCGGTTCGGGGACGTCCTCCGAACCGCGTCGACGCCAAGCACGCGCTGGCGTGGTGTTGAGCGCCGTGTTCACGATCCGCAACGTCGGCGGGGTCGCGCTTCTCCTGCTCGGCACGACCTAGCCCGGTGGCGGTGCTCCGCGAGCACTCCGACGCCGAAGACTCGAGGAGTTGACCGGCGTCGTCGGCAGTTCGAGGACCTGAGCACGGCACGCCCTCGCCGACTCCGGCCGCGCCCGGTCAGGCGCAGCCGGTTGTAGTCCCGCGCAGCGAGTCATGGCAAGGGCGGCGCGACATGCTCGGTGTTGATCAGCGTGGCCAGCCGCCGGCGGTACTCCTCGTCGTCGATCTCCCCGCGGGCGAACCGTTCAGCCAGGAGCTGCTGCGGCGACGGCCTGGCACCGGGAGCAGGTCCACCGGACGGGCGGTTGAGCGTCCGGATGAGCAGGACGCCGCCCCCGATGAGCAGCGCCCAGAACAGCGCCATCGAGATCACCATCGGCGCCCATCCCCAGCCGGTCAGATCATGGTCGGGCCAGAACATCATCGGAGGTCACTTCCTCGGCAGGACAGGTCGGGCGGGGCATACGACGGACCCGCCACCACCACCCTCGCGCACCCGCCCCCGGACGAGCACGGACCGGATGGCCCTGCCGACCGGGCCCTTCCGCCCGAGCACTCGTCCCGCCGCGGCGCGAGTTCCTGGACCGCGAGCACTTCAGGCCCGCCTGGCTCGACGCGGATCCGAACGTCCAGGGCCGCGGTCCGGGCCACCATCGCCACCAGTGGGTTGACATCGATCTCGGCGACCTCGGGTAGCGCATCGGCCAGCCAGCCGACCCGTCGCACGCAGTCGGCGATCCCGATCCGGTCGAGCGCGCGCCCGTGCGCCGTGCCGAACAGCCCGGTTGCGGCGAGCATCTCCTCGGCGTCGGTGTCGGTCATTGGCGCGAACCGGTGCACCCGGTGGCCGAGCGCATCGGTGGCCCGTCCACCCGGCCCGAGCACGACGATCGGGCCGGCGGACGGGTCTCGGACCGCACCGAGGAGCTCGTCACCGGGCGCCACCATCGGCTGCACGACCGTGCCCGGCCAGGCCTTGCCGGCGACAGGATCCGGCCGGCCCGGCACATGTTCCACCGTCCGTCCCGGGGCGCCGACCGCGGCTGAGGCCGGAAGTCCCGCGGCTTCCGGCCTTCCGGCCGTTTCCGCCGGGCCGCCGTCACCGCAGGGTCGGTGCAGGAGACCCGAGGAGGTTGCCGTGGACGAGGCCAAGATCTGGAACGTTCGGATCGACATCGGTGAGCACGAGGGCCGTACGCGCGCCTTGGCACGCCTGCACACCCGGGACACCGAGCGCATGGTCGGAGTCGGGTTCGCCCGACTCAACCCGGCCGACCGGGACGTCCCCGAGATCGGCGACGAGATCGCGGTCGCACGGTCACTGTCCGACCTGAGTCACCGCCTGCTCGACGCCGCCACCGGGGACCTCGAGCAGGTCATCGGTGAACGTGCCCGCCTGGTGATGTGACGGACGATCCTCGAGCGGGAGCTGTGTACGGCATGGACCGGGTGCCGCTGGACCTGGGACCGCCGGTCTGGGTCGACGATCCGTCTTCGGCCTGGGCTACCACGTGCGGTTGACGAGGTGCCCCTGCGCCGGCGCTCCTCCGACCGGATGTGACGGAGGGCCCGCGGAACAAGGACCTTCGGAACGCCGTCACGGGACGTCGTCCACCGGAGTCGGTCGGCCGCTTCCCGGAACGCTGGAGGCGTCCGATGCAGACGATGGCGCGGCCGCCACGGGTGACGGCGCGCCGCAGCAGGAGGAGCCGGCATGAGACGACCGACGGCGGGGCGGGGCACGCCGAGAACAGCTCCTGACGCGATCGCCCGCGCGCTGGAGGAGGCTGTGGACCGGGGCCGCCTGGCCCCCTCGGTCCACAACACCCAGCCATGGACGTTCGTCCTCTTCCCCGACCGGGTGGAGCTGCGCGCGGATCGGACGCGACAGCTGCCCGTGCTCGACCCGCACGGTCGCGAGCTGGTGCTGAGCATCGGGGCCGCCCTGCTCAACGTCCGGGCTGCCCTGGCGGCCCGGCGGTTCGCCAGCGACGTCGCGCGACTGCCCTCGCCCGACGACCCCGACCTGCTGGCCGTCGTCCGGCCCATCGAAGGGCCGCCGGAGGCCGGTCTGGCCGCGCTGGACCGGGTAGCGCACCTCCGGCACACCAACCGACGACCGTTCGAGCCGGCCACGGTGCCCGACGAGGTGATCGACGTGCTCGTCGAGGTCGCGGCGGCCGAGCACGCCCTGCTCGTCCCGATCCGCGACCCCGCCCAGAGCTCGCTGGTCGCGGAGCTGACCCAGGAGGCCGACCGGCTGCAGGAGGCCGATCCCGCCTACCGCGCCGAACTGGAGCACTGGATCAGCCGGCCGCCTGCCCAGGGCGACGGCGTGCCGGCCAGCTCCGTCCCTCGAACGCCGCGCACCCGCCGGGACGCCGTCCCGCTGCGCGACTTCGACGTACGCGGCACCGGCGGGCTGCCATCCCACACCGGGTCGGGGACCGAGCAGACGATGGTCCTTGTCGCCACGCCCCACGACGAGCCGCTGGACTGGCTGCGCTCGGGAGAAGCGCTCGAACGGCTGCTCCTCGAGCTCACCCGCCGGGACTGGGTCGCCGGACCCCTTACCCAGGCGCTGGAGGTGCCGACGACGCGTGAGCGGCTGCGCCGGCTGACCGCGCCTGCTCACCCCCAGATGCTCATGCGGATCGGCCGGGCAGCTCGCGCCGACTCCACCGGGCGCCGACCGCGCCGCACCGTGGTCGTGAACAGCACCCGGCCGACTCCCCCGACATTTGGCACTCCGCCCCCGGAGCCGGCGGCACCGCCTCCCCCCCAGCCGCGCCACCGGCCGGTCTCCGACGGCCGAGGAGGAACGACATGGGTGTGACCGACGAGGGCGCGGTCATCCCCACCGAGGACACCGGCGGCATCGGAACCGTCGACCTGGTGCGGTGCCTGTCGCCGCTGCGGCTGGCCGACGACGGCCTCGCCGGCGGCAAGGGCGCCAACCTCGGCGAGCTGACGGCCGCGGGCTTCCCGGTGCCGGACGGATACGTCGCCCCCGGTGCGGGATCGGTCGCGCGATAGAGGTCGCCGGCGTCCGCAGCGAGATGAGCCGCCTGCGCCACGAGGCTCTGGTGGCGGGCTGGGCGTCGGCGTTCACCCCGGGGCGGTGAGCTACCGCTCGCGGGAGGCGGAGGACGCCCTTCAGACATCGCCGTGGTGGTTCTGACCATGGTGACCGCGGAGCAGCCAACGGTCGTCCACGGCCCGTTCCGTGTCGAGCACTCGCGCGACGGCGTCCTCCAGGCATGCGGCGACCAGGAACCCCCGGTTCGGCGGGCCGGCGGATCTTCGCCAACACCATCAAGTACGTGCTGATGGGCACCAGCTGGTGCTCATCGAGCTCGCGAAGCTGGTCTTCTTCTCCGAGTGGGAACACCGCGTGCCGCACGTACGCACCCGCGGTGCACGGCACCGGATCCAGCGCCGTGCCGCCCGCCTTGTCCGCCGGCAGTGTCTCGCCGGTGAGGACGCTCTCGTCGCACTGCAGGCCCGTCACCTCGAGCAGACGCAGATCGGCCGGGACCACCTCGCCGAGCGCGACGCGGACGACGTCCCCGGGCACCAGCTCGGTGACGTCGACCTGCACCGGCAGGTCGGCGCGGATCAGCACGGCCGTGTGTGAGACCTGGGAGTGCAGGGCATCGGTAGCGCGCTCGGCGCGGTACTCGTTGACGAACCCGAGACCGACGCTGGCCAGCAGGATCGCACCGATAACCACCGTGTCGGTGCGCTGACCGAGGAAGAACGAGATCAAGGCGATGGTCGCGAGCAGGATCAGCACCGCGCTGCGGAACTGCCGTCCCAGGATGCGCAGCGGCTGAGCATGGTGGCTGCGGACCGCGTTCGCCTCGATCTGGGCGCGCCGACGAGCGAACTCCTCGTCGGTCAGGCCGGCCGGTGAGCTGCCGAGCCGGGTGAGGACGGTGTCCGCCGACAGCGCCGCGGCATCGCCGGCCGCCATTCCCGCCATCGACGTTCTCGCGACCGCCGGCGCCGCGACGGCCACGGGCTCTGGGCCACCTCGGGGGTAGGGGTGGGAGGGAGGGGCCGACTCTCACACCGGTGCCCGTTCGGTCGCTGTCGCGGTCAGACGGGCGCGGTGGCCGGCTGAGTGAGTCCGGCTTCGACCTGGGCCGTATCGGACCGGGGGTGCACGACGAGGACCGGGCAGGGAGCGTGCATGGCACAGTGCAGCGCCACCGAGCCCAGCAGCAGGTCCCGAACAGCCCCGTGCCCGCGGTGGCCCACGACCAGCAGTTGCGCGCCGTCGGCACGCGTGACCAGCACGCCGGACGGCCGCCCCTCGACCGCGACCACCCGCACCGGCGGCACCGTGCCGCCGTGCTCGCGCACCCCGGTCAGCACCTCGTCGACCAGACCTCGCACCTCCTGATCGATCTGGCCGATCGGATCGACCGAAGACGCCAGGCCCCCGTCCTGCTCGCTCCAGTAATCGAGCCCGGAATACGCGGCAACGGCCTCGACTTCGGCTCCGGTGCGGGCGGCCTCCTCGATGGCGGCGCGGAGGGCAGCACGCGACACCTCCGACTCATCCACGCCGACCACGATCCGGCCCGGCCGGCCCGTCCTCGACGGGTGCACCACCTCGACCGGGCACCGGGCCAGGGTGATGCAGTGCAGAGCCACCGACCCGAGCAGGGCGCTGCGCACGGTGCCGCGCCCGCGGTGGCCCACGACGAGCAGGTCGGCGCCCTCCGACGCATCGATCAGAACCTGAGCCGGGGCGCCCGCACCCACGACCACCCGCGTGGCCACCGAGTCGACCCCGTCCGCCTCCTTCATCACCTCGACGAGAAAGGCACGGGTCCGTGATTCGGTGCCGGCGAGCACGACGTCCAGGTCCGCCACTGCGACCGGCACACCTCCCGCGACGAGGGGGAACGCGGATACGACATCGAGATCGGCGCCACGCCTGGCCGCGGCGGACAGCGCGGCGAGGAGAGCGGCTCGGGAACTCGGCGAGCCGTCGACGCCCACCACCACGCGAGGGCGGCCCGAGTCGCGTGTCGACGTCGCAGCGCCGGTCGGGGCGTTCTGCTGCGCCATGGGTGCTCCTCCACGTTGGGCCGACCATGTGCCGGGCGATGGGTCAACCCTGCAGCTCACGGACCCTCGCCACCGAGGGCCGACAGTCCCGATCACCGGGACCTACGTCCCCGCAGCCTGCGTAGCGCGCGCAACGGGTCAGGAGAGGCGGACCTCGGGCCGGACGCCGTCGGCTTCCTTCTGGATGAAGGCGGCCAATGGTGGTCAAACCACCTCAGGAAGCACTCAGGGGCCGTTCCGGATCTCTCCGGGCACGGCCCCTGACCTGCACCTTCTCACTGTCGGGCTGACAGGATTTGAACCTGCGACCCCTTGACCCCCAGCCGTCGGCCTCGGGGCCAAGGTCGTTCGCCGGAGTCCATCTGCGCAGTTCAAGCGGCATACGGAACGACGGTGAATGCTGGCGGACCGGCCCGAACAGGGTGCAATGGTGGTCAAAATGGTGGTCAAAATGGTGGTCAAGAGTCGCCGCGGCGACCTGCCTCTATACCGATCTCTGGTCCTCGTTTCGCCTGTCGCTGAGCGTGACGATGTCTTAGAGGGTCATGCCCTTGAGCGGCGTCTCGGCGTGGGGGTGCCGCTATGCGCTCTTGCCCGAGGCGCGAGGCAGCGGGGAGGGACGAACGTCCTCCCGCACGCGGCAACGGTCACGGCCAGGGCCGCGGACGCCGTGAGTCAGTCGGCCGGCTCGTACCGCAGGACGTCCTCGACCGGCCGCCGTCCGCTCGGGGTTCCGGCGTCCGGCGTCGTCGGGTAGCCCATCCCCAGCAGCATCTGCGGATGCCCGACGAGGGACAGCTCCGAGCCGATGCGCCGGCGCGTCGCTGGCCAGTCCAGCGGCTGGGTGAGTGGCGAGGCGGCCAGGCCCGCCGCGGTGGCGTCGAGGAGCAGCCGGCCGAGCGCCCGGCCGGAGAGCAGCCAGGCATACCGGTCGTCGTTCTCCGTGCCCATCAACAGCACCGTGGGCCGCTCCACCGGGGGCGGCGTAGCTGACGCCACGCAGGTACGCGGCAGCGTCCGCGCTGCGCGCCACCCCGACGAACAGTGCGGTGTCCGGGTTGGCCGACGTGGCCTCGAGCCGCGCCGACCCGACGGCCCAGTCCAGCCCCTGGCCCTCGAGTCGGAAGCTCTGAGTGGTCACCGCATAGGCGTCCGTGCTGATCCGCGCGGACGGTGTCATCAGGTAGCCGCCCTCCCGCTGAGTGCGGTCGGCCCAGAGCAGGGTCCCGCCGCCCGCGAGTGTGCCGGCGGCTGCGAACAGCAGGACAGCGCCGATGACCAGGGTGACCACGGGGCCCGCGGTCCACCTGCTGCGGCCAGGCAGTCGCCGCAGCCGGAGCGGCCGGGACGTGGGCCACCGCTCCTGCGGGCATCGGCGGTGTCGGGCCGACCGGCAGCGAGCCGGGGTCGGTGTCGCGCATGTCCAAGCGGAACGGCGGATAGCGGTCGGTCAT
>JAODNN010000031.1 GCA_025465355.1 Blastococcus sp. | reverse complement strand
GCCGGCTCGGAGACCTGTTCGTCGTGCACCATCGCCGTCATGCGTCCGAGGTTAGGTCGGACCACCGACAGTTCCGAGTGCCCGCGCCGGATCGGGGACACGGGTCACTCGGCGTCGTCCGTAGGCTGGCCGCCCGTGGACATGCAGCAGGAGCCCTTCGACGCAGATCTCCCCGAGGTCCCTCCCGAGGTCCCTCCCGAGGCCGGACCCGAGGTGCGGGCCCCGGAGGGCGGTTCGGAACCGGTGCCGGGCGCGTTCGTCGTCGGCGACCGGGTACAGCTCACCGATCCGAAGGGCCGGCTGCACACCGTCGTCCTCGAGGCCGGCAAGCAGTTCCACACGCACCGCGGTGCCATCGAGCACGACGACCTGATCGGCGCCCCGGAAGGTTCGGTCGTCCATTCGACCGCGAACACCGGCTACCTGGCCTTCCGTCCGCTGCTCGCCGACTTCGTCCTGTCCATGCCCCGCGGTGCCCAGGTCATCTATCCCAAGGACGCCGCCCAGATCGTCGGGTTCGGCGACATCGGCCCGGGTATGCGGGTGCTGGAGGCCGGTGCCGGGTCCGGTGCGCTGACCTGTTCGCTGTTGCGGGCGGTTGGCGACGAGGGCTCGGTCACCAGCTACGAGCGGCGGGAGGATTTTGCCGACGTCGCCCGCTCCAACGTGGGCGCTTTCTTCGGTGAGGTGCCGCCGAACTGGAGTCTGCGCCTCGGCGACCTCGCCGAGCATCCGGCGGAGGAGCCCGTCGACCGCGTCGTCCTCGACATGCTCGAGCCGTGGGCGGTGCTACCGACCGTGGCCTCGGCACTGCGCCCCGGAGGTGTGCTGGTGGGGTACGTGGCCACCGTGACGCAGCTGTCCACGTACGTCGAGGCGTTGCGGGCGCAGGGTGTCTGGACCGAACCGCACGCCTGGGAAACGCTGCTGCGGCCCTGGCACGCGGTAGGCCTCGCCGTTCGCCCGGAGCACCGGATGGTGGCGCACACGGCGTTCCTGGTGACGGCCCGGCGGCTCGCGGAGGGAACCGTCGCGCCGCTGCGTCAACGCCGCGCGCAGAAGGGCTGATCCTCCTGCGCCCGGTGGGGTGGGTGAGCCGGGTCCCCGAGCGAGCCCCCGGCCAACTGTCGTAGAGCGTGTATAGATTTGCTTCCTGGCTCTCCCGATGTGTGTGGAGGTGCGTGATGGGCCCCGGAACAGGCAATGGTCCCGACGAGTTGCGAGCGCGTCGCGAGCGTGACGTCTCGGCCCTGCTCAGTCAGATCTCCTACCTCGAGGAGGAGATCGGTCTCCTCCGGCGCAAGGTGGCCGACAGCCCCCGCCAGGTGCGTGCCCTCGAGGAGCGGATCGCGGAGGCGGAGGGGCGTGCGGCGTTCCTGTCCGAGCGCAACGACAAGCTGGCCGCCACCCTCCGCGAGGCGCGCGAGCAGCTCGTCACGCTCAAGGAGGAGGTCGACCGACTCGGCCAGCCGCCGTCCGGTTACGGCGTCTTCCTGACCCTCCACGACGACGGCACGGCCGACGTCTTCACCGGTGGCCGCAAGCTCCGGGTGTCGCTGTCGCCGAACGTGGCGGGCGACGAGCTGCGCGTCGGCCAGGAGGTCATGCTCAACGAGGCGATGAACGTCGTGGAGGCGCGCGGCTTCGAGCGCTCCGGAGACGTCGTCATGCTCAAGGAGCTGCTCGAGCCGATCGACGGGGTCACCCCGCGCGCCCTGGTGATCGGGCACACCGACGAGGAGCGGGTGGTCTTCCTCGCCGACTCGCTGACCGGTCAGCCGCTGCGCAGCGGCGACTCGCTGCTGCTGGAGACCCGCTCGGGATATGCCTACGAGCGGATCCCGAAGAGCGAGGTCGAGGAGCTCATCCTCGAAGAGGTCCCCGACATCGACTACGGCGACATCGGTGGCCTGTCCCGGCAGATCGAGCAGATCCGCGACGCCGTCGAGCTGCCGTTCCTGCACGCGGATCTGTTCCGGGAGTACGAGCTGCGCCCGCCGAAGGGCATCCTGCTCTACGGCCCGCCCGGCTGCGGCAAGACGCTGATCGCCAAGGCGGTGGCCAACTCGCTGGCCAAGAAGGTCGCGGCGGTCCGGGGAGAGAACGCGGCCCGGTCGTTCTTCCTGAACATCAAGGGCCCGGAGCTGCTGAACAAGTACGTCGGGGAGACCGAGCGGCACATCCGGCTGGTCTTCCAGCGGGCGCGCGAGAAGGCCAGCGAGGGGACGCCGGTCATCGTCTTCTTCGACGAGATGGACTCGATCTTCCGGACCCGCGGCTCCGGCGTGTCCTCCGACGTCGAGAGCACGATCGTGCCGCAGCTGCTCAGCGAGATCGACGGCGTGGAGGGGCTGGAGAACGTCATCGTCATCGGTGCCTCCAACCGCGAGGACATGATCGACCCGGCGATCCTCCGGCCCGGCCGGCTGGACGTGAAGATCAAGATCGAGCGGCCGGACGCCGAGGCGGCCCGTGACATCTTCACGAAGTACCTGACGACGTCGCTGCCGATCCACCCGGACGACCTGGCCGAGCACGGCGGCAGCCGTGAGGCCACGATCGCCGGGATGATCCAGCGGACCGTCGAGCGGATGTACACCGAGAGCGAGGAGAACCGCTTCCTCGAGGTCACCTACGCCAACGGTGACAAGGAGGTCCTGTACTTCAAGGACTTCAACTCCGGCGCGATGCTGCAGAACATCGTCGATCGCGCGAAGAAGATGGCCATCAAGGAGAAGCTGGAGACGGGCACCGGCGGTCTGCGGGTGAGCCACCTGACGGCCGCGTGCCTCGACGAGTTCAAGGAGAACGAGGACCTGCCCAACACGACCAACCCGGACGACTGGGCGCGGATCTCGGGCAAGAAGGGCGAGCGGATCGTCTACATCCGCACGCTCATCAGCGGCAAGGGCAGCGAGTCCGGCCGGGCGATCGACACAGCCACGAACACCGGCCAGTACCTGTAGCAGAAGGGCCCCGTCCTCCCCACCCCTCACAGGCTCGGGGTGGGACCCGGGACGGGGCCGCAGCGGGACCCGGCAGGGGGGCGACGGCGCGGGGTTCCGGACTGTCGAGGGCCGCGGCCTAGGGTTGTCGCATGAGCGTGCGGCGGGTCATGGGAACCGAGGTGGAGTACGGGATCTCGGTGCCGGGACATCCGACCGCCAACCCGACGACACTGTCGAGCCAGGTCGTGAACGCCTGGGCCGTCGCGGAGGCGCCCACGCCGCGCCGGCCGCGCTGGGACTTCGAGGAGGAGTCACCGCTGCGTGACGCACGCGGGTTCGATCTCTCGCCCGCGCATGCGCTGGACCACAACGACCTCGAGGACGACAACGGGATGGCCAACGTCATCCTGACCAACGGCGCCCGGCTCTACGTCGACCATGCCCATCCGGAGTACTCGACGCCCGAGGTGACCAACCCCCGCGACCTCGTCCTGTGGGACAAGGCGGGGGAGCAGGTGATGGCCGAGGCGGCCCGGCGGGCGGCGCGGGTGCCGGGAACCTTGCCGATCCAGCTGTACAAGAACAACACCGACGGCAAGGGCGCCTCGTACGGATCGCACGAGAACTACCTGATGGACCGGAAGACGCCGTTCATCGACATCATCCGGGGGCTGGTGCCCTTCTTCGTCACCCGGCAGGTGTTCGCTGGCGCGGGGCGCGTGGGCATCGGCACCGAGGGCCGCACGCACGGCTTCCAGCTGTCGCAGCGGGCGGACTTCTTCGAGGTCGAGGTAGGCCTGGAGACGACGCTCAAGCGGCCGATCATCAATACCCGCGACGAGCCGCACGCCGACGCCGACAAGTACCGCCGGCTGCACGTCATCATCGGCGACGCCAACCTGGCGGAGCTCTCGACCTACCTCAAGCTCGGGACGACGTCGCTGGTGCTGGCGATGATCGAGGCGCGGGCCCTGTCGCCGGGCCTGATGATCGAGGAGCCGATCCCGGCGCTGCAGGCGATCAGCCACGACCCGTCGCTCACCTACCGGGTGCGGCTGCGCGACGGCCGGCAGCTGACGGCGATCGAGGTGCAGCTGGCCTACCTGGAGCAGGCGGAGAAGTTCGTGCAGAGCCGGGGCGAGGTCGACGAACAGACGGCCGACGTGCTGCGCCGCTGGGCCGAGGTGCTCGAGGATCTCGCCATCGACCCGATGCGCTGCGCCGATCGGCTGGACTGGCCGGCGAAGCTGCGGCTGCTCGAGGGCTACCGGTCCCGGGACGGGTTGGGCTGGGGCGATTCGCGGCTGCACCTGGTGGACCTGCAGTACTCCGACGTCCGGCCGGAGAAGGGGCTGTACCACCGGCTCGTGGCGCGCGGCTCGATGCAGCGGCTGCTCACCGATGCCGAGGTGACCCGCGCGATGGTCTCCCCGCCTGCCGATACGCGGGCGTTCTTCCGCGGCGAGTGCCTGCGGAGGTACCCGGCGCAGGTGGCGGCGGCGTCATGGGACTCGGTCGTCTTCGACCTGGGCCGCGAGAACCTGGTGCGCATCCCGACGATGGAGCCCTTGCGCGGCACCCGCGAGCACGTAGGGGCACTGTTCGACTCGACGTCGACCGCCCAGGAGCTCGTGGACACGATCACCGGGGGCTGACCCTCAGCACCTGTCCGGCGGACGCGGATTGTCATCATCGGCGGGTAGCTTTCTGGCAAGCACCAGCCACGAGCAGCACCGGAGGGCAACCATGGCTACCAGGGACACCGGCGGGCAGCAGAAGGCGACGCGGACGCGCGAGGAGACCGACGAGGTCGAGGCGTCGGTCGACACCGAGGTCGCCGAGCGACACAAGGAAATGACCGACGACGTCGACGCGATTCTCGACGAGATCGACGAGGTCCTCGAGGAGAACTCGGAGGAGTTCGTTCGTCAGTACGTGCAAAAAGGGGGCCAATGACCAACTTCGTACACAACAATCGTGCGTACGAAGTACTGCGGAGACCCCGGCGATCACCGGCCGGTCTCTGACTTCACGAAGAATGCTGAATCTCGGCCGGTTCAGGGACGACCCCTCCCTGGTGCACGTGGTCGCGTTCTACGTAGCGCACCACCGGGAGCGCCAGGCCCTCGAGGCCATGTGCGGCCCCCGGGCGCCGGGGCTGGAGGGGGCCAGCCGACCGGGTGACCCGCCGGTAGGGTCGCAGCGACGCCCAGGAACCCGCAGCACCCGCTCGCGAGGCACGGGCCGTACCAGCAGGTCACGCCGGCGGACGCAGGCGGGAGAGGCGGATACGTGAGGGAGCTTGCGAGCTCACCCATCGACACAGCAACGCCCGGCACGCGGACGCCGGGCGCCACCGAGGCGGGCGCGTGAACGAGTCATCAGCAGGCCGGAACGGGTTCTCACCCGCCTACCTGGACCGCGTGGGCTCCTCATTCACCGACTTCCTCGCCGGCACGGCGCCTGACCTGCTGCCCGGACGACGTCCCGTGCCCCAGTTCCCGGTGGGCGAAATCGCCCCGCACGGCACCACGATCGTCGCCGTCAACTACGACGGCGGCGTGATCATGGGCGGCGACCGGCGCGCGACCATGGGCAACCTGATCTCCTCGCGCGACATCGAGAAGGTCTACCCGGCCGACTCCTACAGCGTCATCGGCATCGCCGGCGCCGCGGGCCTCGCGATCGAGATGGTCCGGCTCTACCAGGTCGAGCTCGAGCACTACGAGAAGATCGAGGGGCTCACGATGTCCCTCGACGGCAAGGCGAACCGGCTCGCCGCCATGATCCGCGGCAACCTCGCCGCCGCCCTGCAGGGTCTCGCCGTCGTCCCGCTGTTCGCGGGCTTCGACCTGGACGCCGCGCCGGGGACGAGCCCCGGCCGGATCTTCAGCTACGACGTCACCGGCGGGAACTACGAGGAGCGCGGTTACGCAGCCGTCGGCTCCGGCTCGCTGTTCGCGAAGAACTCGCTCAAGAAGACCTGGCGGCACGGGCTGGCCGCCGAGGGCGCCATCCGCAGCCTCGTCGAGGCGCTCTACGACGCCGCCGACGACGACTCCGCCACCGGTGGCCCGGACCCGGTACGGCGCCTCTACCCGATCGTCTACCGGGTGGACGCAGAGGGCGCGGTCCGGCTCACCGACGCCGAGGTCGCCGCTGTGGCTGACGAGGTCGTCGCCGAACGGGCCTCCGCCGAGCTCCAGAACATGCAGCGGGAGGGCTGAGCCATGACCATGCCGTACTACGCCTCTCCCGAGCAGCTCATGCGCGACCGCTCGGAGTACGCCCGCAAGGGCATCTCCCGCGGACGCAGCGTCGCCGTGGTCACGTATGCCGACGGGGTGATGTTCATCGCCGAGAACCCCAGCTCCACCCTGCACAAGGTCGGTGAGCTCTACGACCGCATCGGCTTCGCCGCTGTCGGCCGCTACAGCGAGTTCGAGAGTCTGCGCGTCGCCGGGGTCCGCCTCGCCGACGTCCGCGGGTACTCCTACAACCGCCGCGACGTCACGGGCCGGGTCATCGCCAACGCCTACGCGCAGACGCTCGGCGAGATCTTCACCCAGCAGACCAAGCCCTTCGAGGTCGAGCTCTGCGTCGCCGAGGTCGGGGACCGCCCCGAGAACGATCAGCTCTACCGCCTCACCTTCGACGGCTCCATCGTCGACGAGCCGGACTTCGTCGTCATGGGCGGCCAGGCGGAGGCCGTCACCGGTCACCTGCGCGAGCACTTCCACTCCGGCATGGGTCTGTCGGACGCCCTCGAGGTCGGCGTCCGGGCACTCTCCGCCGTCAGCCCCGTCACCGCAGGGGCCGGCAACGGGGGCGCCGCCCGCCTTACCGCCGCCCAGCTCGAGGTCGCCGTGCTCGACCGGCGCCGGCCGAAGCGGGCCTTCCGGCGGATCGTCGGCTCGGCGTTGCGCACCCTGCTCGGCGACGAGGCCACCCCTGACTCCACCGCGGACGCTCCCGCCCACGACACGACCGCGCACGCCCCCAGCACTCCCGAGCCGGGCACCCCGCCCGGCCTCGGCGACCCCGCCAACCCGGACACGGTCGGGGGCACCGAGGGCGTCACCGGCGAGAACTCCGGCGAGAACTCCGAGAACTGAGCGACAGGAGGCGGCCATGCCGAACTACCGCGTCAACAAGGACGCTGTGGCCAAGGCGCGCGAGCTCATCGACTCCGGCCAGTACGACGACTCCACCGAGTGGTCCGACGCCGCGCCCTCGGCAGACGACGAGAACGCCGAGGTGGAGAAGAACGGGTACGAGGGCTACGGCCTGTGGCACCTCGCTGTCGACCCCGAGGCCTCCGAGGAGACCAAGGGTCGGTACGCGTTTCCGTACGGCGACTTCACGAAGGTGAATCGCGCGGCGCTCATCCATGCCAAGCAACGCGCCGCCCAGAACGACCACGACGAGATCGAGAAAGCCGCCGATCAGCTGCTGCAGTACCTGGACGAGAAGCGCGGGTCATGAGGCCCCCGGTGACTCGTCGGACGCGCCGACACCCGGCCTCTGTCGTTTCCGGCGCCTAGGCTCGGACCGTGGACCGACGGATCTTCGGGATCGAGACCGAGTACGGCGTCACGTGCACCTTCCGAGGGCAGCGTCGGCTCTCGCCCGACGAGGTCGCCCGCTACCTGTTCCGACGGGTGGTCTCCTGGGGGCGCAGCTCCAATGTCTTCCTGCGCAACGGCTCGCGGCTGTACCTCGACGTGGGCAGCCACCCCGAGTACGCCACCGCCGAGTGCGACGACCTCACCGAGCTCGTCGTCCACGACAAGGCGGGGGAGCGGATCCTCGAGGGCCTGCTGGTGGACGCCGAGCAGCGCCTCGCCGAAGAGGGCGTCACCGGCGACATCTACCTGTTCAAGAACAACACCGACTCGGCCGGCAACAGCTACGGCTGCCACGAGAACTATCTGGTCGGCCGACACGGCGAATTCAGCCGCCTGGCCGACGTCCTGATCCCGTTCCTGGTCAGCCGGCAGGTCGTCGTCGGCGCGGGCAAGGTGCTGCAGACCCCCCGCGGCGCCATCTTCTGCGTCAGCCAGCGCGCCGAGCACATCTGGGAGGGCGTCTCCAGCGCCACCACCCGTTCCCGGCCGATCATCAACACCCGGGACGAGCCGCACGCCGACGCCGAGCGCTACCGGCGGCTGCACGTCATCGTCGGCGACTCGAACATGAACGAGACGACGACGCTGCTCAAGGTCACGATGACCGACCTCGTGCTGCGCATGATCGAGGCCGGCGTCCCGATCAAGGACATGACCCTGGAGAACCCGATCCGGGCCATCCGCGAGATCAGCCACGACATGTCCGGACGGCGCAAGGTCCGGCTGGCCAACGGGCGGGAGATGTCGGCACTGGAGATCCAGGCCGAATACCACTCCCGGGCTGCGGAGTTCGTCGACCGCGAGGGCTTCGGGCCGGTGCACCGGCAGATGCTCGAGCTGTGGGGGCGGGTGCTCAAGGCCGTCGACACCGAGGATCTCTCCCTGATCGACCGCGAGATCGACTGGGCCACCAAGTTCAGCCTGATCGAGCGGTACCGCGCCAAGCGCGATCTCCCGCTCAGCCACCCGCGGATCGCACAGATGGACCTCGCCTACCACGACATCAGCCGCACCCGCGGCCTGTACTACCTGCTCGAGCGCGCCGGTCAGGTCGACCGCGTGGCCCACGAGCCGCGGGTCTTCGAGGCCAAGAACGTGCCCCCGCAGACCACCCGGGCCCGGTTGCGCGGCGAGTTCATCCGCAAGGCTCAGGAGAAGCGGCGGGACTTCACCGTGGACTGGGTGCACCTCAAGCTCAACGACCAGGCGCAGCGCACCGTCCTGTGCAAGGACCCGTTCAAGGCCGTCGACGAGCGCGTGGAGAAGCTCATCGCGAGCATGTGACGGGCTGTGTCAGCTCGAGCGCGCTCGAGCAGGGTCAGGCGCCCGCGCCGGGCTCGCCCTCGACCGCGGCGTCGGCCAGAACGTCCGCCGCCACCGCCGCATCAGGGTCGGCAACTGCCTCGGTGTCCTCCGGGACCGGAACGGACAGGGCGGCGAACCGGCCCGCCGCGGCGGCGGCCAGGAAGTAGGCCCGTTCCTCGGGATAGCTGCGGCCCATCGTCCGGAGCGGGACAGGGGAGAGGCCCAGCGCAGCGTCCAGGCCGTCGGTGTCCACCCAGACCACGGGATTGCGCTCGGGTTGGCTCGCGAGGTCCTCGTCGACCTGGCCGCCCAGCTCCGACGACAGACCACGCGGCGCCACGAGCGTCACCCCGCCGAGAGCCACCCGGCCGAACGCCGTCAGCGAGTGGTGGGAGACGCCCCGGTGCCTTGGGCGTGGGTCGGCGTCGGAGATGCGCAGTGCGCCGATCGCCTGGCCACCCAGCACCGAGACCGCGTTGCACGCCTCGCCCGCAGCCACCCCGGAGAAGCCCCACGGCGTCCCGGTACCGAGATTTCCCGGCCCCTGCGTGACGATCGCGACGTCCGCGCCGAGCACGTGCCGGGCGGCCAGCAGTCCGGTGTGGACGGTGACGGCCTCCAGATCCCCGCCGAAGGCCTGGCCCACGGTGATCACGCCGGCCAGCGAGGGAGCCAGTGTGTCCAGCGTGCGGGAGAAGGCGGCGGGCAGGGCCCCGCCGTCGGTCATCACGTAGACCACCCGCAGATCCGGGTCGGTCGCCAGCATGCCGATCAGCACCGCCGGCAGCGCCGAGTGCAGGTCGGCGACCACCACCGGCATCCCTCGGACGTCGTCGGCCTCTGCGATCGTCGCGTGGTGCTCGGTCTCCTGCTCGTCGACCCCCTGCACGGTCACCTGCAGCGGGGTGTAGCGCGCCTTGACGAGGTGTCCGGGCCCCTCGGGATCCGGCGGCAACCGGTCCGGGACGGCGACGACCATCGCGTGGCCGCCGGTACCCAGGCCCTGGGCCCAGGCGGTCGTGTTCAGCAGCACCTCGTCGTCGACCTGGGGGATGCCGACCAGCGACGGATAGGCCAGCGCCGGCACCACGCCGTCCTCCGGCACCTCGACGGTCAGCTCCAGGCTGTCCCGGCCCCGGCGTCCGGTGGCCGTCACCCGCCCGCGCCGCCAGCGGATGCGCGGGGCCGGCGGGGGAGAGTCGGAGTAGGGCATGCCTGGAGGCTAGCCAGCGGACCACGATGCGCCGGAACCCGGATCGCCGTGGGTCGCCCCCCGGCCTGACCACTAGCCTGGGAGGTATGGCGGCCAAGCGGGCGGAACGACTGGTGAACCTGGTCATCGCCCTGCTGAGCACCCGTCAGTACGTGACGGCGGCCCGGATCCGCGCAACGGTGCCCGGCTACGAGTCCGACGACGGCTCCGAACGGGCGGACGAGGCCTTCAAGCGCATGTTCGAGCGGGACAAGGCCGAACTGCGTGAGATGGGCGTCCCCCTCGAGACAGGGCGCACCAGCGCCTTCGACACCGAGGACGGCTACCGGATCGCGCGCGCGCACTACGAGCTGCCCGAGATCCAGCTGACCGGCGACGAGGCGGCCGCCGTCGGCCTGGCGTTGCGGCTCTGGGAGTCCGCCCAGCTGGCCGACGCCGCGCACGGCGCACTCGTGAAGCTCAAGGCCGCCGGCATCGACGTCGACAGCTCCCGGGCCATCCCGTTGCAGCCGCGCCTGGACGCCGGTGAGCCCGCATTCGAGCCCTGCTACGCCGCCGCCCGTGACCGGCGGCACCTCACGTTCGACTACCAGCGCCCCGACGAGGACGCCCCGGTCCGCCGGCACGTCCAGCCGTGGGGCGTCGTCGCCTGGCACGGCCGCTGGTACCTCGTCGGCCTGGACCTCGACCGCGGTGCCGAGCGGGTGTTCCGGCTCTCCCGGGTGGTCGGGACGCCGAAGGCGTCGGGTTCCGCGGGCGCCTTCGAACCCCCCGTGGACCTGGACCTCGCGGAGGTCGTCGCCGGTCAGGTCGGGAGAACGGAGCACCTGGTCGTCGTCCGTGCCCGGCCGGGCACCGCGATCGGGCTGCGCCGGCACGCGACCCCCGTGGGCGGCTCGGACGACGGGGACGACCGTCTGCAGCTGCGGACCACGGAGCCCGGACGGCTGGCCGACCAGATCGCCGCGTACGGGGCCGACGTGCTGGTCGAGTCTCCCGCCGAGTTCCGCGACGCGGTCATCAGCCGGCTCACCCGGCTGGCCGGCATGGTCGTGCCGGCATGACCACGACCGGCACGACCGACCGGATGACCCGCCTGCTCGCCCTCGTCCCGTACCTGACCGCGCGCCCCGAGGGCGTCCGCGTGGCCGAGGTGGCCCGCGACTTCGGCGTCGCCGAGCGGCAGTTGCGCAGCGACCTCGAGCTGCTGTGGATGTGCGGGCTGCCCGGCTACGGACCCGGGGACCTGATCGACCTCGCCTTCGAGGGTGACCGGGTCCGCGTCACCTTCACCGCCGGGATGGTCCGTCCGCTGCGGCTGACCACCGACGAGGCCGTGGCGCTCGTCGTCGCCCTCCGCACCCTGCTCGAGCTGCCCGGCCTCGCCGAGCGCGAGGCGGTCAGCCGGGCGCTGGCCAAGGTCTCCGAGGCCGCGGGGCACGCCGCCGACCGGGTCACCCCGGTAGCGGTCAGCGTCGATGCCCGCGAGGAGGCACTCGCCGTCGTCCGCGAGGGCCTGGAACGCCGGCGCGCGCTCCACCTGCACTACTACGTGCCCACCCGGGACGAGCGCACCGAGCGGACCGTCGACCCGATGCGGATCCTGCTCGTCGACGGCCGCTGGTACCTGGAGGCCTGGTGCCGCCAGGCCGAGGGGGTCCGGCTGTTCCGCCTCGACCGGGTCGACGACGTCGTCGTGCTCGAGGAGCCGGCCGCCCCACCACCACAGGCGCACGAGCGGGATCTCGACAACGGCGTCTACCAGCCCGAGCCCGGGTCACCCGCGGTCCGGCTCCGGCTCGACCGCGGTGCCCGCTGGGTGGCCGAGTACTACCCCGTGGACTCCGTGACGCCCGTCGACGAGCCGCCCGGGGGCCTCGCCGTGACGGTGCGCACCGCCGATCTCGCCTGGGCGCGCCGCCTCGTGGCCTCCCTCGGTGGGGCCGCCGTCGTGGACCAGCCGGCGTCGCTGGCTGCCGAAGTGGCCGCCGACGCCCGTGCGGCGCTGGACCGCTACCGGGCGGACGCGGAACCGGCGTCCAGCAACGCCGGTTAGGGTCGGGCCGTGCTTCTCGTCGTCGTGTGGATCGTCGTCGCCGTCCTGGCTGTCGTCGTCCTCGGCGGGATCGGGTACGGGGTGCTCGGTGCGGCGGGCCGGCTGCGCCGGGAGATCCAGGGCGCCGAGCGCGACCTGCGACCGGTCCTGACCGAGATCCAGGCGACGCTCGATGCCGTCGAGCGCAGCCGTGAGCGGGCCCCCGAGCCCCGCTGACCACGGCGGTCGCGTGCGCCGTGACCGGAGAACACCACGCCCCGGCGTAGCATCGCCGGTGCCCGCCCACCTTGGAGGACCCGTCATGCTCGGACTCGGCGCGCCGGAGATCGTGCTGCTCATCGTCGCGGCCCTGCTGTTCTTCGGGTACAAGAAGCTTCCTGAGGCCTCCCGGTCGCTCGGTCGGTCGCTGCGCATCTTCAAGGGCGAGATGAAGGGCATGAAGGACGACGACGCCGCGCAGGGCGTGCGCACCCGCGACGCCGCCACCACCACACCGGTCCGCGGCGAGATCGCCGGCACGGTGCCCTCGGCCGGCGACGACCTGACCGCGCAGCTGGAGGAGGAGGCCCGCCGCGCCGAGGCGCGCGCCGCCGAACTGCGGGCCCGTGCCGAGCAGGCCCGTTCGGGGTCGGCTGACGGCATCCGCTGACCCTTCCGTTCCGAGCAGCGCAACCGTGAGCGAGGGCAGCCAGACACCCCGCCGACGGCGGAGGAAGCCACGTGACCCCGCGGCGACGATGAGCCTCATCGCGCACCTCACCGAGCTGCGCAACCGGGTCGCCAAGGCGCTCCTGGCCCTCCTGATCGGCACCATCCTTGCCTTCTGGTGGTATCAGCACGGGCTGGGCACGTTCATCCGGGCGCCGTACTGCGGGCTGCCGTCGCACCTGCGCTACGGCGGCAGCGGAGCTCCCTGCGGTCTGCTCATCACCGACGTCTTCGGTGGGGTGTTCATCCGGCTGAAGGTGGCCTTCCTAGCTGGGGCCGTCCTCTCGTCGCCGTTCTGGCTCTACCAGGTCTGGGCGTTCATCACGCCGGGGCTCAAGCGCAACGAGAAGCGCTACGGGATCACCTTCGTGGTCGTCTCCACCGCGCTGTTTGCGCTCGGGGCGGTGCTGGCCTACATCTCGCTCGCCGCGGGCCTCCGGCTGCTCCTCGGGCTGGCCGGCAACGGCGTCGTCGTCGCCCTGACCGCGCAGGACTACATCGGTTTCGTGCTCTCGCTGCTGATCGCCTTCGGGGTCAGCTTCGAGGTCCCCCTGATCGCCGTGGCCCTCAACATGGTCGGCATCCTGAGCCACGCGGTGCTCAGCCGCAGCCGGCGCTGGATCTTCTTCCTGACCCTGGTGTTCGCGGCTTTCATCACGCCCACCCAGGACCCGTTCACCATGCTGCTGATGGCCGTCCCGATGATCGTGCTGTTCGAGATCGCCATTCAGATCGCCCGCGTCGTGGACAAGCGGCGCGCCCGTCGCGCCGACACCGAGTTCTTCCACGAGATCGGGGACGACGAAGCCTCCCCACTGGACGCCCGGCCCTCCCGGCTGGACGACCCGTCGCTCGACGACACGCCGACCACCTCGCCGCACCGGTGAGCCCGGCCCCCGGGCTGGATGTCGCCGTTCTCGTGAGCCCCTCCGCCGGGCGCGGGCGCGCCAGCGCGCTCTCCGGCGTCGTGCTCGACGGTCTGCGGACGGCCGGGCTGGCTCCTCGGGTGCTGCCGGCGGTCACCGGGGCACAGGCGGAGAAGGAGGCCGCGGCTGCCGTGGCCGCGGGCACCGGCGCCGTCGTCGCGATCGGCGGGGACGGCGCCGCGCACGCCGCCCTGCAAGCCGTGGCCGGGACGACGACGCCGCTCGCCGTGGTCCCCGCGGGAACCGGCAACGATCTGGCGCTGGCGCTGGGGATACCGCGGGACGCGCCGGCCGCGGCCCGCGCCGCTGCTGAGGACCTGCTCGACGGAGAGGCGCGCAGCATCGACGCAGGCCGCACCGGCGAGCGGTGGTGGTCCACGGTGCTCTGCTGCGGCTTCGACTCGGCCGTCAGTGACCGGGCCAACCGCCTGCGCTGGCCGCGCGGGCGCCGCCGCTACGACGTCGCGATCCTCGCCGAGCTGGCCCGGCTCCGGCCGCGCGAGGTCACGATGGTGCTGGACGGCGCGGCCCGGACCGTGCCGGTCACGCTGGTCGCCGTCGGCAACACGCCCTGGTACGGCGGCGGGATGCAGGTCTGCCCGTCGGCCGACCCCACGGACGGAACCTTCGACGTCACCGTCGTCGGTCCGATGAGCCGGCTCGAGCTGATCCGGTCCCGCCCGCGGCTGACGGCGGGCACGCACGTGCAGCATCCGACCGTGACGGTGATCCGCGCGGCCCGTGTGGAGCTGTCCTGTCCCGGCGTCACCACCTACGCCGATGGTGAGCCGGTCGCGCCGCTGCCGGCGACCGCCGAGTGCGTGCCGGGCGCCGTCCGCATCGTGGGCACCGGGCGCGGCTGACCCGGCCTCGACCCGCGGATCGATGGGGAGAAACGGGCGGGTGGCGGGAGCCGATCACCGCGGGCACGCCTAACGTGGGATGCATGTCCAGCCCTGCTGAGCGGTACGCCGCCGCCCGGCGCCGGACCGCCCATCCCACGCTGTCGGAGTTCACGGCCGAACTCGGCTTCTCCCTCGACCCCTTTCAGATCGAGGCCTGCGAGGCGCTCGAGGAAGGCTCCGGAGTCCTCGTCTGCGCCCCGACGGGGGCCGGCAAGACCGTCGTGGGGGAGTTCGCCGTCCACCGGGCGCTGGCCGAGGGGCGCAAGGCGTTCTACACCACGCCGATCAAGGCGCTGTCGAACCAGAAGTACGCCGACCTCGTCGAGCGCTACGGGCCGGACAAGGTCGGCCTCCTGACGGGAGACAACGCGGTCAACAGCGACGCCCCGGTGATCGTGATGACCACCGAGGTGCTGCGGAACATGCTCTACGCCGAGTCCCCGGCCCTCAACGGGCTCGGCTATGTCGTCATGGACGAGGTGCACTACCTCGCCGACCGGTTCCGCGGCGCTGTCTGGGAGGAGGTGATCATCCACCTCCCGCAGTCGGTCACCCTGGTCTCCCTGTCGGCGACCGTGAGCAACGCCGAGGAGTTCGCCGACTGGCTGGTCACCGTGCGGGGGCACACGAAGGTCGTGGTCAGCGAGGTGCGGCCGATCCCGTTGTGGCAGCACATGCTGGTCGGCAACCGGGTGTTCGACCTGTTCTCCCTGCGGCCGGCCGCGCACGCCGCCGAGCAGGGCGACACCCCGCGCCTCCTCTCCACCCGGGAGCGGGGCGCGTCGGTCGTCGATCCGGAACTGGTCCGCTTCGTCCGCGAGCAGGAACGCCGGATCGACTCCTGGCACGGCGGCGGGGGAGGCTCACGACGGGGCGACAACTCGCACCGGCCGCGCTACCGGCCACCGGCCCGGCCCGACGTCATCACCCGGCTGGACAACGCCGGGCTGCTGCCGGCGATCACCTTCGTCTTCAGCCGCAACGGCTGCGATGCCGCGGTCCACCAGTGCCTGCTCAGCGGGCTGCGGCTCACCGACGAGGCCGAACGCGCCGAGATCGCCGAGGTCATCGACCGGCGCACCGGATCGCTGCCCGAGGAGGACCTGCACGCCCTGGGGTTCTGGGAGTGGCGGGAAGGTCTCCTGGCGGGGCTGGCCGCGCACCACGCGGGCCTCGTGCCGGCGTTCAAGGAGACGGTCGAGGAGCTCTTCGTCCGCGGTCTGGTGAAGGCGGTTTTCGCCACCGAGACCCTCGCGCTGGGCATCAACATGCCGGCGCGCACCGTCGTCCTCGAGCGGCTGGTGAAGTGGAACGGAGAGGCGCACGTCGACGTCACCCCGGGCGAGTACACCCAGCTGACCGGCAGGGCGGGGCGGCGGGGCATCGACGTCGAGGGGCACGCGGTCGTCGTCTGGGCACCCGGGATGGATCCCGCCGTGGTCGCCGGGCTGGCCAGCACCCGCACGTATCCGCTGCGCTCGTCGTTCCGGCCCAGCTACAACATGGCGGTCAACCTGGTCAGCTCGTTCGGCCGCGCGCGGGCCCGGGAGCTGCTCGCCTCGTCGTTCGCCCAGTTCCAGGCCGACCGATCGGTCGTCGGCCTGGCGCGGGCCGCCGCACGGCACGAGAAGGACGCGGAACGGTTCGCCGCCGAGATGCACTCCGACCGCGGCGACGTCGGCCAGTACGCCGAGCTGCGCCGGCAGATCAGCGATCGGGAGAAGGAGCTCTCCCGCGACTCGCAGGCCAAGCGCCGCATGGAGGCCGCAGACGCCCTGGCCGCACTGCGTCCCGGTGACGTGATCCGGGTGCCGACGGGACGGCGGCAGGGGCTGGCCGTCGTCCTCGACCCGGGGATCACCGATCTCGCCGAGCCGCGGCCGCTGGTGCTCACCGAGGACAAGTGGGCCGGCCGGCTGGGGTCGATCGACTTCCCGAACCCGGTGACGGCGCTCGCTCGGGTGCGGGTGCCCAAGAACTTCAACCACCGCAGCCCGCACGCCCGGCGCGACCTCGCCTCGACCCTGCGGAACGCCCGTGTCGAGAACGACCTCGGCGCCCGGCGCATCCGGCAGCGGTCGGCCGCGGCCGACGACCCGGTGCTGGACGACCTGCGCCGCGCCCTCCGCGCCCACCCCGTGCACGGGCTGCCCGACCGCGAGGATCGGGTGCGGGTGGCCGAGCGATGGCTGCGGTCGGTCAAGGAGGCCGATGCCCTCCAGCACAAGATGGCCGAGCGGACCGGCTCTCTGACCCGGCAGTTCGACCGCACCTGCGACGTCCTCGAGGAACTGGGCTACCTGGTGCCCGAGGTGGCGCCGCTGGTGGCCGCCGACACCGAGGTCGTCGGTGCGGCGGACGATGTCCCCGTGGTGACCGACGACGGGCGCCGGCTGTCCCGCATCTGGTCGGAGGCCGACCTGCTGGTCGCCGAGTGCCTGCGGGCGGGGGCGTGGCGGGGGCTGACGGCCCCGGAACTGGCCGCGGCGGTCTCCGCCCTCGTCTTCGAGGCTCGTCGGGACACGCCCGCGCTGCCGTCGGTTCCGGCCGGGAAGGTGGCCGGTGCGATCGCCGAGATGCGCCGGATCCGGTCCCGGTTGCAGGACGTGGAGTCCGACCACGGCGTTCCGGTTACCCGGGACCTCGACCTGGGCTTCGCCTGGGCGGCCTACCGGTGGGCCGATGGCCAGAGCCTCGACCGGGTACTCGCCGGCGCCGAGCAGGCCGGCACCGAGCTCTCCGGCGGCGATTTCGTGCGCTGGTCCCGGCAGCTGATCGATCTGCTCGACCAGCTGGCCAAGGTGGCCGAAGACCCGGTGGCCACGGTCGCGCGCGCCGCGGTCGGCCGGATCCGCCGGGGCGTGGTGGCAGCCGCCGCGTAGCCGGACCGATCCCGGGCGTTCCCGCCGTGCCTCGGGACGATCAGTCGAGCGCGTCCGCCGGCCAGCCGAGCGCGGCGCCCAGGCGCCGGACGGAGGATCCGAGTCCGTGCGCCTCGGCGAACCGGGCGAGCGCGTCGGCGTCCGCCGGGCGTGCAGGCAGGATGCCGTCGATCGGGGGCAGGTCGATCGTGCAGGCCACCGCGACCACCACCGGCGCCGCGTCGAGGTAGTCGGCGGCGGCCCGCATCTTCTTCAGCACGGCCGCGGTCAGCGGTGGCTTCGGGACGGCGGTCCGGGCCACCGCCGCCCGGATCCCCGCGAGGTCACCGAACTCGTTGATCAACGCGGCGGCCGTCTTGGCGCCCACGCCGGCGACGCCGGGCAGACCGTCGCTGGGGTCGCCGCGCAGGACCGCGAACTCGGCGTAGGCGCGGCCGGGGATGCCGTACTTGGCGGCGACCGCGGCCTCGTCGACGGATTCGATGTCGGCGATGCCACGCGCCGTGTAGAGCACGCGGATGCCGCGGGCGTCGTCCACGAGCTGGAAGAGGTCCCGGTCACCGGTGACGATGTCGACCGGGCCCCGGGCCCGAGTGGCCAGCGTGCCGATGACGTCGTCGGCCTCGTACCCGGGAGCGCCGACACGGTCGATCCCGGCGGCGGCCAGTACCTCGATCAGTACCGGCACCTGAGGGCTCAGCTCGTCGGGCACCTCCTCGCCGCCCTCGGGCGCCACCCGGTGGGCCTTGTACGACGGCAGGGCATCCACCCGGAACGCCGGCCGCCAGTCGTCGTCCCAGCAGGCGACCAGGCGGTCGGGGCGGTGGGCGGACAGCAACCGGGCGGTCATGTCCAGGAAGCCGCGGACGGCGTTGATCGGCCGTCCGTCGGGCGCGGTGACGCTCGTGGGGACGCCGTAGAACGCCCGGAAATAGAGGCTGGCCGCGTCGAGGAGCATCGTGGTCACAGGAGCGGACGGTAGCGGTCAGGACACGAGTGCGGAGATCGTCGTGGTCCGTGGCTAGTCTGCGCCTGTGGCGACCGGAACACCTTTGGCGGGCAACAACCCGCCCACGGACCCGCTGGTGACGACCGAGCGGGTGTACGCGGCCCGGGAGATGGCGGCCGAGGACGGGGTGGACCTGCTCGTGTTCACACCTGGCTCGGACCTGCGGTATCTCTCGGGATACAACGCGCACGCGATGGAACGGCTGACGGCGCTGGCGGTTCCGCGCCAGGGCGAGCCGTTCCTCGTCGTGCCGCGTCTGGAGGCACCGATGGTGGACGCCGGCCCGGCGGGAGCGCTCGGGCTGGAGCTGCTCGCCTGGGACGAGACCGACGACCCGTTCGCCCTCCTCGCCGGCGCGGCGACCGGCCGCCTGGGCACGACGCCGGCTCGCGTGGCCGTGGGCGGGCGGACGTGGGCCGAGCACGCGCTCGGTATCCAGCGCGCTCTTCCCGGTTCGGCACTGGAGCTGGCCAACCCGATCGTCGACCGGCTGCGGATGGTCAAGTCCGCGGCAGAGGTGGAGGAACTGGCCGCCGCCGGGGCGGCGATCGACCGGGTGCACGCCCGCATGGCCGAGTGGCTGCGGGTCGGGCGCACCGAGGCCGAGGTGGGGGCCGACATCGCCGCGGCGATCCTCGAGGAGGGGCACGTGGGGGTCGATTTCACGATCGTGGGCTCCGGGCCGAACGGGGCGAGCCCGCACCACGAGCTGTCCGATCGCGCCATCGGCGCCGGCGACCTCGTCGTCGTGGACATCGGGGGCGTGACCGCGACCGGCTACCGGTCCGACTGCACCCGGACATACGTCGTCGGCGGCAGCGCCGACGACGAGGTGGCCGAGTGGTACGGCGTCCTGCACGCCGCGCAACGGGCTGCCACCGAAGCCGTCCGGCCCGGGGTGACCGCCGAGCAGATCGACGAGGCGGCCCGGGCGGTGATCCGGGATGCCGGATGGGGCGAGCACTTCATCCACCGCACGGGGCACGGCATCGGCCTGGACACGCATGAGGCGCCCTACATCGTGGAGGGCAACGCCCTGCCGCTCAGCCCGGGCATGGCCTTCTCGGTGGAACCGGGCATCTATCTCGCCGGCCGCTGTGGGGCCCGCATCGAGGACATCGTCGTGTGCACCGAGGACGGCGTCCGTGTCCTGAACGAGGTGTCCCGTGAGCTCGTCGAACTCGCCGGCTGAGCCGCGCGCCGCCGGCGCGCCCGCTCCCGACGTCGACCGTGCCCTGCTGGCCGCGCTCGCGCGGGACGGCCGGGCCAGCTACACCGACCTGGCGGAGCGGGTGGGCCTGTCGGTGTCCGCGGTGCACCAGCGCGTCCGCCGACTGGAGCAGCGCGGGCTGATCACCGGCTACCGCGCCGGCCTCGACGCGAGGGCCCTCGGCCTGCCGCTGACCGCCTTCATCTCGATCACGCCGATCGACGTCGCCCAGCCCGACGACGCGCCGGCCCGGCTGGCCCATCTCAGCGCCATCGAGGCATGCCATTCCGTCGCGGGGGTGGAGAGCTACATCCTCAAGGTGCGGGTGGCCTCACCGGACGCCCTCGAGCACCTGCTCCAGGAGATCCGGGCGGCCGCGAACGTGACCACGCGGACGACGGTCGTCCTCTCCACCTTCTACGAGGACCGCCCGCCGATCTGACCGCGGGACGGAGACTGGACAACTCGTCGAACACATGTTCGTATGGGCTTCATGCGGTGGGACGCCCAGCGGCTGGACATCGAGGAGTCGTCGGCACTGCCAGGGATGCCGACGATCCGGGGCCTGCTGCGCAGCGTCCAGGTGCCCGAGTTTCCCGGTGCGACGCTGCACGAGGTGCGGTGCCGCAGCGCACTGAACCGTGTGCCGGGCGAGTCGGCGATGCCGTTCCCCTGGACGATCAACCCGTACCGGGGCTGCCTTCATGCCTGCGTCTACTGCGTAGCCGGAGACACCCGCGTGCTGATGGCGGACGGGCGGCAGGAACCCATCGCGGACCTGCGCGTAGGCGACCGGATCATCGGCACGGAGCAGCGCGGGGCGTACCGCCACTACGTGGCGACCGAGGTGCAGGCGCACTGGTCGACGGTCAAGCCGGCTCATCGGGTGGTACTTGCCGACGGAACGGAGATCACCGCCAGCGGGGACCACCGCTTTCTGACCGGTCGCGGTTGGAAGCACGTCACCGGCGCGAGGTCAGGCCGCGACCGCCGTCCCTGTCTGACGACGGACGACGAGCTGCTGGGACTCGGAGGAATTCGGTTGGCGACGATCCGCGGGAAATGCTCGGTGGAAGGCATCGCGGTGACGAGCGATGCCGCCCAACGGGTGGTCGGTGTGGAGTCCCTCGGCCTGGACCTACCCATGTACGACATCACGACCGGCACAGGCGACTTCGTCGCGAACGGGGTCATCAGCCACAACTGCTTTGCCCGGCGGACGCATGAATGGCTCGAATTCGACTCCGGCCAGGATTTCGACACCCAGATCGTGGTGAAGACGAATCTGGTCGACGTGCTGCGCAGGGAGCTCGGCCGGCCGTCGTGGAAACGCGAACACGTCGCGCTCGGCACCAACACCGACCCGTACCAGCGCGCGGAGGGCCGCTACCAGCTGATGCCCGGCGTGATCCGGGCACTGGCGGATTCGGGTACCCCGTTCTCGATCCTCACCAAGGGGACTCTCGCTCGCCGGGACATCCCCCTGCTCGTCTCCGCGGCTGAACAGGTCCCGGTGGGATTCGGCGTCTCCCTCGCCGTCTGGGACGACGAGCTGCACCATGCTCTCGAACCCGGCGTGCCCTCCCCGCGGGCACGGCTGGAGCTGGTCCGAGCGATCACCGACGCGGGGCTGCCGTGCGGCGTGTTCCTCGCGCCCGTGCTCCCCGGCCTCACCGACGGCGTCGAACAGCTCGCCACCGCGATCGGTGCGGTCGCCGGTGCCGGCGCCACCGGCGTGACGGTGATCCCGCTGCACCTCCGGCCGGGTGCCCGGGAGTGGTTCATGGCCTGGCTGTCGGGCGCGCATCCCGAACTCGTTGCGCGCTATCAGCAGCTGTACTCCCTCCGTGCCTACGTCCCGGCGGAATACCGGAGGTGGCTCTCTCGGCGGGTGGCGCCGTTGCTGGCGAAGCACGGGCTGGACCGCCGGCCCGGAGGCGCTGCGCGGGGCGCCGGTCCCGGCACCCCCAGCGGCGTCCCCGGCGACGAGGAGGTCGGATTCCCGGCGGGCAGCCTCCCGACCGACGGCCTCCCAGGCGCCGGCTCGCACGACAGCGGCGCCCGGAATGCGGGCTCGGTGTCGTCCGACGGCTCCGAGCAGCTCACCTTGCTCTGACGTCAGGAGGGAAAGAGACCGCCGTCCAGGTGTCAGGCGGCCGGGCCGGTGAGCGGCAGCCAGGCGAGCACGTCCTGGATGCGGGCGTCCCAGTAGGCCCAGTCGTGCGCCCCGGGCCCGAAGGACGTGGCCACCGGGAACCCGGCCTTGGCCGCGGCCCGGGAGAACGACAGATTGTCCTCGATGAGGCCGTCCTCGGTGCCACAGCAGACGGAGAGCGCCGGGAGCGAGGCGGGGTCGGCGGCGCGCACCAGGGCGAGCAGGTCGTCCGGGCTGCCGGCGACCTCCCGCCCGCCGAAGATGCGGTCGAACATCCGCGGATCCTCGGGGCGGACCCGCCCGGTCCGCAGGCCGGCGATGTTCAGGGCGCCGGAGAGGCTCGCCGCGGCCGCGAACCGGTCGGGCTGCCGCAATGCCAGCCTGAGCGCTCCGTAACCGCCCATCGACAGCCCCACCACGAAGGTGTCCTCGCGCCGGTCGGAGACCCGGAACAGCGACCCGACCAGCTCCGGCAGCTCCTCGGAAAGGAAGGTCCAGTAGCGCCCGCCGTAGGCCTCGTCCGTGTAGAAGCTTCGGTGCACCTGGGGCATGACGACGGCCAGGCCGAGCGGGGCGACGTACCGCTCGATCGACGTCCGGCGCAGCCAGACCGTGTCGTCGTCGCTGAGTCCGTGCAGGAGGTAGAGCACGGGCGGTGGCCCCTCGGCCGCGGTCCCCTCCATGCCGATCTGCGTCGAGGTGCGTTGCGGCAGCAGCACCGTCATCGACGTGCTGAGGCTCAATGCCTCGGAGAAGAAGTCACAACGCAGGTGGGCCATGGAGCCGATCGTGCCCGGCCGGCTCGGATCAGAGCTCGCCGCCGCCGGTCAACCGGCGATCCGCACCGACCTGTGCAGGCTGCGAGCGGCCCGGACCACACCTCGAGCAGCGACGGGGGGAGCGCCGGCCGCCAGCGCCAGCCGCCGGTACGAGTCGTAGGACAGGCCGCGGTAGGCAGCCGCAAGCTCCTCCGCCTGCTCGCGCCGGGACGGTGGTGCGGTGGCCCTCAGGTGCTGCGCGGTCCGCGAGGCGTGCTTGGTGAAGGTGGCTTGCAGTGCCTGGTTAGACAACTGTCCGCCGATCCGGGAGTCCAGGCCGGGACCTCGGCGTAGCGCCGGCAGCACCCAGGGGCTGGTGGCGAGCGCGGGGAACCGGTCGCGGACCGTCTCCCAGGCATGCCAGGCCACCAGGGCACCCGGCACAGCCCACTCACCGTCGTCGGTGCGTACCAGGAGCCGCCGGGCGGTGGCCTGCACCTGCTCTCTGCGCAGTGAACGGAACTGCGCGACCGGGGCGGGCCAGGCCAGCGCCAGCGCACACCAGGTCACGGACCGCACGTGCTCGGGGTCCTCATTCCTGAGCTGGGTGAGCGGCCGCAGATCGAGGCTGGGTGGGTCGGGCTCGGGTGTCGGGGCGGTGGGCAGCGCGACGCCGCCGTACCGGGCCACCTTGCTGTAGAGCGCCACTGTCGCGGGTTTCCATTCGCGCGCCGCCGCGAGCGGTCCGAGCCCCGTCTCGGCGAGCTGATCGGGGCCCAGATCGAGCTCCATTGCCGCCTCGGCGAGCCGGCGCCATTGCGGTTCGTAGCCCGCCGGTGGATCCAATCGGCGCCAGGCGCGCGCCGGGGGAGGGGCCGGCATATCGGGCAGCGGCTGCTGCCACCTACCTCGCATGTCGGAACACTACCGTTATCCCCAACAAATGTGCCCGCCGAATAGGTGGTCACCTACCGAAAGAAGGGCCCGGCGCCCTCCGGGCGCCAATGCAGCAATCGCGAGAGGCGACGGCGATGCACGGAGGTGACCAGTAGCGGGAGCGGGACCGAAGGTCCCGCGGAGAAGTCGTATCTGTGTTGGGGATAACGGTTGTTCTTTCATCCAATCAGGCGCAGAAGACCCGCCCACCGTCGTTCCGTCCTGCGCGGTTCCCGGACGCTGGTGATCATGGGCTGGTGAGAAGCCTGGGCGTCGAGGAAGAACTGCTGGTGGTGGATGCCACCGGGACGCCGGTCCCGCTGGGGCCCGATGCCCTCGAGGTGGCGGCCCGTCGCGGTGAGGGCGAGGACGCCGAAGAGCACGACCGGTCCGAGAGGGAGGACACCGGCGACCACCGGGACGGCGACTCCTCCGGCCCCCACCTGATGCCGGAGCTCAAGGCTCAGCAGCTGGAGCTGGGCACCGAGGTCTGCCACACCCTCGCCGAGATCGAGGCGCAGCTGCGGCACTGGCGTGACCGCGCCGACGCCGCCGCTGCCTCGGTGGGAGCCCACGTGGCCGCCCTGGCCACCTCCCCGCTCGCGGTCGAGCCCGTCCGCACGGAGGGGGAGCGGTACGCGCGGCTGCACGACCAGTTCGGTCTGACCGCCCGGGAAATGCTGACCTGTGGCTGCCACGTGCACGTCTCGGTCGACAACGACGAGGAGGGCGTCGCCGTCCTCAACCGCA
Organism: Blastococcus sp.; assembly: GCA_025465355.1. GTDB lineage: Bacteria > Actinomycetota > Actinomycetes > Mycobacteriales > Geodermatophilaceae > Blastococcus_B. Next base: position 3,162 of record JAODNN010000031.1, on the reverse strand, counting down.
TCCGCACCTGGCTCCCCGTGCTCACCGCCCTGAGCGCGAACTCGCCGTTCTGGCAGGGCGCGGACACCGGTTACGCGAGCTTCCGGTCCCAGGCGTGGCATCGCTGGCCGTCGGCCGGCCCCAACGAGCTGTTCGCCGACGCGGCCGGCTACCACCGGCTCATCGACGACGTGCTCGCGACCGGCACCGTCCTCGACACCGGGATGGTCTATTTCGACGCGCGGCTGTCGGCGAAGTGGCCCACCGTCGAGGTCCGCACCGCCGACGTCCTGCTGAGGGTCGAGGACGCCGTCACGCTGGCCGGCGTGGTCCGTGGGCTGGTGGAGACTGCCGCCCGGGAGGCGCGCGACGGGACGCCGGCGCCGGCTGTCCGCAGCGAGGTACTCCGAGTCGCCGCCTGGCGGGCCGGCCGCTCAGGGCTCACCGGAGAGCTGGTCCACCCCCGCACCGGACGCCCCGCACCCGCCGCCGACGTCCTGGGGGCTCTGCTCGATCACATCCGCCCGGCCCTGACCGACGCCGGCGACGAGGAGCGGGTGACCGATGGCGTCGCCGCGTTGCTACGGCGCGGCACGGGTGCCGACCTTCAGCGTCGGGTCCACCGCGAGACCGGCGACCTGCGGGCCGTCGTCCGGGCCGCAGTGGCAGCCACCGCCGGGGATCCGCCGGACTCCACCCGGGCGATACCCACGTCCACCCGCTAGATTTCCTCCATGTACACGGCGAAATGGCGCGACGTCGTCCGCCCGGACCTGTTCGGACCTTCCCCGAGCCGCCGTGACCGCCCCTACCGGTTCGTCATCCGCCTGGCGCTGGTCGTCTTCCGGCTGTTCGGCTTCCGCTTCGACGTGCGCGGCTCGGAGCACGTACCGGTCAGCGGCGGCGCGATCATCTGCAGCAACCACGTCAGCTTCTTCGACTTCACCTTCCTCGGTCTCGGGGCACTGCCGCAGCACCGGCTGGTCCGGTTCATGGCCAAGTCCTCCGTGTTCGACCACCGGTTCTCCGGCCCCTTCATGCGCGCGATGCGGCACATTCCCGTCGACCGGAAGGCCGGCGCGGCCGCGTTCGAGTCCGCCGTCCGCGCGTTGAAGGACGGCGAGGTGGTCGGGGTCTTCCCCGAGGCGACGATCAGCACCAGCTTCACCGTGAAGGACCTCAAGGCGGGGGCCGCCCGGATGGCCGTCGACGCCGGGGTGCCGATCGTCCCGGCCGCCGTCTGGGGCGGCCACCGGATCGCCACGAAGGGCCACAAGGTGGTGCTCCGCCGGGGCGTGCCCGTCACCGTGATCCTCGGCGAGCCGATCGTGGCCGAGCCGGGGGAGAAGGCCCAGTCGCTGCTGCGCCGGAGCAAGGCGGCGATGGAGACACTGCTCGACGAGGCGCAGCGCAGCTATCCCGACCAGCCCGCCGGCCCCGACGACCGCTGGTGGCAGCCGGCGCACCTCGGTGGCACCGCCGCCACCCCGGAAGCCGCTGCGGCCGACGACGCTGTCCGCGCCGCCGGCAAGGAGCGCAAGACGCCGCGCCGGTCCCGCGTCGCGCGGCTGAAGGCGCTCGTCGGCCGCCGCCGCTGACCGCGGCCGGCCTCACTCCACGACGGTCGGCGCCATGAGCCGGAATGCCTCCAGCTCGACGTCGTACCAGCGCCGGATCCGGCCCAGCAGCTGCATGCCCAGCCGCCGGCAGACCGCCATCGACGCCTCGTTGCCGGGCCGCACGACGGCGTAGACCTCGGGCAGGCCCGCCTCGAACCCGCGCTGGATGACCGCTCGGGCCGCCTCCGTGGCGTAGCCGTGCCCCCAGGAGTCCGGGTGCAGGTGCCAGCCGACCTCGACCTCGCCGACCCCGTTGGGCAACGGCTTGAACAGCACCGTCCCGGCGACCGACCCGTCGTGGCACTCGATCGCCCAGCAACAGAAGCGGTCATCGCGGGCCCGCAGCGAGGCCCAGCGGGCCACCAGTTCCTCGGGCGGGACCGACGGCGGCCCACCGAGCCACCGGGTGACCTCGTCGCGGCGGTAGATGTCGGTCAGCCGCGCGAGGTCGGCGGCGGACGTCGTCCATGGCCGCAGACGGAGCCGCTCGGTGTGCAGTGCGTCGTCCCCCACGCCCTCCTGACTACCCGAGAGGACGGGCCCAGGACACCCGGATCGGCAGGTTCAGCCGACGAGGTCGGCGGCCGATGCGGCCCGCGAGCTCGCCGCCCGCAGGTCGGCCGTCACCGGGTCGTGCGCCCGCTCCGCCCACCACGCCTGCCCGCTGTCGGGCAGGGTCGCAATGGGGTCGTAGTAGGTGTAGCGCCGGTCCAGCGCGGCCTCGTCGGTGCGCTCGATGCCGGTGCGGTAGTTCTTCGTCCAGAAACTGATCCCGCGTTCCCGGTCGTACTCGGCGACCTGGTGCACCCACCGCTTGCCGACGTAGGGGACGTCGCACACGATCCGCGGCGTCGCGAAGCCCGGCAGGTAGCCCATGATGTCGTGCTGCAGCGTCTGGGCCTCCGCCAGCGACACCCGCCAGTGCTCGGCGCTGGGGATCATGTCGCACATGTAGAAGTAGTACGGCGTGATCGAGGCGCCGTCCTGAAGTGCGAAGCACAGGTCGAGGAGCTGCGTGGCCGTGGCATTGACGCCCTTGAGCAGCACCCCCTGGTTGCGCACGTCCCGCACCCCCGCGGCCAGCATCGCCCGGGCGGCCTCGGCCACCAGGGGCGTCACCGACTGGGCGGCATTGACGTGCGTGTGCACGGCGAGGGAGACACCGCGGGCACGGGCGGTGGCCGCCAGCCGGCCCATGCCCTCCGTGACCTCGGGCTGGAGCCAGTGCTGGGGGAGGCCCATGAGGGCCTTCGAGGCCAGCCGGATGTCGCGGACCGACTCGATCTCGAGCAGGCCGGCGACGAACGCCTCGAGGTTCTTGAACGGCAGGTTTGCGACGTCTCCGCCGGACACGACGACGTCCCGCACACCCGGGGTCGCCCGCAGGTACTCGAGCATGGCGGTCTGCCGGTCGACCGGCTTCAGCTCGAACTTCAACTTGGGGACGGCGGGCGTCGAGTTGCCCACCAGGTCCATGCGGGTGCAGTGACCGCAGTACTGCGGGCAGGTCGACAGCAGCTCGGCGAGCACCTTGGTCGGGTACCGGTGGGTGAGCCCCTCGACG
>JAODNN010000180.1 GCA_025465355.1 Blastococcus sp. | reverse complement strand
AGATCGGCGCGGTGCAGCCCTCGACGTAGTGCACGTAGGCGCCCTCGTCGACGATGATCAGCGTCCGCTCGAACTGGCCCATGTTCTCGGTGTTGATCCGGAAGTAGGCCTGCAGCGGGATCTCGACGTGCACGCCCTTCGGGACGTAGATGAACGAGCCACCGGACCAGACGGCGGTGTTCAGCGCGGCGAACTTGTTGTCGCCGGACGGGATCACCGAGCCGAAGTACTCGCGGAAGATGTCCTCGTGCTCCTTCAGGGCCGTGTCGGTGTCCAGGAAGATGACGCCCTGGTCCTCCAGCTCCTTCTGGATCTGGTGGTAGACGACCTCCGACTCGTACTGGGCCGCGACGCCGGAGACCAGCCGCTGCTTCTCGGCCTCGGGGATGCCCAGCTTGTCGTAGGTGTTCTTGATGTCGTCGGGCAGCTCCTCCCACGAGGCCGCCTGGGCCTCGGTGGAGCGCACGAAGTACTTGATGTTCTGGAAGTCGATGCCGGAGAGGTCCGAGCCCCAGTCGGGCATGGGCTTGCGGCCGAACAGCTTGAGCGCCTTGAGACGGCGCTCCAGCATCCACTCGGGCTCGTTCTTGCGGCGCGAGATGTCGGCGACGACGTCCTCGTTGATGCCACGGCGCGCGGAGGCACCAGCGACGTCGGCGTCCGCCCAGCCGTACTTGTAGCGGCCGAGCTGGTCGATCTGCTCGTCCTGCGTCAAGGGAGGGCTGGCCGTCGGTGTGGTGGTCACCGGCTGCTGGGTGCTGGTCATGCGGGCGTCCTCTCCCGGTCGTTCGTGGGCGTGCTGCGCGGAGCTGAGGTGCTGGTGGACGGTGCGGTGCGTGCGCGGTCGGGCCCGTGCCCGGACCCAGGCGCTGCGCGCTCGCCCTGTACAGGGTCTCGCAGGGCCGATCTGTTCCCGGTACGCGCGGCGAGCGGCCCTGGAATGTGCGTGGTGCAGATGCCGTCGCCGTGGGCGATGGTGGCCAGCCGCTGCACGTGCGTGCCGACGAGCCGGCCGATCACGGCAGTCTCGGCCTCGCACAGCTGCGGGAACTCCGCGGCGACGTGCGCGACCGGGCAGTGGTGCTGGCAGAGCTGCCCACCGCCTGAGAGCGCCGAGGCGGTGGCAGCGTAGCCCTCGGCGGTGAGGGCGGCGGCGAGAGCCTGAGCGCGGTCGACGGGGGCTCCCGAATGTCCGAGCACCGCCTGCTCCACGGCGGTCGAGCAGCGCTCCTCCAGCCCCACGAGCTGCTGCTCGGCCACGGCCCGGACGGCGTCGGAGCCACCCGCCGCCGCCACGTACCGCAACGCGGTGAGCGCGAGGTCGTCGTACGCGTGCGGGAAGGCCGACCGGCCGGCGTCGGTGAGGTGGAAGCGGCGGGCGGGCCGCCCCCGGCCACGGTGGGCGTCCCGGCTGAGCCGCTCCTCGGCCCGGCCGGTGGCGACCAGCGCGTCGAGGTGCCGGCGGACGGCGGCCGGCGAGATGCCGAGCAGGCCGGCCAGCTCGGTCGCGGTCTGCGGCCCGTGCTCCAGGAGCAGGGCGGTCACGCGGTCGCGGGTGCGCCCGTCGTCGGCGACGGCCGACGTCCGGGGGTGCGCCGCGATGGTTTCCACAACACGAGTGTGTCCTATTTCAGCGCGGACGCAACAACCGGGTCCAATTCCTTCCCGAAGCGACCCGTTCGCCGGTGACGATGCTCACCTCCTGGCTGTCCATACCGCGGGTCAGGACTGCCCCGCCGCCGCGGGTTCCCTGTCCTCCACCACCTCGAAATCCAGGCTGCCGTCCCGGACCACCACCCGGACCCGCTGGCCGCGGTGCAGCCTCCCGTCGAGCAGCAGCCGGGACATCGGGTTGTCGACCTCGCGCTGGATCACCCGGCGCAGCGGTCGCGCACCGAACTCCGGCTCGTGGCCCCGCTCGGCCAGCCAGTCCACGGCCTCCGGGGTGAACTCCACCTCGATGTCCTGGGCCCGCATCCGGCGGCGGGTCTCCTCGAGCAGCAGGTCGGTGATCTGACGGAGTTGCTCGGTGTCGAGCTGACGGAAGATCACTATCTCGTCGATCCGGTTGAGGAACTCCGGGCGGAAGGAGTCACGCAGCCGGCGCATGAGCTGGTCGCGCAGCCCCTCGTCCCGGGTGCGGCTGCTGGTGCCGAACCCGAGCGGTTCCCGCCGCCCGACGATGAGTTCCGACCCCAGGTTGCTGGTCATGATCAGCACGGTGTTCTTGAAGTCGACGGTGCGGCCCTGCGAGTCGGTGAGCCGGCCGTCGTCGAGCACCTGCAACAAGGTGTTGAAGACGTCGGGATGGGCCTTCTCGATCTCGTCCAGCAGGATCACCGAGTAGGGCCGGCGGCGGACCGCCTCGGTGAGCTGCCCGGCTTCCTCGTGGCCGACGTACCCGGGCGGCGCTCCCACGAGGCGGCTGACCGTGTGCCGCTCCTGGAACTCGCTCATGTCCAGGCGGATCATCCGGTTCTCGCTGCCGAACAGGGCGGTGGCCAGGGCGCGCGCGAGCTCGGTCTTGCCGACGCCGGTCGGACCGAGGAACAGGAAACTGCCGATCGGCCGGCCGGGGTCTCCCAGGCCCACCCGGGACCGGCGCACCGCCTCGGCCACGACCTCGACCGCCTCGTCCTGGCCGATCACCCGCTCGTGCAGGTGCTCCTCCAGGTGCAGCAGGCGCTGCATCTCCTCCTCGGTGAGCTGGCTCACCGGGATGCCCGTGCTGCGCGAGACCACCTCGGCGATGTCCTCGACGCCCACCTCGGGGATGCTGGACTCGCCACCACCGCCGCGCGCCTCGTCCAGCTGCCGTTGGGTGTCGAGCAGCTCGGTACGCAGCTGGGAGGCGCGCTCGTACTGCTCGGCGGCCACCGCCTGGTCCTTCTCCCGCTGTAGCCGGGACACCTCCTGCCCGAGCCGGCGCAGGTCGCTCGCGGGCGTCTGCATCCTCCGGCGCACGCGGGCCCCGGCCTGGTCGATGAGGTCGATGGCCTTGTCCGGGAGGTGGCGGTCGGTGATGTAGCGGTCGGAGAGCTCCACTGCCGCCACGAGTGCCTCGTCGGTGAAGCGCACCTGGTGGTGCGCCTCGTACCGGTCGCGCAGCCCGCGGAGGATCAGGACGGCTTCCTCGACGCTGGGCTCGGCGACGAGGACCGGCTGGAACCGCCGCTCCAGCGCCGCGTCCTTCTCGATGTTGCGCCGGTACTCGTCGAGCGTCGTGGCGCCGATGATGTGCAGCTCGCCGCGGGCCAGTGCGGGCTTGAGCATGTTCCCCGCACCGGCGGAGCCCTCGGAGGCGCCGGCCCCCACGACGGTGTGCAGTTCGTCGATGAACGCGATGACCTCGTCGCTGTGCTCGCGGATCTCGTCGATGACCTTCTTGAGGCGCTCCTCGAAGTCGCCGCGGTAGCGGGTCCCCGCCACCAGGCCGGTGAGGTCGATCTCCACCACCCGCTTGCCGCGCAGCGACTCGGGGACGTCGTCGTCGGCGATCTGGGCCGCGATCCCCTCGACGACCGCGGTCTTGCCGACACCGGCCTCCCCGATCAGCACCGGGTTGTTCTTCCGCCGCCGCGCGAGGACCTCCATCGTCTGCTCGATCTCCTCGTCCCGGCCGATCACCGGGTCGATCTGCCCGTCGCGCGCCAGCTGGGTGAGGTCGCGGCCGTACTCGTCGAGGGTGGGCGTGCTGGACGGCGGTTTCGCACCACCCGGCTGGCCCGGGGCGCTGCCGACAGCTGCCCGCTGCAACACCTCCGGGGTGACGTTGTTGTTCCGGAGCACCGCGCCGCCCGGGGACTCCGGGTTGACCGCGAGTGCGTACAGCAGGTGCTCGGGCCCGATGTACGTCGACCCCAGGGCCCGCGAGATCTGGTGGGCGTCGAGCAGGGCGCGCTTGGCCGCCGGTGTCAGAGCCGGCTGTTGGGCGTTCACCTGTCCGCGGTGGAGGACGCCTTCCAGCTGGTTGCGCAGCTCGTCCGGATCGGCACCGGCACGGCTGAGCAGGTTCCTGGTCGATTCCTCCTGCGTCATGGCCCAGAGCAGATGATCGGTGTCCAGGTCCGCGCTGCCGGTCTCCGCCGCCCGCCGCGCGGCCGCGCTGACCACCTCGCGGGCCTGATCGCTGAGCAACTGGGTGAAGTCGATCCGCTGACCCCGCGGGTACGGACCCCCGCCACCCGCCAGATAACGAGCGAAGTAATCGTCGAAGGGGCCGCCGTATCCGCTGCCTGGAGGGAAGTATCCGCTGGTCATTGCCGCCGTCCACAGGGCAGGTGTCCGCGGGCCCTCGGCTGAGCTCCGCCTCGACCCTACCCAGTGCAAACCACCACCTAGCATCTGATCGTGCCGGTTTCCTCCTCTGTCGTCTCCCGGGTCGCGCTCGCCAACGCCATCGCCAACGGCGCGATCGTCGTCACCGGGGGCGCGGTGCGGCTCACCGGGTCGGGGCTCGGCTGTCCGACCTGGCCGCGTTGCACCGATGCGAGTTTCGTCGCGACCCGCGCACTCGCCGGCCACGGAGCCATCGAGTTCGGCAACCGGATGCTCACCTTCGTCCTCACCGCGGTGGCGATCGCCGCCGTCGTCACGGTGTTCCGCTCGAGCCGGCGGGACCTGCGGCCGATCGCCCTGGTCTCGATCCTGGGGATCCCCGCCCAGGCGCTGCTCGGGGGGATCACGGTGCTCACCGGGCTGAACCCCTGGACCGTCGCCGTGCACTTCCTCGTGTCGAGCGCGCTGGTAGCGGTGGCGACGACGCTCTGGCTGCGTTCACGGGAGCCCGGGGTCGGCCGGCCGCTGGTCCGCCGTCCCCTGCTGGCGCTCACCACCGGCATTGCCGCTGTCACGGCCGCGGTGCTGGCGGTCGGCACCGTCGTCACCGGCAGCGGCCCGCACAGCGGTGACCCCAAGGCCGGCCGCACCGGCCTCGACCCGCAGCTGGTCAGCCAGCTGCACGCCGACCTGGTGTTCCTGCTGGTCGGCCTGACCTGCGCCCTGCTCGCCGGGCTCTACGCCACCGACGCGCCGGACCGGGTCAAGCGGGCGGTGCGGGACCTGCTCGTGGTCGAACTCGCGCAGGGAGCCATCGGCTTCGTGCAGTACTTCACGAACCTGCCGGTGGCGCTGGTGCTGCTGCACATGCTGGGCGCGGTGCTGATCACGGCCTTCACGGCGCGGCTGATCTGGTCGGTCCGCGGCCCGTCGTCCGAACTCCCCCTCGACTCCCCCGCCGCGTCGGCCGCCGTCCCGCGCTGACCGTCCGCCCGACAGCGGCGACGCTGGGCGCGGATGAGCAGTTCCAGGCGTCGGAACCGATCATCAGCGCACACCGTCGGGCCCCTCTCAGACCAGGACGTCGACGATGATCGCGACCGACAGCAGCGCCATGTACGAGATCGAGATGTGGAACAGCTGCATCGGCTTGGTCTCCGCGCCCTGACGGATGCGGCGCAGCAGCCGGTGCGCCTCCACCGCGAACCAGAGCCCCAGGCCGGCCGCGACGACGGTGTAGGGCCAGCCGATCCCGTACTCGGACCCCACCGGCCACAGCAGCAGTGAGACCGCCACGGTCAGCCAGGTCCACACCACGGTCTGCCGGCCGACCGACAGCGGCGTCGCCACCACGGGCAGCATCGGCACCGAGGCGCGCTCGTAGTCGGCGCGGAAGCGCATCGCCAGCGCCCAGAAGTGCGGGAGCTGCCAGCAGAAGACGACACCGAAGAAGACCACCGCGGGCCAGGCCAGCGAACCGGTGACCGCAGCCCAGCCGATCAGCACCGGCGCGGCCCCGGGCACCCCGCCGAAGAGCGTGCTGTGCCGGGTGTGCCGCTTGAGCACCATCGTGTAGATCACGGCGTAGTAGGCGATCGCGCCGGCAGCGAGAGCCGCGGCGAGCAGCGTGGTCGTGACCGCCAGCAGCGCGACCGAGACGACGGTCAGTACGAGCCCGAAGACCAGGGCGCCCCGCGGGCTGACCACGCCCATCGGCAGTGGTCGGCGCTCCGTGCGGTGCATCAGCCGGTCGATGTCGCGGTCGTACCAGCAGTTGAAGACGTTGGCCGCACCGGCGGCGAGGGTGCCGCCGATCAGCGTCGAGATCAGCAGCCCCCACGAGGGCCAGCCGCGCGCGGCGAGCATCATCGCCGGAACGGTCGTCACGAGCAGCAGCTCGATGATGCGCGGCTTGGTGAGGGCGACGTAGGCCATCACCCGCGCGCGGAGAGCGGGAAGACGGCGAGCAGGGGCGGCGGAACGCTCGGAGAGCGCCGTCACCGGGTGCCCTCGTGCGCGAAGGCGCGCGGGCAGCAGGGCACCAAAGGGTCCCTTCGAAACCGGGGATGGGAACCCGGCAACTGTAGCCCGCAGGGGACCCTGCGCCGGCTGCGGCATGAACGCGGGCGACTAGGCTTGATCACGTTGATGCCGCGGGTGGAGCGGGTAGAGGTGCACCGCCTGGACGGGACCCGTCGGCCCCGTCGTCCACCCGGGCGAACGCCCGGCCGTCCTACCCGCCCTACCTCCGAGGGAGCACCGACCACATGGGAACGCAGCAGACGGGGACACGGAGCACGCGGCCCGAGGCACCCGCCGAGGCCGCCAGCGACGCCCCGACCGGCAGCCCTGCCCAGCCCCGGCCGACCCTCCCCGAGGGCTTCACCGAGGTGGACCGCCGCGCGATCGACACGATCCGTGTCCTGGCCATGGACGCCGTCCAGAAGGTCGGTAACGGCCATCCCGGCACGGCGATGAGCATGGCGCCGACGGCCTACCTGCTGTTCCAGAAATGGCTCCGGCACGACCCGACCGACCCGCACTGGCTGGGGCGCGACCGCTTCGTGCTGTCGATGGGCCACTCCAGCCTGACGCTCTACATCCAGCTCTACCTGTCCGGCTACGGCCTGGAGCTCGAGGACCTGCAGGCGCTGCGCACCTGGGGCTCCCTCACCCCGGGACACCCCGAGGTCCACCACACCAAGGGCGTGGAGACGACGACCGGTCCGCTGGGCCAGGGTGTGGGCAACGCCGTCGGCATGGCCATGGCCGCCCGCCGCGAGCACGGGCTGTTCGACCCGGACGCGCCGGAGGGCGAGAGCCTGTTCGACCACACCATCTGGTGCTTCGCCTCCGACGGCGACCTCGAGGAGGGCGTCAGCGGCGAGGCGTCGTCGATCGCGGGCACCCAGGAGCTCGGCAACCTGATCCTCGTCTACGACGACAACCACATCTCGATCGAGGACGACACCAACGTCGCGTTCACCGAGGACGTCGGCAAGCGCTACGAGGCCTACGGCTGGCACGTCCAGCACGTCGACGACGGTGAGGACCTCGCCGCGGTGGACGCCGCGTTCGCCGCCGCCAAGGCCGAGACCGGGCGCCCGTCGATCATCGTGCTGCGCACGATCATCGGCTGGCCCGCACCGAACAAGCAGAACACCGGCGCCGCACACGGCTCGGCGCTGGGCGCCGACGAGGTGGCGGCCACCAAGGAGATCCTCGGCTTCGACCCGGCGACGTCCTTCGCCGTGCCGCCGGAGGTCATCGAGCACACCCGCAAGGTGATCGAGCGCGGCAAGAAGCTGCACGCGGAGTGGGACGGGAAGTTCCAGGCCTGGCAGCGGGCCAATCCCGACCGGGCCGCGCTGCTCGACCGGTTGTCGACGCGGTCCCTCCCCGAGGGCTGGGCCGACGTGCTGCCGTCCTGGCCCGCCGACCCCAAGGGCGTCGCGACCCGCAAGGCGTCCGGCGATGTGCTCGCCGCGCTCTACCCGGTGCTGCCCGAGCTGTGGGGCGGCTCGGCCGACCTGGCCGAGAGCAACAACACCGCCGTCAAGGGTGAGCCCTCGTTCCTGCCGTCGAACCGCCAGACGAAGATGTGGTCCGGCGGCCCCTACGGGCGCACGATCCACTTCGGCGTCCGTGAGCACGCCATGGCGTCGATCATGAACGGGATCACGCTGCACGGCGGTACCCGCGTCTACGGCGGCACCTTCCTGACCTTCTCCGACTACATGCGGGGCGCCGTCCGGCTCGCCGCGGAGATGAAGCTGCCGGTCATCTACGTGTGGACGCACGACTCGATCGGGCTCGGCGAGGACGGCCCCACCCACCAGCCGATCGAGCACTACGCGGCGCTGCGCGCCATCCCGGGGCTCGACTTCGTCCGGCCGGCCGACGCCAACGAGACCGCGATCGCCTGGCGGACCGTGCTCGAGCACATCGACCGTCCGGCGGGGCTGGCACTGTCACGGCAGAACCTGCCGGTGTTCGACCGCACCGAGTTCGCCTCTGCGGAGGGCGTCGCGCGCGGCGGCTACGTGCTCGCCGAGGCCTCGGGTGGCACGCCGGAGGTGATCCTCATGGGCACCGGCTCCGAGGTGCAGATCGCCGTCGCCGCCCGCGAGGCCCTCGAGGCCGACGGCGTCCCGACCCGCGTGGTCTCGCTGCCGTGCCTGGAGTGGTTCGCCGAGCAGGACCAGGCCTACCGCGACGAGGTCCTCCCGCCTGCCGTGCGGGCACGGGTGAGCGTCGAGGCTGGGGTCCCCATGGGCTGGCGCGAGTACGTGGGCGACGCCGGCCGGATCGTCGGGATCGACCACTACGGCGCCAGCGCCGCCTACACCGTGCTCTACGAGGAGTTCGGGCTGACCAAGGAAGCCGTCGTCACCGCCGCCCGCGAGAGCATCGCGGCGGCCTCGGCGGGCGCGGGCCCGTTCGCGGGCACCGACACAGTGGGCTCCCTGCCGCACCCCACCGGCGACCGGTGACCGCCCCCCGGTGACGTACCTGTCCATCTGACCCACCACACAGCCCGAAGGGGGCGCGTGACATGGCACAGAACAAGAGACTGGCCGAGCTGTCCGCCGCGGGGGTCGCCGTCTGGCTCGACGACCTCTCCCGTGACCGCATCCGCACCGGCAACCTGCAGACACTGGTCGACGACTACTCCGTCGTCGGGGTCACCACCAACCCGACGATCTTCGCCGCCGCCATCAGCGGCTCGGAGTCCTATGACGACCAGCTGCACGCGATGGCCGTCCGCAAGGTGAGCGTCGAGGAGGCGCTGCGGACCATCACGGCGTCCGACGTCCGGGATGCCTGCGACCTGCTCGCACCGGTCGCCGAGCGCACCGGCCGGGACGGCCGTGTCTCCCTCGAGGTCGCCCCGGGCCTGGCCCACGACACGGACGCCACGGCCGCCGAGGCCGCGCACCTGTGGTGGCTGGTCGACCGGCCGAACCTGTTCATCAAGATCCCCGCGACGGCGGCCGGTC
>JAODNN010000173.1 GCA_025465355.1 Blastococcus sp. | reverse complement strand
CCGGAACCGTGGTCAGCGGCGCGGTGGACTGGCTGGCCCGCCACGACACCGGAGGCCTCACCGCGGTCACCATCGCCCCGGACCTCGGTGAGCGATACCTCGACACCATCTACCAGCCCAACTGGGTCGCGGACCTCTACGGCGAGGACGCGCTCCGGCTCGACAAGGGAGTCGAGGCCGAGTCGGTCGTGCCCGAGCCATGGTCCCCCTCGTCCCGACCGTGTGCTCTGTTCGACCTGCGCTGAGGCGGAGCCACGGGTCGACAACCTGGACACCTGGCTCCCCGCTCTGTTCGCGTCCGACAGGGTCGAGGAGATGTTCATCGCGAAGGCGGCGCCGGCGGCCGGCGTGGCCGACCGTCGCAGCGTGAATGAAGGACGCATAGCAGGAGATGCTTGAGGCACGCGCCCGTCGCGGACCTGACGGACCGCGGCCCGGGAAGGGGCGCCGAGCGGGCCTCTCGTTCTCCAGGGCGGTTCATCGGGTCTCGCCGGATGTGCGTCGCGGCAGGAACAGTCCTTCGCGCAGCGCACGGCAGGCGAGCCCGGTCCGCGAGGGAGTGTCCAGCAGCCGCATGTCGCGCCGCACGGTCTCCGCGACGTCCTCGGGAGTGGTGTGCAGGGCGGCGGCGATGCGCTCGTCGTCCTCCCAGCCCGCCACGATCCGGCCGAGGACCTGCAGGTCGTGGCGGGACAGGCCGCGCAGGTCCGGTTCCGGGGAGATCAGGACGGCGGCGCACAGGTGGTCGCCGGCCTCGGCGCCGGTGTCGAGCACGGTGACCCGCAGCAGTGCTCCGTCGGCCTCGGCGCCCGGAGCGGGGTGCAGGAAGGTCGCGTAGGGGGCGCCGGCGGCCAGCCAGTCGGCCGACTCGGCGACCATCGGGGACTCGGCGGCGAGCACCGGGTCGGAGGGCAGCCCTGGCAGGGGCAGGGTGTGGCCGGTGCGGGTGAGCACGACCCCGGCGATGACGTCGCGCACGATCCCGGCGTAGGTGCTGATGTCCGGCAGCCGGTCCACCGCGCGCGTTATCGGCCCCGTCAGGGCACCGAGCAGGTCCCGGTCGGCGGGGGTCGGCCGGGTGCCGGCCGCGGTGAGCAGGGTCAGGTGTCCGGCGTGCCGGCCGTCGGCGGTGAACAGTGCGGCGTCGAGGCCGCCGCGATAGCCGGCCGGCCCCAGGTAGCGGCGCCGGTAGACGGTCTCGGCGGCGGGCACGGGCAGTTCGGTGTGCAGCAGCGGCGGTCCCGGCCGGTTCAGCCCGAGCCGCTCCAGCTCGGCGTCGCCCTCCGGGCTGGACCAGTAGGCGTGCAGCGCCGCGACCTCTCCGGCGGAGGCCTGCGGGATGCGAATCCGCCGCTCGGGGTCCCGCAGGGCGATCGAGGCGGCGTCATAGCGCAGCACTCGGCCGAGCGCCTGCAAGATCCGCCGGCCGCGTTCGGTGATCGAGCCGACGTCGTCCGAGATCCGGGCGATCGCCGCGCCCACTTGCTGCGTCACCGCGGCGTTCTCGGCCACGTGCCCGCCTCCCCGGGTGGCCGGAGCGTGCACGGGGCGCTTGGGGTGCCGCCGTGCCGGCTCTTGGCCTGCCAGCCGGTTTCTCAGCTGAGGGCATCCATGCAAGTGCGGCGGGCCGGGCGGATCTACGCGCTCACCGCAGAGGTTGGTGCCATTTGCGCAGACCCTGCAGCGAGGCCGCCTTACGCGCTGCGCAGGGTCTGCACCGGGCTCTCGCCGAACGTGCTGCGGTAGGCCGCGGCGAACCGGCTCAGGTAGACGAACCCCCACCGGCCGGCGACCTGAGAGACCGTGGCGGTGTGCGGGTCGGCCGCCCGCAGCTCCTCGTGCACACGAGCAAGGCGCACCTCGCGCAGGTACTGCCTCGGCGGGACGCCGACCGAGCGGGCGAACCCGTCCTGCAGGCTGCGCGGGCTCACCGCGACATGCCGGGCCAGGGTCGCGGTCGTCCAGGGCTGCTCGGGGTGGGCACGGATGAGCTCGATCGCCTGCCGCACCGTCGGCGGTGCCGCCGGGTAGCTCGGCCCGGCGAGAGCCTCGGTGTGGTTGTGCGGCTGGGCCAGCAGCAGCCCGTCGACGGGCGTCTGCGCCAGGTGGGCCGCCGCCAGCGGGTGGTGGAGCAGGCCCTGCGAGTACCTCGCCTGCCGCTCGATCAGCCGCAGCGCGTCCAGCCACGCCTGCCCGGCGCCGCTGGTGAGGTCCATCGCCCGGGCTGAAGGTGATCGGTTCGCGCGGCGGCCGGCCCAGCATCGCCTCCAGCTCCTGCAGCAGAACCGGGCGGGGGAACATCAGGCAGAACTGCGCGCAACCGGCGCGCCAGGCGATGTCGGCAGGCAGCCCGGGCATGAACACCGCCGCTCGGCCCGGCGTGGTCTCCACCTGCTCCAGCCGGCCGGACCGGGACACCGTCCCGCCGGAGACGGGCAGGTTCACGTGGTAGTTCTCCGCCTCGACGGTGTCGATCTGGACGTCGCGGTCCAGCCGGACGTAGCTGATCGTCACCTCCCCGACCCGGATCGCGTTCAGCCCGAGCGGCAGGCGGCCTCCGGCGCCGTCCGGCTCCAGGAGCCGCATGCGCAAAGGCAGGAAGGTCGCCTGCATCGCGTCCTGCGCCTCGTCGAACTCGGAGGTCCGCGCCACGGTGAACCGGCTGAACGGCTCCGCCGCCATGCTCCCCCCTGTTGCTCGCTGCAGCATCCGGCCACCCCAAGGGAACCCGGACCACCGCGCACCGGCAATCGGTGGTGCTGCCAACCGCGCATCGGTGTTGCCTGGTCTGCCCGGTCACAACCATGCGCTGCCACCGCTCGGCGGACTGCTCACTCTCCGCGCTGGGCCGCTACCGGCGCATAGGCGTGCGACGACGGGCACGACCGGTAGCCGACCACCGCTCAGGTGCAGCGCGCGTGCGGGTGCACTGATGGGGCCAGTAGCGCAGCACCCGTTCATTGACCGGCCAGGAACCGGCTCCTACCGTGATCGAGGGACAAGAAACCCATGCGGCGCCCAGTCAGGCGCGCCCCGCAGGGGCGGCCGAGCCGCATCCGGCCGGTCCCACGTTGCCCACCGTTGGGACACCTCGTGACCCCACCCCCCGTTGTCCGCAACCTCGTCCTGCTGCTCGCCAGGGTCGCCATCGGCATGGTGTTCTTCGCCCACGGCTGGCAGAAGTTGTTCACCAATGGAGTGGACGGCACGGCTGCCTTCTTCGAAAAGGCCGGCGTGCCGGCGGCACATCTGAGCGCCTGGTACGCCGCCCTGGTGGAGCTGATCGGCGGGGCGGCCCTGGTACTCGGCATCGCCGTGCCCGTCGCCGGGACCCTGCTCGCTGTGGACATGCTCGGCGCCTACCTGTTCGTCCACGCAGGCAACGGCCTGTTCGTCGAGGAGCACGGCTACGAGCTCGTGCTCACCCTGGGCGCGGCCAGCCTGCTGCTCGCCGCCGTCGGCCCCGGGCGGTACAGCCTCGACCACCTGCTTTTCGGCCGGCGGAAGGCCGCAGCCACACCGTCGAGCCCGGCCCGCGCCTGACCCGTCGCCTGCGGCCTGGGCACGGAGCGAAGGGTGCTGACCCCGGCAGGAAGTCGTTCCGTCCCACTGTCACCGTAAGGGGGGACGGGGCTCAGTAGAGCCACACGGGACCGACGGGCTTGCGCCCTTGACGGAGGTCAGACGGCAAGCTCCGGCGTCGATTCCGTCGCTGGCCGAGGGTGGTGATGCCGTCGCCCGTGCGCTTGTGCAGGTCCGGGCACGACAGTGCGAGGCACCCGCCGCCGCCCGGCCGGTGCGGCATGGGGTCGGCGGTGCACTGTCGCGTCGGGGCGGACCGCAGCCTCCCGAGCAATTCCGCGCAGGAACGCCCGGGAGGCTGGACGACGACCGACTACTGGCCGTCGTGGGTGCGCTGGCGGTCGGTGTGCTGGCGGTCGTCGTTGCGCGGGTCGGTGTTGCGCTGGTTGGCGTCCGGGCGCCGACCCCCCTCGGTGCGCGGGGTTGCTTTGGTGCGCGGGGTCGCTTCGGTGCGCTGGCCGGTGCCGGCATTCGCGGGACTGTCGACCTCATCGTCGCCCCCGACCTGGATGCGGACCGAGTCGACGGCCGGGACCTGGTTCGCGAACACCTGCATCGGGATCCGGTGCGATCCGTCGCCGGCCCAGGTCGTGCACTGGGCTTCGCCGGCGGCGGCCAGCCCCGGGATCTTGACCGTGACGGTGTCCGGCGCGGCTCCGCCGCCGCCGTCCTCGGTCGCGACGAACACCGCCTGACGCTCCGGCTTGGGCGCCTGACCGGCGTTGTCGAGCACGCGGCAGGCCGTGTGGAAGTGCCCGCGGACGAGGCCGTTGTCGTTCAGGATGGAGCGCTCGAGGTAGTAGCCGCCCTGCGCGGCCGCCAGGAAGCGGTCGCGCACGAGGTTGCGCGTCGAGACCTTGATCGTGAACGGCTGGCCGACCGCCACCTGCTCAGGGGCGTCGGTGATCAGCAACTGCGGGACGTTCTCGGCCGCGGGAACCTCGCCGAACTGGGTCGAGACGCACGCGGGCCCGATCTGGTTGCCGTCGTGCGGTGGCAGATCGGAGTCCGCGCACGTCCGGGACAGCGGCACGACCGGAGCCGCGCCGGGCGCCGCCGCACCGTGGTCGTGCCCGGCCGCGTCGTGCCCCGAGGCCGCCGGGGCGGATCCCGTAGCAGCCGCCGCGAGGAGCTCCGCGGCACTCGCAGAGGGCTGCGCGTCTGCCGCCCCCCTGTCTCCGGTCCCCACGGCCACGGCCCCGGTGAGCAGTGCTCCCACGGCCGCCGCCGCGGCAATCGGGAGCGTGCGCTTGGTGGTCAACTTCATGATCAGCTCCTTGTGTGACGTGCGCCGGCCGGTGCCCGCGGTGTGGTGGTTCGGCTCTTCCCCGATCCGGGCAGCCGCCGGATGACGCCGGCCAGCGCGCGGCCGACGAGGACGAGCAGGATGGTGAAGACGGCGGTGACCAGCGCGAACAGCACGAAGGTGAGTGCGTTCGACCGCCAGTCGGGGTTGGTCAGCTCGGAGGTGTCGGGCAGCTGCTCGTAGTGCACGAGCCCGGTCGACTCGAGGTACGCGATGTGCCGCTGGACGAATGCCATGGCCTCGGTCGTGAACTCGCGGATCACCGAATTGCGCGTCGCGACCCGGACCTGCGTGAGAACCGGCAGCACCTTGCCGTGCGCCTGCCGCAACAGGAACACGGCCCGCTCGTCGAACGCGGCGCCGCGCTGCGCGTCGATCTCGCGCATCCAGCCCTGCTGCTCGGCGGTCGGCTCGGTCGGTAGCTCGACGCCGAGGACGGACGCGGCCTTGGTCACGATCCCGTCCAGCTCCTGGTGCTCGGCGGCGATCTTGCTGCCGACCTCGCGGACTCGCGGGTCGGCGGCGCGCTTGCTCGCCCACATGCCGACCGGCATCTCCCACAGGCCGGCCTGCTTCACCTTGTGCAGCACCTCACGGTCCGTCACCGCGAGGGGCTCTCCGTCGGCGGCCGGCGACCGGTCTGCCTCCGGCGCGGCCTGCTCGTCGCGCCGTTCCGGTGCGCCGATCTGAGGGCCCGTGCTGTCGCCCCCATGGGCGAGCCGGCTCTGCGGGGACGCATCCACGGCGGCGGGCGGCGAGACGGCCTCGGCGGCCCCGGTCCGCGCGGGGACGATCAGCGGGACGGCTGCTGCCACGAGCAGGACGAGCGCGGAGACCAGCAGGACCGGCCGGCGGATGACCAGTCGGGACAACCAGTGCCGAAGGAAGGGGATGAGTCGGGGCCTGGAGAGGCGGTGGTGCATGGGGCGGCGTACATCCCTCGATCGGGGGAACGGGTGTGACTGACAGAGGTTAGGCATGAGCGCAGCGTGATCGGAAGGGCATGTGACGGACTGGTTCCCACGCGCGGGGCGCCGCCCGTCCGGGATCGTCCGACGGACGCGCCACGACGCGTGCCCGCCCCGCCCAGGCTCGAACGACCAAGCGGGCAGGTGAGGAGCCCGCCGGGCTCCCGCCAGTGCTCTCTCTCGGGCGCGCCGTCCAGATCGGCAGCGGCGGACGCCCGGCGGATCGCCATGATCGGTGTCACATGGATCCGAGGTGCGGGCCACCCGCGGCGCGTACGAGCCACTGCTCCAGCAGAAGCCCGCGGCACGGCGGCTGGTCACGTTCGCGATCAGGCCCGTAGGCCACAACCGGCACGTCTCTTCCGGACGTCTCGCCCGGGTGGGTGATCTGGCCGGCTAGGGACCGAACGCGGTCAGGAACCGGTCGCGGAACGCATCCATCGGCCAGACCGGAGCCTGCGGCCCCGGCTTGAGGCCCTCCTCCCACCGCCACTGCCGGATCCGGTCGAGAACGGCCCGGTCACGGGTCACGACGGCGATCGGCACGTCGTGGCTGGCACCGCGCCTGGTGATCACCGGGGGCTGGTGGTCGCCCAGCAGGATCAGCACGAGATCGTCATTGCCGTAGGTCTCGACGTAGGAGACGAGGCAGTTCAGCGAGTACCCGATGGCACGCCGGTACTCGGGGCGCAAGCGGGTCGGGCCCTCCGCCCAGAGGGTGTTCGGCGGAGCGGCAGCAGCGGGCATGGTGTCGAACACCGAGCCGTCCCCGACGTCGGCCCAGCTGACGATCTCGGGGATGAACTGCCAGGGCGCGTGGCTGCTGTCGAGGACGATCTCCGCCATCAGCGGCGGACGGTCCGGCCTGGCGTGTTCGAGGCGTTCGAAGGCCGCCAGGGTGTACTGATCCGGCACGGTGGGCCAGCCGTGGTCCGGGCCGCGGTACCCGAGGTTGTCCAAGGCGTAGACCCGGTCGTAGCCGTAGAACGCCGCCTCCGGCCAGTCCCGGGTGGTGCCCGGTACGACCGCGACGGTTCGCCAGCCGGCGCGGCGGAAGGCGCTGGTCAGGGTCAGCCGGTCCCGGGAGAGAAGGCTGCGGTAACGCTGCGGGCTGTCGATCCACAGGCCGGAGAGAAACGTGGAGTGCGCCAGCCAGCTGAGGCCGCCGGTCGTCGAGGACGTGAGGAAAGCGCTACGTGAGGAGAACCCGGCCGCAGCCAACCGGCGAGTCCCGGCGTCGAGGACCGCGCCGATCCCGGATGCGAACGCCCGCTCCTCGATCGCGTCGCGCCCGTAACTCTCCACGAAGGCGACGACGACGTCCTTGCCGCGGAGCGCTCTCAGCAACTGATCGCCAGGCCTGTTGCCGAAAGCGTCTGTTCCGACCGCTGCGGCGAAGGCCCGCTGGTCCCGCAGGTCCGCGCGCACCTGGACCACCCGATCGTGGACCAGGGCCGACGCGCTGGAGGCGGCGACCGGCACGTCGGGCACGAGCTGCGCGCCGAACAGAGTGCAGAGAACCCAGGCGGATCCCAGTACCAGGAGCGATCTGCCGGCGGCGGTCCTCCGCCGGTGGACGAGCCGGGACAGCTCCAGCAGCGCCCAGGTCATGAGTACCAGCACGGTGGTGGCAAGGGCCACGGCGGCGACCACGGCGCCGATCGCGGTACGCCGGCCGCTCGACCCGTCGACGAACTCCAGAGCGGGGGGGAACATCGTCCAGTCGGTCAGCGGGTCGAACGGTCGGCCGAGCACCGCGACGAACCCCATGTCGAGGATCTTCAGGAGGGTCAGCAGACCGAGGGCGACTCCGGCGGACACAGCGACCACCCGGCGTGCCCTGCGGGGCAGGACGAGGAGGACGGCGGCACCGACGAGTCCTTCCACCGGGATGCGCACGAACGCGCCGGGGGTGACCTCGGTCAACCGGTCCGGGGCGACGAGGGCGGCGAGCACCAGCCCGCCCGCCACGGCGCTGGGCACCCACGCCGCGACGCGGCGCCCGGCCGTGAGGCCACCGCGGCGGCCGGAACCGACCGCGGCCCCCGCGGCCGGTGTGCGCTCCGCACCGGCGACCGTCGGGCGAGAACGAGCGCTGCGCCGCAGCCACACGACCGATCGGCCGAAGGACCACACCAGCATCGCCAGTGCTGTCCCCGCCAGGGCGGCCGCGAGCGCGCGCGGCAGGACGTCGGCGGCGGCCACCACGAGGACGACCCCCTGCAGCGCGGCCACGACCTTGGCCGGGTAGCTGGTGGGCAGGGGCGACCGCAGCCACGGCGCCATCCGCCCCGCCGCGACGAAGACGTAGCGGAGGGCACCGATGGCCAGCACCCACGGCCCCAGGAGCACGGCAACGTGCACGCTGAGCACGAGCAGGAGGAAGCTGTCGACCTCCATGTCGAAGCGGGCGCCCTGTGCGGACGCCGTCCCGGTGCGCCGGGCGACCCGGCCGTCGACCGCGTCCAGGGCCAGCGCCGTCGCCGCGAGGACGACGAGGGGGGCGGGGGGACCGCCGCCGCTCCAGAGCCGGTCGACGACAAGCGCGGTCACGCCCCCGACCAGCACCGCTCGCGCCGACGTGACGAGGTCGGCCGGACCCAGCGAGTCGATCCGGGCGTGCTTCGTGGCGGCGGTCAGCAGAACCCCGAGACCCACGAGATACGCGGTACCGGCCAACCAACCCGCCGGTCCGAGGCCGGCCAGCCCCGACAGGGCGGTGAGCAGGAGGATCTGGGCGCCTGCCGCGGCGGCCAGTCCCTGCCCGGTCCGCAACCGGGCCACGGTCATCGAAGGGTTCTACCCACCCCGTCCCTCCACGGACACCCGTTCCCGGGACGGATCCGACGCGGTCGAGGCGCGTCTC
Organism: Blastococcus sp.; assembly: GCA_025465355.1. Taxonomy (GTDB): domain Bacteria; phylum Actinomycetota; class Actinomycetes; order Mycobacteriales; family Geodermatophilaceae; genus Blastococcus_B. Next base: position 59,074 of record JAODNN010000173.1, on the reverse strand, counting down.
GGTGCGTCGCGCCCGGCGCTGACCTTTGGGCGCGTGGCGTGCGGGGCACCACAGGAGCAGGTGAACAGGTCGGAAAGGCGGATCGTGTCCGATGGCAGCCTGCGCTCGGTGCACGTCGTCGTGCCGGGTGACGTCGATGACGACGCCGTACCGAGCGGTGGCAACCTGTACGACCGCCGCATCTGCCGCGGCCTGCCCGCCACCGGCCGGCCGGTGCGCGAGTTCGCCGTCGCCGGGGGCTGGCCCCGACCCGACGGCGCCGCGCGCGCGTCGCTGGCCCGCACCCTGGCCACCGTGCCCGACGGCGCGGTCGTCCTCGTCGACGGGCTGGTGGCCTGCGGCGTCCCGGACGTCGTCGTTCCGCAGGCGCGCCGGCTGCAGCTCGTCGTCCTCGTGCACCTGCCCCTGGGCGACGAGGTAGGGCCGGCCCCTGCGGCCGCGGCGGAGCTGGCCGCCCTCGAGCGCAGCACGCTGCAGGCCGCGAGCGCGGTGGTGGCCACCAGCCGCTGGGCGGCACGGCGGCTCGTCCAGCACCACGGGCTCGGCGCTGACCGGGTCCATGTCGCCGCGCCGGGCGTCGATCGCGCGCCGCTGGCCCCCGGCACGGACGGCGCCACCCGGCTGTTGTGCGTCGGGGCGGTCACCGCGACCAAGGGCCAGGACCTGCTCGTCGAGGCCCTCGCCACCGCCGCCGACCTGCCCTGGCGCTGTGACCTCGTCGGCCCGCTGCGCCGCGATCCCGCGCAGGTGGCCGCCGTCCGCCGCGGGATCGAGCGCCACGGGCTCGCCGGGCGGCTGCGGCTGACCGGCCCGCGGACCGGCGCACGGCTGGCCGCGGCATACGCCGCCGCCGACCTGCTGGTGTTGCCGTCCCGCGCCGAGTCCTACGGCATGGTCGTGACCGAGGCCCTGGCACGGGGGATCCCGGTGCTCGCGGCGGCCGTCGGCGGGGTGCCGGAGACCCTCGGCCGGGACCCGGACGGCCGCGTGCCGGGGATCGTGGCGCCGCCGGCGGACGTTCCAGCCCTCGCAGCGGCCCTGCGCCGCTGGTTGGGCTCGCCGGCTCTGCGCGAGCAACTGCGTTCGGTCGCGCAGGAGCAGCGCGACCGGCTGGACGGGTGGGAGGCGACGTTTCGATGCCTGACCGGCGTGCTGGACCGGCTGCCTGGAACGCCCGGCTGAGCAGCCCGGGCTCACCCGTGTGCGCGCCGGGCTGGCTGGCGCTGCGGGAGAACGCCGACGCCGCTGCCCGGGCGCCCGCGCTGGTAGACCTCGTCCGCGTCCGTCTGGCCGCCGATGCCCGTCCCGGCGGCGCTGTGGTGATCCGCGACCTGGGCTGCGGCACCGGCTCGATGGGACGCTGGCTGGCCGGACGGCTGCCCGGCCCGCAGGTCTGGATCCTGCACGACCGTGATCCCGGGCTGCTCGGCTCCGCCGCGGCGCGCATGCCCGGGCGGGCCGCCGACGGCGCACCGGTCACCGCACGGACGCAGGACGGGGACCTCACCGGCCTGCGCGCCGCCGACCTCGCCGGGACGGCGCTGGTGACCGCGTCCGCGCTGCTCGACCTGCTGACCGCAGAGGAGGTGGACGGGCTCGCCGCCGCGTGCGCCGAGGCCGGAGCGGCCGCGCTGCTGGCACTGTCGGTCACCGGGTGCGTCGAGCTGGCTCCCTCTGACCCGCTCGATGCCACGTTCGCGGCCGCCTTCGACGCCCACCAGCGCCGCTACGCGCACGGCCGGCGGCTGCTGGGGCCCGACGCCGGCGCCGCCGCCGCCGACGCGTTCGCCCGGCGGGGCGCGACGGTGGAGAGCCGGCCCAGCCCGTGGCGCCTCGGTGCCGACCAGGCCGGGCTGGCGGAGGAGTGGCTGCGGGGGTGGATCGGCGCCGCGTGCGCCCAGCAGCCGGGCCTCGAGCGCTACGCGGACGCCTACCTGCGCCGCAGGCTCCGCCCGTGCGCCGCCGGGCAGCTGCGGATCGTCGTCGGCCACGTCGACGTGCTCGCCCTCCCGGCAGGGGCGTCGTGATGCGCAGGCTCGGGCCCTGGCTCCGGATCGGCGTCGGCGTCGGCATCCTGGTCGCGCTGGTGGCGCACCTCGGCAGCGCCCCCGTCGTGGCGGGGCTGCGGGCGCTCGATGCCGGCTCGGCGCTCGCCGCGCTGGCCATCGGCCTGCTGACCACAGTGCTCAGCGCGTGTCGGTGGTGTCTGGTGGCACGCGGTCTGGGCCTGAGCCTGCCGTTGCGGGCGGCGGTCGCGGACTGCTACCGGGCACTGTTCCTCAACTCCGTGCTACCGGTGGGGGTGCTCGGCGACGTCCATCGGGCGGTGAGCTCCGGCCGGCGGGCCGGTGACGTCGGGCGGGGCGTCCGTGCGGTCGCGCTCGAACGGTGCGCCGGCCTCGTGGTCTCGGTGGTCGGCGGGGTCGCGGTGCTGCTCACCCGGCCCGAGGTGCTCGCGGCCGCGACGGGCCGTCCCGGCCGTGGGGTGCTGGTCGCGCTGGTCGTCGTCCTCGCCGCCGTCGCCGTGACGGCCGTCTGGACGCGGCGCGCACCGCACGCCTCCCGGTTGCGCAGCGCGCTCCGGACCGGCCTCGCCGACGCCCGCGCCGGCGTGTTCTCCCGCAGCATCGGGCCGGGGGTGGTCCTGCTGTCGGTCGCCACGCTGACCGGATACCTCGCGCTGTTCGTCGTCGCCGCGCGGGCGGCGGGCTGCCGGGCCCCGCTCGGCCAACTGCTCTCGGTGCTGGTGCCGGCGCTGCTGGCGATGGCCCTGCCGGTCAACGTCGGGGGCTGGGGGCCTCGGGAGGCCGTCGCGACGCTCGTCTTCGGGGCGGGGGGCCTCGGCCCGGCGCAGGGGCTCACCGCCGCCCTGGTGTACGGGGTGCTGAGCCTGATCGCCTGCCTGCCCGGCGGCGTGCTCCTGCTGCTGCGTCCCGGTCAGGAGATGCCGCACCGGCGACGTCGTCACCCTGGCGGCTCACCCGGACTTCGCTCCAGATGTCGCGACGCGGTCCGGTCGAGCCAACCGGGCGTAGACGTCGCCGGACCGGCCCGACGGGCGGAAACGGTCGAGCAGTTCTACGAGGTCGCCCGCGTCGAGCCAGCGGTCGCTGGCCAGGCGCATCGTCTCGATGGGTGAGTAGTTGTACAGGTATCCGCCCACCGGTGCCCCGAGCCGCTCCACGAGGCCGAGCGCGGTGAGGGCCGCGTCGTGCGCGGGCGGCAGGTACTCGAAGGACAGCGCGCGCAGGGGGTGGGTGAGCCCTCTCAGCACGTCCACCTCGAAGCCCTCGACATCGATCTTGCAGAAGGCCGGCAGGCCGTGGACGTCGATGAGGTCGTCGAGGGTCGACACCGCCACCTCGACGGAGCGGTCCCAGCGCACCCGGGCGAAGCGGCGGTCGGCCGCCACCGACGTGATCCACTCGGATGCCATCGAGGACACCGTCGGGGTCGCGGTGGAGATGTCCAGTCGCGCCCGCCCGGCCCGGGCGCCGGCTGCTCCCGGCACGATGACGACGTCGGGGTCGCGGCCGAAGAACAGGCGCAGGACGCGCAGGCAGTCGGGCTGCGGCTCGACCGCGATCACCCGCACCCCGAGCCGCCGCCAGGCGCGCACCCGGCTGCCGACGTGGGCGCCGAGGTCGAAGCCGACGTCCCCCGGTCCGAGGAACTCCCGGTAGAACCGCACCATCCGCCGGTGCCTGCCCGGTTGGCCGTGGTACATGACCAGGGAGCGCCCGAGGCCCCAGGCACGGCCGAGCATCCGCCGACCCTAGCGGGATCCGGGCCCGGTGAGTGCCCGCTACTTGATGAGGTGGGCCCACACCGCGTGCGAGCCCGAGTGGCCGGCCAGCACTGTGGGGACGACCGCCGCGACGCCCGCGAGAGCCGACAGCACCCCGACGATCCGCGTTGCCGGACCGCCGGAGCGTCGCCCGAGCACAGCTGCGGCGAGCGCGAGCAGCGCGAACGGCCAGGCCGTCAGGACGACGTACGTCCCGTACCGCGCGTGCTGGTCGATCACGGGCCGGAACTGCGGGGTGATCTCGATCGCGGCCGCCAGCTGCTCACCGGCGAACCTGGCCAGCGTCGCGGCGACGGCCCCGCCCAGGGCCACCGCCGCGACGAGGGGTCCGTACGGCCGGCTCCAGGAGGGGCGTGCGGCGAGCGCGACGGCGCCGAATGCCGCCAGCGGGACGAGGACGACCACCACGTGCACGAGGAGCGGGTGGGCCGGGATGCCGGCCACCGTGAAGGGCACTCCTGAATTGTCGTCCGGTGCCCGGCGGACTGCAGGCACCCCGTGCCGCCGCTGACCCTTGTTCCGAAGGTCATGCCGTCCCGGCCTCGTGCAGCCGGCCGGCGCGAGCGGGGACATCATCGACGTGCCGCCAGCGAGCAGTAGCCGGCGTGGCTGGGGGGCGTTCGCCCCGAGACCGAGTACGGGAGACCCGGGGATGGCAAGCAGCACCTTTCATGTGGCGCTGACAAACGCTCTGGCTCTGGCCATGCCGCCGGAGGAGCCGCAGGAGTACGACATCGAGGTCGTGGTCGACCAGTGCATCGCCCTCTTGGAGCGGGCGGGATGGGAGTTCGCCCGCAGGCCGCTGGCGACCCACGACTAGGAGGGTTCCCCGAGGTGGCCGGGGTCCCTACGGTGGCGGTGGAGCGGAACCCGATGCCCAGGTCGCATCTCGATGCCCGCTTCTGCACCTCGCGCGCAGGACCTGTAGCCCGGGTGACCCTCCGGGAGCACCGCGCGGAGGCCGACCGTGCCTGGGGGAGCGGGCACTCCACCCTCGGGGAGTGAGCGTGCATGACGACCACTCGATCGACGTTCGAGGACTTCCTCGCCTGGCTGGAGGCGAGCCGCGCACAGGGGCAGGTCCACTTCGACGACAAGCAACAGTGTTGGCACGTGCTGGGTCATCCGGAGGCCAGCACGGTGTTGAACGACCCGGCCGCATTCTCCTCCGACCTCAGCGCCCTGCAGCCCGTCGAGGACGATCTGGCGCTCTTCCAGCGCGGCAACTTCGTCACCATGGACCCGCCCCAGCACGCCAAGCTACGGACCCTGGTCAGCCAGGCGTTCACGCCGAGGGTCGTGGCCGACCTGGAGCCCCGCATCGCCGAGCTGACCACCCAGCTGCTGGACGAGGCCGGTGAGCGGTTCGACCTGATCGACGCGCTCGCCTACCCGCTGCCGGTGATCGTGATCGCTGAGCTGCTCGGCATCCCCGCCTCGGACCGGGGGCTGTTCCGCACATGGGCCGACGTGCTGCTCGGCCAGGAGACCGATCCGGAGCAGGATCTGCGGGAGGCCAGTGAGCAGGCGCTGACCGCCGTCGCGCCGACCATGCGCGAGATGAACGCCTACTTCCTGGAACACATCAGGTCCCGGCGGGCCAGCCCGGGCGACGACCTGACGAGCAGGCTCGTCCAGGCCGAGGTGGACGGGGAGCGGCTGGCCGAGGAGGAGATCATCGGCTTCGTCGGGCTGCTGCTCATCGCGGGCCACATCACGACCACCGCGACACTGGGCAACAGCGTGCTCAGCTTCCAGGAGCACCAGGACGTCGTCGCCGAGGTCCGGGCCGACCCGACGCTGCTCCCGGCGGGGATCGAGGAGGTGCTGCGAGTGCGGACGCCGTTCCCGCGGCTGGGCCGGGTCGCCCGGGCCGACGCCGAGGTGGGTGGCGTGCGCATCCCGGCCGGGCAGTTCGTGATGCCCTGGCTGGCCGCGGCCAACCGGGACGAGCGGGTGTTCACCGAGCCGCACCGGTTCGACATCCATCGCAGGCCCAACCCGCACCTGACGTTCGGGCACGGCATCCACTTCTGTCTCGGCGCGCCGCTTGCCCGGCTGGAGGCCAGAGTCGCGCTGCGCCTGATGCTGGAGCGCTACCGGGACGTGGAGGTGGTCGACGACGAGGTCCGACACCGCAGCCCGTGGACGATGGTGGCCGTCACCAGTCTGCCGCTGCAGGTCCGCGTCGCCTGACCGGTGAGGGATGACTCGGCCACGTCGTCCGGGTCTCCGGAGCGTCCAGCCGTCATGGGCGATCCGTACCGCCCGTAGACGACCGCTCACGTTGGCCCCGTTGCTCCGGCCGCGCGCGGCGGGTCAGGCGGTCGCGTCCTCGTCGTCCGCCGCGGCGGGGGCCTCCTCCTGTGCCAGCTTGGTCCAGAACCGCAGCGCCGCGTACTCCATCTCCAGGCCCAGGCGCAGCGTCACCAGCCGCGGGGCCACGCCCTCCACGGTGGAGTAGCGCTGCTGCATGCTCTGGTAGATCTGGATCCGCTCCTCGTGCTGGGCGATCTGCTCGCGGGCCAGCCGCTGGACGTTGCCCGGCTCGCCGAGCTCGTTGAAGAAGAGCTTCAGCTCGGCGACGTCGCGCAGTTGGAAGTGTTCGTTGGTCGGCGCGGCGAGCCAGGCCCGCAGCTCCCGCAGTCCGTCCTCGGTGATCGAGTAGGTGCGCCGGCGGCGGCCGTTCTGCTCTCTGGACGCGGCGAGCAGGCCCATCGTCACCAGCCGCTGCGGCTCGGAGTACAGACCGGCGTGCGGAAAGACCCAGAAGTAGCCGATCGACCGGCTGATCGCGCGCTTGAGGTCGTAGGACGTCGAGGGGCCGCGAAGGCCCACCATCCCGAGCACCACGTAGGAGGTCGGGGACAACCGCTCTGACGCCACGCTTGCCACCCTAATCGTCGGCTCTATATGGTCCATTTCGGATCATCCAGGCCACCCGACGGAGGGCTCAATGGATCTGGCCACGGCGTTGGCGTGGACAGCGGATCGACACCCGGACCGCCGCGCCGTCGGTGGTGCCAGGCCCATGACGTACCGGGAGTGGGACGCACGGACCAATCAGCTCGCCCGCGTGCTGGCGGAGCAAGGCGTCCGGCCCGGCGATCGGCTGGCCCTCTTCCTCGCCGGCGGCGAGCCCCTGGCCACCCTCCACCTCGCGGCTCAGAAGCTCGGCGCCGTCTCGGTGCCCCTCTCGTCCCGGCTGAGCCCGGAGGAACTGGCCTACTGCCTCGGCGACGCCGACCCCGCGCTGCTCGTCACCGACGAGACGACGGCGTCCATCGCGGAGAAGGCCGGCAGCGCGGCAACCCACCGCGACGTGGGCGAGCTGACGCCCGACGGCCAACCCGACGGGGCCCTCGGCTCCACGCCCTCCGAGGACGCCACCAGCGTCATGCTCTACACGTCCGGCACGACGGGCCGACCCAAGGGCGTCCCCCGTTCGCACCGTGCGGAGCACAGCGCGGCGGTGGCGCACCTGGTGCAGTCGCAACTGCACCAGGGCGAGGTCGTGCTCGGCGTGATGCCGATGTTCCACACCATGGGTCTGCGCTCGCTCGTCGCGAGCGTGGTGTGCGGTGGCACGTGGGTACCCCAGGCGCGGTTCGACGCCGCGGAATCGGTCCGGCTGATGCACGAGGAGGGGGTCACGGCGTTGTACCTGGTCCCCACCATCTACTGGTCGTTGCTCCGCCAGGAGGGCTTCGTCGACACCGGCGCGCAGCGCCTGGCCTACGCCGGTGCCGCGATGACGCCGGCCCTGGCCGAGCAGCTGGCCGAGGCTCTGCGGCCGCAGGTGCTGGTCAACCACTACGGCAGCACCGAGATCTACACCTTCACCATCGGCCCCGACGGGATGCGCAAGCCCGGCTGCGCCGGCCGCGCCGGGGTCTTCTCCCGCGTCCGGCTGGTGGCGCCCGAGGTCGGCGCACCGCCGGACGCGCTCGTACGGCCCGGCGAGCAGGGGCAGGTCATCGCCTCCATGGCCAGCCCCGAGGCCTTCGCCGGCTACTGGAAGCGTCCCGACGCGAACGAGAAGTCCATCCGCGACGGCTGGTACTACACCGGCGACCTGGCCACCGAGGACGAGGACGGCGACCTGTGGGTCGCCGGCCGCGTCGACGACATGATCAACTCCGGCGGCGAGAACCTCTACCCGGACGAGATCGAGGCCGTCCTCGTGCGGTGCCCAGCGGTCGCCGACGTCTGCGTCGTCGGGCTGCCGCACGAGCGGTGGGGGAGCGCGGTCACCGCCTTCGTCGTTCCTGCCGATGGCCTCGCGCCGGAGCACGCGCTCCGCGAGTTGGAGCGCTACATCCCCGGGCCGATCGGTCTGCCCTCCCTCAAGTGGCCGAAGCGGGTCGTCGCCGTCTCGGCGATCCCGCGCTCAGCCGTCGGCAAGACCCTGCGGCGCACCCTGACTGCGGGGGACTACCAACCTCTCGCCGAGCTTGACCTCGGAGGTCCCCGTGCCTGACCAGTCCACCGTTGCCGACGCGCCCGTCGTCCCCGAGGAGGCCGCGCCGACCGCTGCCGCGACCCCCAGCGAGCACACCGGTGGGACCGACGCGCCGCGCTGGACCCCGAGCCGGGTCGAGGACGCGCCGCTGGTGACCGGGGAAGGGCGGTTCCTCGACGACATGGACCCGCTGCCGGGGACGCTGACCGCGGCGATCGTCCGGAGCCCCCACCCGCATGCCCGGATCCGCAGCGTCGACCTCAGCCGTGCTCGCAGGCACCCCGGCGTCGCCGCAGTCATCGGCCCTGAGGAGGTGCTGGCCGCGCTGCGACCCTTTCCGCTGTCCGTCAGCACACAGATGCCGTACTTCCCCACGGGTACCGACAAGGTGCGCTACGTGGGGGAGCCGGTGGCCGTCGTCGTCGCCACGGACCGGTACGTGGCCGAGGACGCCGCCGAGCTGGTGGCCGTCGACTACGAGCTGTTCGACCCCGTCGTCGGCATCCGCACCGCCCTGGCCGAGGACGCGCCGCTCCTGCACGAGGGCCAGGGGTCGAACGTCGCCACCGACCGGACGTTCACGTTCGGGGAGGTGGACCAGGCCTTCGCCGAGGCCACCCACGTGGTCAGCGGCGAGTACGACTTCCCGCGGTACTCCGGCGCACCCATGGAGTGCTACTCGGTCATCGCCAACTGGACCGAGGACTCCGCCGGCCCGGCCATCGAGGCGTGGGCGAACTTCCATGGGCCGTTCACGATGGTCCCGGTGATGGCCTCCGCGCTCGGCATCCCGACGTCGCGGGTGCGCCTGCACGTGCCGGCCGACATCGGCGGCAGCTTCGGCATCAAGGCGGGCATCTACCCCTACGTCGTGCTGCTGGCGCTGGCCTCCAAGCACGCCCGGACAGCGGTCCGTTGGTCTGAGGACCGCGCCGAGCACCTGGTGGCCAGCTCCTCGGGCGCGGACCGGATGATGCGGTTCGAGGCCGCTGTGGACGCCGACGGTGTGATCACGGCCCTGCGGACGGACCTCGTCGACAACGTCGGGGCCTACATGCGCCCGCCTGAGCCCAGCACCCTCTACCGCTGCTACGGCAACATCACCGGGGCCTACCGGATCCCGGCCGTGCAGATCCGGGCCCGGGCGGTCGTCACCAACACCATGCCCACCGGTCTTATCCGCGGGTTCGGCGGCCAGCAGCTGTACTTCGGCCTCGAGCGGCTGATGGACGACATCTCGGCGCGCACGGGGCTGGACGTGGTGGACCTCCGTTGCCGGAACCTCGTGCCGCCGGACGCGTTCCCCTACGAGACCCCCACCGGCGGTGTCTACGACTCCGGCAACTATGAGAAGGCGGTCCGCCTCGCGGTGGAGAACGCCGACTTGGCGGAGCTGCGCCAGCGGCAGGCGGAGGCCCGCGCGCGCGGTGAGCTGTACGGGATCGGCATCGCCGTGGTGGTGGACCCCTCGGGCACCAACATCGGATACGTGGGTCTGGCGACGCCTCCCGAGGCGCGCAAGGCCGGCCGGGACAAGTCCGGCTCCACCGAGCACGTCCGGGTCAGCGTGGACGTGCAGGGCGTCGTGACGGTGATGCTGGGCAGCGTGCCTCAGGGGCAGGGGCATGCCACGATCGCCCGGCAGATCGCGGCCGCCCGGCTCGGCCTGCCAGAGGAGTCGGTGCGCGCCGTCATCGACATGGACACGGCGACGACACCGTGGACGGTGACCACCGGCAGCTACTCCTCCCGCTTCGCCCCGCTCGTCACCAGCGCGGTGATCGAGGGCTGCGACCGCATCGCCCGGACCATCCGGGCTGCGGGCGGCGTGCTCCTCGGGGCCGACCCGGACGAGCTGGAACTGGCTGAGGGCCGGGTGAGGGTGAAGAGCGACCCCAGCCGGTCCGCCGAGTTCCGGCATGCCGCGGGAGTCGTGCACTGGGACCCGGGTTCCCTGCCCGAGGGCACGTCGGCCCGGCTCTACGAGGAGGCCGCGTTCACTCCGGCCGCCCGCGCCGCCACCCGCGATGAGCGGATCAACTCCAGCCTCTGCTACGGCCTGGTGGTGGAACTGGTCGCCGTCCGGATCGATCCCGACACGCTGGAGATCGGCATCGACCGGGTGTCGAGCGTCCACGACGCCGGCACGGTGCTCAACCAGACCCTCCTCGACGGCCAGGTGTACGGCGCGCTGACCCAGGCGCTGGGCGGGGCGATGTACGAGGAGTTCACCTACACCGAGGGTGGGCAGCCCACCGCAGCGACGTTTCTGGACTACCTGTGCCCCACGACCGCCGAGGCGGGTTTCCCGCTGATCACCGACCACGTCGTCTCACCCTCACCGCTGACGCCGCTGGGCGCCAAGGGCTCGGGCGAGGGGAGCTCGATGAGCTTCCCGGTCGCGATCGCCAACGCCGTCACCGACGCCCTCTCGCCGTACGGCCTGAAGATCGACAAGTTGCCCGTGCACGGCAACGTCCTTCACGAGCTGCTCGACGGCGTCCGCCGTCCCGCCTGAGCCCCACCCGAGACCCCGACAGATCAGGAGCTGGCCCATGCCCACCACCGGTGGCGACGTCCTTCTCGACCACGGCCACGACGGCCAGGTCGCCTACCTGACCCTCACGCACGGCGGCTACACCATCGTGACCCTGGAGATGCGCGCCAAGATGGCCGAGCGCTTCGCCGAGATCGACCGGGACCCGAACGTCCGGGCCGTGGTCATCCGCTCCGACGGCAAGCACTTCACCTCCGGCGGGGACATCGCCGGCTTCATGGAGGTCGACCCGATCGATCTCACCGACCTCGGCCACGACATCACCGCCCCGGCGCGCAGCACCAAGCCGGTCGTGGCGGCGATCGACGGGTACTGCTTCGGGGTGGGCCTGGAACTGGTCCTGTCCTGCGACATCCGGCTGGCCACCGAACGCAGCCAGTTCGCGCTGCCGGAGATGAACCTCGGCATGATCCCCGGCAGCGGCGGCACCCAGCGATTGGCCCGGCTGATCGGGCTGTCCCGGGCCAAGTTCCACATCCTCACCGCCACCCGGATCAAGGCCCAGCAGGCGTTCGACTGGGGTCTGGTCTCCGACCAGCTGTACGCCGACCGCGATGCGCTCTACGAGGGCGTGGAGGCGCTGGTCAGCAAGCTCATCGCGTTCTCCCCGGCCGCGCTGCGCACCGGCAAGGAGGTCCTGGACCGCGGGGTCGACGGGCCGCTCTACACCGGCATCGAGCTGGAGCGGAAGGCCTACTCCATGCTGCGGGCCACCCAGGACTTCGCCGAGGGCGTCAAGGCCTTCGGCGAGAAGCGCAAGCCGACCTTCACGGGGCGCTGATCCGCGATGAAGCCAGCCCCCTTCGCCTACGTGCGTCCGGCCACCCTGGCCGATGCCATCGGTGAACTCGCCGCCACCGCCGGAGACGGCAAGGTCCTCGCCGGCGGGCAGTCCCTGGTCCCGGTGCTGGCCATGCGCCTGGGCCGTCCCGGAACGCTGGTCGACATCAACGGGGTGGCAGGGCTGGACACGATCGAGCGGCGGGGACCCGTCCTGCGGGTCGGCGCCACCGCCCGGCAGCGCTCGCTGGAACGCAGCCCGAAGGCCGCCGCCGTGCCGCTGGTCGGACGCGCGCTGCCCTTCGTCGGGCACCGGGAGCTCCGCAGTCGCGGCACGGTGTGCGGCAGCCTCGCCCACGCCGACCCCGGTGCGGAGCTCCCGGCCGTCGCCTCCTGCCTGGGGGCGGCGCTCGAGGTCCGGGGTCCGTCCGGCACGCGGACAGTTCCCGCCGCGGACTTCTTCCAAGGCGCCATGACCACCGCCATCGGCCCCGATGAGATCCTCACCGCCGTCGAGTTCCCCGTGGCCGGCCCGGGGGAGGGCTTCGGGTTCGCCGAACTGGCCCGCCGCCACGGCGACTTCGCCCTGGCCGGGGTCGTCACGCGGGTCCGCTCGGCCGACGGCGCCGTTGCCGAGGCGGTCATCAGCGGGTTCGGCGTCTCCGACCGCGCCGTGACCCGCGACGTCACGGACCTGCTCCGCTCAGTGGCCGGACGAGACGACCTGGAGGCGGCGCTGCGCCCGGGGACGGAGGAGCTCGCTCACGACGTCGTCAACACCTCCGGTGACCAGCACGGGTCCCAGGGGTACCGCCGCCGCCTGTTCGCCGTCCTGGCCGCTCGCGAGCTGGCCGGCGCGTACCGCCGCTCCACGGAAGGCCGATCATGACCACCACCACGCCGCCGACCGGGACCACCGGCTCCCGTCCCGCCGACCGGCCTCCGCAGCGGCCGGTGCGGGCGGCCGCCGACGAGCTGGTCGACGTCTCGTTCACCGTCAACGGGACGCCGGTCAGCATTCGCGTGCCCGCCCGCATGCACCTGGCCGACGCGCTGCGCACCTTGCTGGGGCTCACCGGTACCCACCTGGGGTGCGAGCACGGGGTGTGTGGCATGTGCACCGTGCTCATCGACGGCGACGCCGCCCGGTCCTGCCTGGTGTTCGCCGTCCAGGCCGAAGGCACCGACGTCGTCACCGTCGAGGGGCTGGGCACCCGCGAGCGGCAGCACCCGCTGCAGCAGGCCTTCAGTCACCACCACGGCCTGCAGTGCGGCTTCTGCACGCCCGGGTTCCTGCTCAGCTCCTACGACCTGCTCGTCCACGCCGAGGGGCCGCTCGACCCCCAGACGCTGCCGGAGGAGATGTCGGGCGTCATCTGCCGGTGCACCGGCTACCGCGGCATTCTCGCGGCGGTGTCGGACGTCGCCGAGGCCCATCCCGAGGGCGTCCCGGAGCCGATGAACTGCGCCCCCCGCACCCTGGTGGGCCGTGGCGGCGGCATGTCGCGCTCCGCGCTCGCGGAGGCGCCCGCCGAAGAAGTCGCGGAGGAGGCCCCGACCGCGCTCACGCGACCGACCGGGACGCCGACGATCACGGTGACCGTGACCCGGCAGCTGACCAGCCCGGTCGAGGACGTGTGGGCGGTCATGGACGACGTCGACCGGCTGGCCCGCTGCCTGCCCGGCGCGGAGTTGACCGCTGACCTGGGCGGTGACCGGTACCGCGGCCGGGCCAAGGTCGCGCTCGGCCCGGTGCGGCTGGCCTTCGAGGGGCTGGCCCAGATCACCGGGCGCGACGCCGACGACCACCGGCTGGCCCTGCTCGCCCAGGGTGCCGACGCCGGCGGCAACCGCACCGCCGCCGAGGTCGGGTTGCGGGCGGTCGCCCTGCTCGACGGCGGCACCGAGCTGCGGGCCGACGCCGCGGTGTTCCTCTCCGGCCGGATCGCCCAGTTCGGTCGGGCGCTGGCGGGGGACGTGAGCCAGCGCCTGTTCGAGCAGTTCGCCGACGCGGTGGACGAGACCGCGCGCACCGGGACCGCCCCCGAGGTCGGCTCCGGCCCCAGCGCGCTGGCGATCGGCGTCCAGGCCGTGCTCGCCGCCGTTCGGCGCCGGGCCAGAGCGGCGCGGAGGGCGCTGAAGGGCCGGCTGGCCCGCCGCCGCAAGGACTGACCGTCGGGCCGTCGGAGGTCAGCCCGGCGCCGCCCCGCCCCCGTCAGCGGCGATGACCGAGACGGCGGTGGCGCTGGGAAAGCCAGTGGCGAGGTCCAGCCGACGGCATCGAACAGCGTTCGGTACTCGCTGACCGTCCGCTCCCGGCCACCGGTGATCGCCAGCATGTGCACGTCGAGGGTCGTGGCGATGTGGGGCTCTACGCCGTTGGTGTCCGGGGGGCGACACGTCACATACGGACACGACTGCTGGCGACGGGCTGACCCGGCGGGGGCGGGACATGCGAGCCAGGCGGGATCTCTCGCTGCCCGTCCTCCAACCGCAGAGACGCCCCGTCGGGCCAGACGACGGAAAGTGTGACGCCGTCCGCGAGCCGGTAGGGGTTGGTGGTCACCAGGCCACCGATAGCCCGGCGGAGTCTGGAGACCTCCGCCCGGACCGTCACGCAGTGCTCCTCGTCCCCGAACAGCGCCGTACTCAGCTGCGCGGCAGTCATCCCCGAACGACCGGCTCGCTGCAGCAGGACCAGGACGTCGGCATTCCGCCGGGTCAATGGCGTCCGCCACGGCTCGGCGTCCGACCTCAGCCGGAGCACCGGCGACTCGGTCAGGTCCAGCTCCGCCACGATGTCCCCAGACTCGCGTGGGCGCACCAGCCAGCCCTCGCCGATCCGCTCGGGCGCACACAGACCGAGGCCTGGGACGGCGATCAGCTTGTCGGCCCGCGGCACCTCGATCCGGTCGCGCACCGTGATGCCGGACTGATGCGCCACCCAGCCGTGGTCGTCGACCAGCAGGAGCGGGCCGTGAACGGTGGCAAGTACGCCGCGGGCCGACTGCCGCAAGCGCTCCAGCCGCTTCTCGTGATGGCGCCACAGCTGCGCCTCGGCAAGCTTGACGGCGGTCTCGACGAGAGCGCCGATGACCGGGTGCAGAGTCAGCGCCGGCCCGCTGACGTCGGCGATGCCGAGCAGTTCGCCGCTGACCGGATGGTGGATCGGCGCGGCCGTGCAGTACCAGGGGTGCTGAGCCTGCTCGAAGTGCTCCGCGGAGAACAGCTGCACCGGCGCCGCCTCGGTCAGCGCCGTCCCGATGGCGTTGGTGCCGACCGTGGCCTCCGTCCAGCGGGCGCCCTCGGTGAAGCCGAGCGCGTCGGCGCGCAACCGGACCCGCGCGGAGCCCTCGCGCCAGAGGATCACGCCGTCGGCGTCGGTGACCACCATGAGGAACGACGAGGCGTCGGCGACGCTGACCAGCACCTGGCGCAGCTCGTCGACCACGAGCACAAGGGGGGAACTTCGGCGACGTCGCTCGACCTCGTCGAAGGGCAGCGGCTCGCGGGCGTTGGTGCGAGAGGCGTCGAGGCCCAGATCCAGGACCCTCGACCACGAGCGGGCGACGACGCCGCGCGGACGTACCGGCGGCCGTCCGCCGGCGATGACCGCGTCGTGCACGCGGGCCAGGACGCGGGCGTGCTGGGACAGGTCGGTGCCGGGGGCGATCGCCGAGTAGCCCACCACGTCCACCTCCCACGGGAGCGTCGATGCGGCCGGAGGTGTGCAACACGCTGCAACACTTTCCCTACCGGTCGCAGGAGGGTGTGCTGCTCATCACACCACGGCCACTCGGTGAAAGGCCGATCTGCGGACGCAGGAGGAACAGCGCATGACCCAGACCCTGGACACGCCCACGCAGACCCCGGCGCAGCGGGCGGAACGCTGGTTCGTCGACTTCGAGCAGGCGTTGCGTGCCCGTGATGTGGCGCGCGCGGCGGGCATGTTCGCCGTGACGAGTTTCTGGCGGGACCTCGTAGCTTTCACCTGGAACATCGCGACCGTCGAGAACCCCGACGGCGTCGCCGACCTGCTCACCGCGACACTCGACCGGACCGATCCGACCGGCTTCGCCGTCGACGAGCCGCCGGACGAGGCCGACGGTGTCACCACCGCCTGGTTCACCTTCGAGACCGCTGTCGGTCGTGGCCGAGGGTTGCTCCGGCTGGTCGAGGAAGACGGCGAGGCGAAGGCGTGGACGTTCCTGACCACGCTGTACGAGCTCAAGGGGTTCGAGGAGCCCCGCGGGTCGGCCCGGCCGATGGGTGCCGAGCACGGTGCGAACAAGGACCGCCTGACGTGGCTCGAGCGGCGGGAGAAGGAAGAGTCGGAGCTCGGCATCAGCGTCCAGCCCGACGTACTGGTCATCGGGGGCGGCCAGGGCGGCGTCGCGCTCGGCGCCCGGCTGCGCCAGCTCGGCGTGCCGGCGCTGGTCGTGGACAAGCATGACCGGCCGGGAGACCAGTGGCGGGGTCGCTACAAGTCGCTCTGTCTGCACGACCCGGTGTGGTACGACCACCTGCCGTACCTGAAGTTCCCGGAGAACTGGCCGGTCTTCTCGCCCAAGGACAAGGTCGGCGACTGGCTGGAGTCCTACGTCAAGGTCATGGAGATCCCGTACTGGGGCAGCACCGTGGCCACGAAGGCGACGTACTCGCCCGAGAAGGGGGAGTGGACCGTCGAGGTGGAGCGGCACGGCAAGCCGCTCACACTGCGGCCGAAGCAGGTGGTGCTGGCCACGGGGATGTCGGGCAAGCCGAACGTCCCGGTCATCCCCGGGCAGGACGTGTTCCGCGGCGACCAGCAGCACTCCTCGGCGCACCCGGGCCCGGACGCCTACGCCGGCAAGAAGGTCGTCGTCATCGGCAGCAACAACTCCGCCTTCGACATCTGCGGCGCGCTGTGGGAGCACGACGCCGACGTGACGATGGTGCAGCGCTCGTCGACGCACATCGTCAAGAGCGCCACCCTCATGGACATCGGCCTCGGGGCGCTGTATTCGGAGGAGGCGGTGGCCGCCGGGGTGACCACGGAGAAGGCGGACCTGATCTTCGCCTCGTTGCCCTATCGGATCATGCACGAGTTCCAGATCCCGCTGTACGAGCAGATGAAGGAGCGGGACGCCGATTTCTACCACCGGTTGGAGAAGGCCGGGTTCTGGCACGACTGGGGTGAGGACGGCTCCGGGTTGTTCATGAAGTACCTCCGCCGAGGCTCGGGCTACTACATCGACGTCGGTGCCGCGGACCTCGTGGCCGATGGCTCGGTGAAGCTGGTCCACGGTCAGGTCGACCACCTGACCGAGGACGCCGTCGTCCTCGGGGACGGGACCGAACTGCCGGCCGATCTAGTCGTGTACGCCACCGGCTACGGCTCGATGAACGGCTGGGCGGCCGACCTGATCAGCCAGGAGGTGGCCGACAAGGTGGGCAAGGTGTGGGGCCTCGGCTCGGAGACGACCAAGGACCCGGGGCCGTGGGAGGGCGAGCAGCGCAACATGTGGAAGCCCACCCAGCAGGATGCGCTGTGGTTCCACGGTGGCAACCTGCACCAGTCGCGGCACTATTCGCTCTACCTCGGCCTTCAGCTCAAGGCCCGGTACGAAGGGATCCCGACCCCCGTCTACGGACTGCAGGAGGTACACCACCTCAGGTGACCAGTGCCGACGCCGGGGGCCGGGGCGGCCCCTGGCACCGGCCGGTGCTGGCCGGCGCCGTGGCCAATCTCGCCGCGGGCACCCTGTTCGGCTGGAGCCTGGTGGCGCAGTCCGTGTCCGACGCCCTCACGATGTCGCGCGGGACCGCGGCCGCCGTCTTCGCCGCGGCAATCGTGGTGTTCGCGGCGGTCCTGCTCGTGCTTGGGCCCGTTCAGCGACGGAGCGGGCCGCGCCGCCTGTTGCGGGTTGCGGCAGCCGCCGGCGGGGGTGGGCTGTTGCTGGCGGCTACGACGCAGCAACCGGCGGTTCTGCTGCTCGGAGTCGCTGTGCTCTTCGGAGGTGCCAACGGGCTGGCCTACGGCGTCTCCCTAGGGCTCGCCGCCCGTGCACCGACGTCGCTGCGGGGGACCGCCACCGGTCTCGTCGTGGCCGCCTACGCTGCCGGACCCGTCCTGCTCGGCCTCGTGGCACCGCAGGCTCTGGCCGCCTTCGGCTGGCGGCCGTCGCTTGCATGCCTAGCCGTGGCGGTGGCCGGGCTGCTCACCATCGCGGCCGAACTGGCCCCCGGAGACGTCCCTGCGGGGCGGCGGCCGAGTCGTCCCCACTCCATCCCGAGGCGGGACGTGGTGCTGCTCTGGATCGTCTTCGCCGGTGGCACCGCCCCTGGTCTCATGCTCTTCGCCCACGCGGTCACCGTGGCCGGTGATCGGCACCTGAGTGCCCAGGCGGCCGGACTGGCTGTCTCTTCTCTGGCAGCCGGCAACCTGATCGGACGCCTGAGCGTCGGCGCCTGGTCCGACCGGATCGGCCGACTGCCGGCGCTGGCCCTGGCGTTGGCGACCGGTGCACTGTCGATCGGCGCGGTGGCGGCCCCGACGTCGCCCCAGGTGGTCCTGGCCGGGTTCCTGGGCACCGGGCTTGCCTACGGTGCCGTGTCCGCGCTCGTGCCGGCCGCCACGGCGGACCGGGTCGGTGCCGCCTTCTTCCCGACCGCGTACGGCGTGGTCTTCACCGGATGGGGCTGCGCCGGCCTGCTCGCGCCGCTGGCCGGAGGGCGACTCATCGGGCTCTCCGAGCAGACGCCGGCCCTGCTGAGCCTGGCGGCGGCGCCGTTGATGGCTGCGGCGGTCGCGGTATTGCTGCTGACCGACCGCGCCCGGGGCCCGCTGCGGTCGTGAGAGCGGCACGACGAGCCGCAGCCTGATCCCTCGGCGTGTTCGAGCGTCACCGCGCTGCGCGGATCAGGCAGGGCTCGCGCACTCCACCGGGGTCGCCCCCGGATCGTCCGGTGTCGGCTCGATCGGCGCGGGAGGGAGCGGGGTCATCGCGCGGGCAGGGTCGACGTCGGCCTGCGGCGATGGACGCTGCGGAGGCGTCGACCCCGGGTCGGAGTTCGACACGTGTCCGTCATCCGACTCGGTCAGCGGGGGTCCCCGGGCCGTGGATGCCGGCGAGGTAGTCCGCCAGCAGCCGGTCGCCGGCCGCGGTGTCGACGTACGGCGAGGACACCGCCTTCGCGTGCGCGAAGAGGAACACGTTCATGTCGTCGACGGTGTACGCCGCGCGGAGCAGGCCCGCCGCGTCGGCCCGGGCCAGCAGGGCGTCGACCCGGGCGCGTATCCGCTCGCGGTACCCGGTGACCTCGGTCGTGGTGGCCGGCGGCGTCACCAGCGCGTCCAGGAACGTGTGGTCGGGTTCGGCGGCGAGGTGCCGCAGGTAGCTGGCCACCGCCACCCAGGGGTCGGGCTCCAACTCCACGGCGGACAGCACCTCCTCGACCTCCGCCATCCGGGCGGTGAGCACAGCAGTACGCAGGTCTGACCGGGTCGGGAAGTGCCGGTAGAGCGTGGCGCTGCCGACGCGGGCGTCCGCTGCGATCGCCTCCAACGACGCCCCGGGGCCCTGTTCCCGGTAGATCCGCCGGGCGCTGGCGATGATGCGGGCACGGTTGAGCTCAGCGTCGGCACGCCGCTTGCGCTGTCCTGACACGGGCGCGCCGATCAGCGCACCATCAGGGTGCCACCGTCGACGGAGACAGTCTGCCCTGTCATGAACTTGGCCCCCGTCGACGCGTAGAACGCCAGCACCGGCACGAAGTCGGTCTCGATGTCGCCGAGCTTGCCACCGATCGGCACGGCCGCCGACATCATCGCGTCGTGCGCAGCGAGCTGCTCAGGGCTCATCTCGGACCGGGTCTTGTCGTACATCGGCGTCCAGATGGCCGGCGCGATCGCGTTGACCGTGATCCCGTACCGGGCCCACTCGGCCGCAGCGGTGCGGGTGAACGCCACCACGGCCCCCTTGCTCGCGGCGTACGCGGACTTGTTCGGCAGGCCCACGACACCGGCGGCGGACGCGAAGTTGATGATCTGACCCCCGGTCGACCGCATGTGCCGGAACGCGGCCTGGTTGGTCAGCAGCGTCCCGAGGGCGTTGATGGTCATGACGCGCGTCCACAGCGCGATGCTGGTCGACTCCGCCGGCGAGGACGGCGCGATCCCCGCGGCGTGGACCAGCACGTCCAGGCCGCCCAGCTGCTGGACCGCCGCGTCCATCGCGGCGTCGACCGAGTCCGGGTCGGAGACGTCTGCGGCGACGAAGCCGGCGCCGGACGCCTCAGCGATCTGCCGGCCGGTCCCCTCGGTCAGGTCGAGGGAGACGACGCGCGCGCCGAGCTGCGGGAACGCCTTGACGAGTCCTTCCCCCATGCCGCTGGCGCCGCCGGTGATGATCACGCGTCGGCCGTCCAGCCGGGAAGTGTCGGTGGGAAGGGCCATGTCGATGTCCTCTCAAGAAAATGGGGGGTGAGCCCCCGGTTAGGCGAGACTACGCCGCTGGTCCCGTCCAGCACGCGGCCGTCCGCCAGCGAGCGACCTACCGGCGCGCGTCAGCGGCGATCGCCCCGGCGGACGTCGCTCGGCCACGGGTCGTGGCTGGGGCTGTGCGATGTCCCGCCGGGGCTCCAGCAGCGCTCGAGCGCAGCACGCTCCTCATGATCAGGCGCGAGGTCCCCTACTCCGTACCCGACACCCAGGAAGACGCCGAGCCGTTGTTGGCGTAGTAGGGCAGCAGACCATCGCCGGTTGGCTGCACGGCAAGGGGTTTCACCGACCGTTGACAGCGCTGCACTCCCGCGGTCGTAGTGACCGGTGGGGCTTGTCCGCCCCCGGGCACCCTTCGACACCGCCCAGCTTCGATCTCGTGACTCGGCCGTCCCCATCGTCACGGTCCACTCGAACCAGCTGTGACCGTGGGCGCCGACGAGATGTCTGGGCTGTCGACGATCAGCGTTGACCGAGCCCGCAGGCCAGGCAGACGTCGGAGGGCCCGATCAGGGGGACTGTCCCGTGCTCGACAGTGCCTCCGGGTGCAGGCCGCCTCGTGCGTCGCGCGTCGTTCAGCGAACTGGCTTGACATGGCTCCAACGACTTGCAACAGTTTCCAACTGATCGCAAGTCCGTCGTCTGTGGCCGGCTGAGCGCTTGTGATCAGGTCTCTTCATGGTCTTCCACTCGTGAAGATGCAAGGGCGCATGGGAGTGGTTCGTTTGGGTTCCAGGCAGCATCCTGCAGATGTCCTGATCGTGGGCGGGGGGACGTCGGGCGGAGTTGCGGCCCGGCACCTCGCCGAGGCGGGATTCAAGGTCGTCTGCCTCGAGCAGGGCACGTGGGTGGACCCTGGAGACCTGCCGGGAAACAAGCCCGAGTACGAATTGCTGGGCTCCAAGAACTGGCATCCGAGCCCGAACCTGCGCGGCCGCCGGGAGGACTATCCGGTCGACACCACCGAGGCCGACCTGCCGGTATGGATGTACAACGGCGTGGGCGGTTCGAGCGTGTTGTACGGGGCTATCTGGGCCAGGGCCCTGCCTTCGGACTTCCGGGTGCGAACTCTCGACGGTGTCGCCGATGACTGGCCTCTCACCTACGACGAACTCCTCCCTTACTACCAGGCCGTCGAGCGCGAGATGGCCGTCTCCGGCGTCGCCGGGAACCCCGCGTACCCACCGGGGTACGAGCCGCCCCTCCCGGCCGCGCCGATCCACCGCACCGGCCGTCGGATGGCCGAGGGCATGAACCGGTTGGGTTGGCACTGGTGGCCCGGTACCAACGCCATCCCGACG
Source organism: Blastococcus sp. (assembly GCA_025465355.1). GTDB lineage: Bacteria > Actinomycetota > Actinomycetes > Mycobacteriales > Geodermatophilaceae > Blastococcus_B. The sequence continues at coordinate 37,684 of JAODNN010000173.1, read as the reverse complement.
GTCAATCGCGGCCACGAAGGCAAATGCGTCCGCTACGGCATCTGCCGGATGGGCTGCCCGGAAGGGGCCAAGTCCTCCACTGACGTCACCCACTGGCGGGACGCGGTGGCGCTGGGAGCCGAGGTCATCACTCGGGCCCGTGTCGCCCGGGTGACCCTGGACGAACGTGGCCGCGCCAACGGTGCTGTCTACCTACGGGACGGCGTGGAGCATTTCCAGGCCGCTTCGGTGGTGCTCATGGCGGCCGGCGGCATCGGAACTCCCCGACTGCTGCTGATGTCGGCGTCCGACCGTTTCCCGGACGGCCTGGCGAACTCCTCGGGACAGGTCGGAAAGCGTCTCATGCTGCACCCGTATGGGGCGTCCGTCGGGGTCTACGACGACGACCTGGAGAACTGGCTCGGGCCTGCCGGCGAACACATCGGGTCGATGCAGTTCTACGAGACCGACACGGCGCGCGGTTTCGTCCGCGGTGCCAAGTGGTCGCTGCTGCCCATCGCCGGCCCCCTCGAAGCGGTCGAGAAGTGGACCGACAAGGGGAGCATGCGCGGCGAGGACTTCTGGGGAGAAGGCTCGGCTGCCAGGATGAAGTCATTCGTTCGGATGCTCCAGTGGCATGTGGTTCCCGAAGACCTTCCGGAAGAGACGAACTTCGTCTCGCTGCACCCGTCGCTCACCGATTCCGACGGCCTGCCGGCCGCGAAGGTCCACTATCGGGTGTCGGACAACACGCGCAAGATCGTGGACTTCAATCTGGAGAGGTCGCTCGAGGCCCACGCGGCCGCTGGTGCGGGGGACACCTGGATTGCCGGACGCAACTTCATGACCGGACACAACACAGGCACCGCCAGGATGGGCGACGATCCGGCAACGTCGGTGGTTGACCGCTTCGGTCGCACCCATGACGTACCGAACCTCTACGTCATCGACGCAAGCGTCTTCACCACCTCGACCGGGGTGAACCCGACGGCCACGATCTGCGCCTTGGCCAAACGTACCGCCTCGCACATCGCGTCGAATGCCCGCGAACAGGAGATCAGCTCGTGAGTGCCGTCGGCGCGTCGCAACTGGGGGACGAATCCAGAGCACGACTCGCCGCTCTGGCCGACGTCCTGATCCCCGGCGGGGACGGTCTTCCGTCCGCCGGCGACGCCGACGTGGCGGGCCAGTGGATCGACCGCGCGCTCGGCGCCAACCCGGACCTCGTCGACACGGTGGTACACGTGCTCACGATCGCCGGTGCTCCAGAAGATGTGATCGCCGATCTCCGACTGCACCATCGGGACGTATTCGACAGATTCGCGTTCGCTGTCGGCGGCGCCTACTTCATGAATACGCCCGTACGCCGAGCCCTGGGATACCCGGGCACCGCCCCGCGCCGGCTGCCCGCCGCTGAGGGCGAGGCCGAGTACTACCTGGAGGACGACATCCTCAGCCCGGTCATTTCTCGGGGTCCTGTGTACCGTCACGTGCCGGCGTGACCGACACCTGATCCCTGCCGTCGCTGCGCTACCGACCTAGGTGCGCTGCGCGCGCCAACCAGCGGAAGTGGCGAACGGTGCCGGAGGCGAGCCGGCCTGATCCCGGATCCACCGTTCGTCGTGGCGCGGTCGGTGCAGCAGATCGAGCGGCTACGCGGCCGACGGCACAGCCGTCACCGATGCGGCGACCGGCGTGAGGACACACGTCGCCAGAACCACGTCGAGGCCCGTCACCCTGCTGGCGGGAGCGCGGGCTCGGCGAGGTGAAGCTCCCGGTCGATGACATCGTCGACGGTGACCGCCATGGCCGAGTCGGCGCCGGAGAACAGCGTGCCCTCGTGCTGCACCGCGGCTCCCGCCCACGTGAGCGCACTGCGCAGGGCGTCGCGGCCACCGCCTCCTGCTACCAGGAAGCCGGCGAGGAGAGCGTCCCCGGCCCCCACGGCGCTGACCACGCGGGGGACCACCGCGCGCCCGTGGAGCACACCGGTGTCGTCGACGAGGAGTGCCCCGTCGGCGCCGAGGCTCGCGAGGACGGATCGGGCGCCCCGCTGCCGTAGGGCGACGGCCGCGTCGGCGACGTCTCCCAGGGTCGTGAGTGGACGTTCGACGACCTCGGCCAGTTCGTGCACGTTCGGCTTGACGAGATCGGGGCCGGCCGGAAGTGCTGCGCGCAGCGCCGGGCCCGAACTGTCGATGGCCACCTTGACGCCACGGCGACGGCCGTCGGTGACCAGGGCTGCGTAGAAGTTCTCGGGCAGGCCGGCGGGTACGCTGCCACACCCGGCAAGCCAACTGGCGCCATCGGTCTTGGCCAGCGCCGCAACGGCCAACGCCTCGGCCTCCGCCTCGTCCAGGACCGGCCCGGCTTCGTTGATCTTGGTGGTGGTGCCGTCGGGTTCGACCAGGCTCACGTTGCTGCGGATGTCGCCGGCGATCGGCACCGTGATGAGGGGAAGCCCGGCGACGTCGAGCATCGCCATGATCTGCGCACCCACGGCGCCTCCGACCGGGAGCACGGCGATGACCTCGTGGCCGTGCGCGCGCAGCGCCAGCGCGACGTTGACCCCCTTGCCGCTCGGCTCACTCCTGCCACGTCCACTGCGGACGACCGCCCCGCGCGGCAACGCGTCGATGAACATGGTGCGATCGACGCTCGGGTTGGGCGTAACGGTGATGATCATGTTCGCTCCACTGTGACGCCGGCGGCCGTGAGGGCTGCGAAGTCGGCTTCGGGCAGGTCGGCGTCGGTGATGAACACGTCGATGTCCGACAGGTCCGCGTGCTTGCAAAGGCTGACGGCGCCGACCTTGCTGTGGTCGGCGAGGAGGATCCGTGTGCGGGCGCTGGCGAGCATGAGGCGCTTGATCGCCGCCTCGGCGGGGTCCGGGGTGGTCAGCCCGCGCTCCATGGAAATCGCATTGGCACCGAGGAAGGCCACGTCGACGTTGATCTCGTCCAGGGCTCGCGCCGCCCACTCGTCGACCTCGGCGAGGGTCAGTGGGCGAACACGACCGCCGAGGGTGATGACGGTGAGCCGGGGACGGGTGACGAGCGTCAGTGCGATCGACAGGGTGTTGGTGTAGACGGTCAGCTCCCTGTCGGCGGGGAACAGTTCGGCGAGCCGCCCGGTTGTGGAGCCCGCGTCGATGAGGACGGACCCACGGGTCGGCAGATGCGCCAGCGCCGCCGTGGCAATCCGGGTCTTCTCCTCGAAGTAGTACGTGCGGGTCGACACGGCAGGCTCGAAGGAGAGCTGTTCGACCGATACGGCTCCGCCGTGTACCCGGCGCAGCAGGCCCTGCCGTTCCAGGCTGATGAGGTCCTTTCGAACGGTCTCGTTCGTGACGCCGAGCTCCGCGGCGATGTCGGCGGCGTCGACCCGCCCGTGGGTGCGCAGCTGGGTGAGGATGGCCTGCTTGCGCTGGGCGGCATAGGGAGTTCGCTCCGGCCGCGTGGGGCTGTTCAAGGCATCCTCCCTGCTTCAGAGGCGCTCTCTGACCGCGTCGCAATGCTGTGAGCCGTGCAGACGGTGCTCATGCGAGATGCTCCTTCACCGGGCCACCGCTCAGTCGATGGCCGGGAACTGCGCCGGTCCGGCGTACAGGCCCGCCGCCATGCCCGCGAGCAGCGCTGCGCCGCGGGCGCCCGCCTCGGATACGGCGGGATTCCGCAGTGGACCGAGCACCCGACGTTTCACCGCGAGCAGGGCCTCACTGCGCGACCAACCTCCAGTGACCACGAGCGCCCGGTGGTTGCCGACGACCGTGGACATCGCGGAGTGGACCTGCTCGGCCTGTTCGGTGACCGCCTCCAGCGCGGCGCGCCAGAGATCGGCCGGCCCGACGCCGTCGGTCATGCCGGAGATGCGCAGGTCTTCACTGTCGACCCCGGTGATCGTGATGCCGTGCCTGGCCTCGGCGAGGGCATCCCGGTCGAGTGCGGCGAGATCCTCGGACGTGCGTCCGAGTAGCCCGAGAACACGTTGCAGTGCAAGGCCGCCCTGCGTACCACCGAGCAGGCACCAGTGGTCGGCCAGCACGTGCCAACCGGTCGTGACCCCGCCCTTTGCGAGGGCCGCGACGGCCGCGGTGTCGACGAGCCCGGCCGGAACCGTGCGCACCAGCGCCTCGGCGGTGCCGCAGGAGTCCAGCTCGTCTCCGGGACCGGACGCCTCAGCACCGACGGTCGCCGCCTGGTGGTCATGACCGGCGACGGTCAGGACCGCGCCGGTCAGGCCGGAGAGGCCCACCTCGTCGCTGACCCTGCCCAGCGGTGTACCGGCCGTGACGACGTCGGGCATCAGTGATGTATCGGCGCCCGACCACTCGAGGGCCTCGGACCACCAGCGCCGCGTGGTGAGCTCGAACCAGCCGGTCCTCGAGGCCAGCGACTGCTCGGCGGACTCCTCGCCGCCGAGGCCCCGGACGACCCATTCTGCGATGTTGAGTCGGCGCACCGCCCCCCGCGTCTCGCGATGATGCGCGACCAGCCAGCGATGTTTGGTCAGGGACCACTGACCGCGAAGCGGCAGGCCGGTCCGGCCGGCGAAGTAGTCCTCGCCCAGGGACGTGGCCAGGTCGCGGACCTCGTCCCCGTCCCGGGTGTCATGCCAGGCGATGATCGGCGCCACCGGTTCGCCGTGCGCGTTCAGCAACACGCCCGACTCGCCCATGCTGGTCACGCCCACGGCCAGCACCCGATGGCCGGGGACTTCGGCGAGGGCCCGCCGCAACGCCTCCCGGGCCGACAACAGGAGTTCGTTGGCGTCCATCTGCGCGCCGTGGGGAGTCTTGATCCACGGGGTGACCGCCTTGCCCTCGCCCAGGGCCCGCCCATCGGCGGTGAACACAACGGCCTTGCTCGTGGTGGTGCCGACGTCCAAGCCGACGAGAACCGGCTCCATGCAGCCCCACCCTTTTTTCACGGCGTTGCCTAGTTGGGATTCGATGGATATCGTTGCGGATCGTTGTGGTGCTGTCAAGTGGCCCTGAACCGCGAGACGTCAGCGCCCCGATGCGATCGCGATGAAGCGTCGAACCCATTCCTCCGGAGGCATGCATGCCGCTCGTCAGTACCCGACAGATCGTGGAGTCCGTGAGCGCCCGGGGTGCCGGACTCGGTGCGTTCAACGTCATCACTCTCGAGCATGCCGAGGCGATTGTCGCCGGCGCCGAACAGGCGGGCGTCCCGGTGATTCTCCAGATCAGTGAGAACGCGGTGAAGTTCCACGACGGCCGCCTCGCTCCGATCGCGGCCGCGGTCGGAGCGGTCGCCCAGCTCGCCGCCGTGCCGGTGTCCCTGCACCTGGACCACGTCGAGGACGCGCAGTTGCTGTACCAGGCGGCCGACGCGGGGATGAGTTCGGTCATGTTCGACGCCTCGAAACTCGAGTACGACGCGAACGTCGCCGCCACGCGCGCCGCCGCGGAGTGGGCCCACGAGCGCGGCCTCTACCTCGAGGCGGAACTGGGTGAGGTCGGCGGCAAGGATGGTGCCCACGCGCCGGGTGTACGCACCGACCCGGTGGAAGCGGCCGATTACGTGGCAGCCACCGGGGTCGACGCGCTTGCTGTCGCCGTCGGGAGTTCCCATGCCATGACGGCCCGTACGGCCAGGCTCGACCGCGGACTGATCGCCGAGCTGCGCGCGGCAGTACCCGTGCCGCTGGTGCTGCACGGCTCGTCCGGTGTCGCTGATGACGAACTGCGCGCCGCCGTCTCGGCCGGCATCGTCAAGGTGAACATCGGCACGATCCTGAACGTCGCCTTCACGGGGGCGGTGCGGCAGACGCTGCGGGACCCGGCGGTGGTCGATCCCCGCAAGTACCTCGCTCCGGCGCGTGCCGAGATGACGACGGTGGTGCGGCATCTGCTCACGGTCCTGAGCGGGGCCGAAACCGGCGTGCAGGCGTCCTGACCTGGACGTTCAGATGGCCCCTGGGACAACCCTTGACACGCTGACCCGGCCTGTCTAGTTTCTAGCCACTCACGTGTGACATCGATTACCCAACTGGCAACGGTGCCTCGAAGGGCGGTGAATTCGGGAAACGTCGTGTCGGCTTTTCAGGAGAGCAGCTGCACTGCTGCGCAGGCGCTTCCGTTTCGCTATGGGTAGGCCTTCGCAAACGCTGCGTGATGACATCGATTACTGAGTCGATCGTGAGCCTCCGGGCATCCGAACGGCACCGCGCTGATCACTGTTCATCGCACACCGCGGGCCCACTGAACCGCACGACGGCAAGGAAACCCGCCGTCGCAGCGCGAAGGTCGCGGATGGCGCTGATCCGTGGTCGAACGCACTCCCCATACAGGCGAAACACCCGAAAGTGAAAGGGTTTCAGCGCATGCAAATGTTCGCCGCAAAGACGCGACGCATTTCTCTGGCCTTGGTCGCGGCACTCACTCTACTCGCGGCCGCGGCCTGTGGCTCGTCGTCAGGATCGGCAGCCGGCTCCAACAAGCAGATCACGATCGGCTGGTCGGTGGCCTACTTCGACCACCCCGTCTACCAATTGATGATGGAGGGGGCGAAGAAGCAGGCGGCCAAGGATGGTGTGAAAATCATCTTCGCGGACGGCAAGAACGACCCGGCTGTCCAGTCCAGGCAGCTCGACAACTTCCTGGCGCAGAAGGTCGACGGCATCATCCTGACGCCGACCGTGGCTGACCCGATGATCCCCGCGGTCAAGAAGGTCAATGCTGCGAAGGTGCCGATCGCGATCGTCGACCGGCGCATGGAGACCAAGGGCTCGGGCATCAAGTGGGAGTTCCTCGCCGGCTTCGACATGGTCAAGTCGGGCCAGGTCGGCGGCGAGGAGGTCGTCGACGCGCTTGGCGGCAAGGGATCGGTGGCCGTCGTCGAGGGGACCGCGGGAGCGGGCTCCACGATCGACCGTGGTGGCGCGTTCTACAAGGTGATGGACAAGAACCCGGGCATCGACGTCGTCTACAAGGCGGACGGTAACTTCACCCGTACCGGCGGTCAGCAGGTGACCGAGGCCATCCTCCAGCGGTTCCCCAAGGGCAAACTCGGCGCCATCTACTACATGAACGACGAGATGATGTTCGGCGGCCTTCAGGCGATCAAGAACGCCAACCGTCTGGGTGACTTCAAGATCATCAGCTGCGACGGTGAAAAGGCTGCCCTTGACCTGCTTCGGCAGGGCGTCATCCAGTACGACGGCGTCTTCTTCCCGCAGGACGAGGGAGCCATCGGCGCGAGCCTGATGGCGCAGATCCTCAAGGGGGAGAAGCCCGACATGGCCAACCAGGAGACTGAGGGCCGCAAGTCCACCCTCGTCAAATTCGAGGGCATGCCGTGGGTCAAGCAGGACTTCTACCGCGTCGACTCCACCAACATGAAGGACCCGCAGTTCGCCGGCTGGTAGATCGACTGAGTCGGCCCAACCGGCCGCCCAGAGTCCGCACGGACAGGTTCTTCCGGCTCGCCGCCAGAGGCGGCGAGCCGGAAGGCCACCCGATCACAAGCGCAGTTCTCACACATCTCGCCGGTAGTATCAGAAAGGGCGTGCCTGGTGGCTCTGCCGACACCGCAGCCTCTCCTGCACATGCAGGGCATCACAAAATCCTTCGGCCACATTCAGGTACTGCACGGCGTTGACCTCTCGGTCGCCCGCGGGGAGGTCCTCGGACTGCTCGGCGAAAATGGAGCCGGCAAGTCGACGCTGCTGAACATTCTGAACGGGGTACTTCCACGCGATGACGGTGAGATCGTCATCGACGGGGAGCCGGTCACCTTCGACACCCCGAAAGAGGCCCAGAACGCGGGTCTCGCGTTCATCCATCAGGAACTGAGCCTTCTCCCGTACCTCAGCGTCGCGGAGAACATCTTCCTCAACCGGCTGCCGCGCAAGAACCCCTGGTTGGTCGACTGGGCGACCTGCAACCGGCAGGCGGCAGACATCCTCGAACGGCTCGCGGTCAAGATCGACCCACGCACGCTCGTCGGTCGGCTCGGCACCGCGGAGCAGGAGCTCATCGAGATCGCGAAGGCCCTCTCGATGAACGCGCGCATCCTCGCCATGGACGAGCCGACCGCGTCGCTGACCGAGGCCGAGATCGAGCGGCTGTTCGCCCTCATGGGCTCGCTCAAGGCTGACGGTGTCTCGATCATCTATGTGTCGCACCGGCTGCACGAGGTCGCGGAGATCTGCGATCGGGCCACCATTCTGCGTGACGGGAAGATCGTCGACACCGTCGACGCGAAGACGACGAACTCCCACACGCTGGCCACCATGATGGTCGGCCGGGAGCTCTCGGAGATCTTCCCGAAGACGCAGCGGGAGCGCGGGCCTGAGACCCTCCGCGTGTCCAACTTGTCGACCGCCAAGGTCAAGGACGTCAGCCTGACCGCCCATCGCGGCGAGATCCTTGGCATCGCCGGCCTCGTGGGCTCGGGACGGACCGAGTTGGCCCGCGCCATCTTCGGAGCTGACCCCATCACCGCCGGTGAGGTGCTCGTCGATGGGGAGCAGGTCACCCTGGACTCGCCGGGCAGCGCCATCCGACACGGCATCGGACTCGTGCCCGAGGACAGGAAGCTCCAAGGAGCGGTTCTGTCGATGAGCAACGCCCACAACGTCACCCTCGCCAGCCTGTCCAAGGTGAGCAGGTGGGGGCAGCTCAACCGAGGCGGCGAGCGGCAGGCGGCCAAGCGCCTGGTCAAGGACCTGCAGGTCAGCCCGGCCAACATCGAGCAGGAGACCGGTCGCCTGAGTGGAGGCAACCAGCAGAAGGTCGTGCTGGCGAAGTGGCTGTTCTCCCAGTCGAAGATCCTCATCGTGGACGAGCCGACCCGCGGTGTCGACGTCGGCGCCCGGGCCGCGATCCACGGCCTGCTCGACGATCTGGCCGGCCAGGGAACGACGATCATCATGATCTCTTCCGATCTTCCTGAGGTGATCGGAATGAGCGACCGCATCGTCGTCATGCACGAAGGCCGGATCGCCGGTGAGCTCGCCCGTGCGGAGTTCAGCGAGGAAGCGATCGTGATGTACGCGTCGGGGCTCGAGCCCACCAAGGAAGGGTCGAAAGCGTGAGCATCACCGAGCGGACGGAGCGCTCCACGGATCAGGCGCCGAAGGGCGCACGGGAACGCATCCACATTCGCGCCGAGAACGTGGCGAGCAGCGTCGTGCTGCTGGGGCTCGTCATCGCGCTCAGCGTGGTGTCGCCGGCGTTCCTGTCGATCAGCAATTTCCTGGACATCGCCCGCGTCGTGGCCATCACCGGCGTCATCGCCGCGGGTATGACGCTGGTCATCATCACCGGGGGCATCGACCTGTCGGTCGGCTCCACGGTCGGTCTGACGGGCGCCGTGACGTCGGCTCTGGTGGCCGGTTCCGCGAGCAACTCGGCGTTCGTCACGGATTTCAAGCTCCCGATGCCGCTCGCCGTACTGGTGGGACTCGCCGTCGGCAGCGCCGTCGGGTTCGTGAACGGCTACATCATCACGAAGACACGGATCGAGCCGTTCATGGCGACTCTCGGAACCATGATCTTCGTGCGCGGGCTCGTGTACCTGTTCACGGGCGGGTATCCGATTCTCTTCCACCCGATGCCGGACGACTTCGCCTTCATCGGGCAAGGCGCGATTCTCGGGATTCCCACGCCGGTCGTGTTGTTCGCGATCGTCGTTGCGGCTCTCTGGTGGGCCTCTCGGCGGATGGCGGTCGGCCGCGTGATCTATGCGATCGGTGGCAACCCGGAAGCCGCCTGGCTCAGCGGTCTGAAAGTCGTCCGGACGAAGATCTTCGTGTACACGCTCCTCGGGTTCCTGGCCGGTCTCAGCGGAATCATCCTGGCCTCCCGCCTGGGCAGCGCCGACACGATCAACGGTCAGGGGTACGAGCTGATCGCGATCTCCGGGGTCGTGATCGGTGGGACCAGCCTCGTGGGTGGTCGCGGTTCGGTCATCGGCAGCCTCATCGGCGTCTTCATCGTCGGGATCATCCAGAACGCGCTCAACCTCCTTGGTGCGTCGACAGAGATTCAGTACGTCGTCACAGGCCTGGTGCTGCTTCTCGCGATCAGCATCGACGGGATCGTCCGGCGGCGGAGGCGGACGTGAGGCCACTCGAGTTCGGGCGTACAGAGAGCAGGAGCAGGTAGATGCCGTCGTTGCTAGCACAGACTCCGAAGCGCGAGCGGGAAGCGGCCGCGCCGAAGACCAGACGCATACCCGTGCAGGGACAGCAGCTGGCGCTCGTCGTCCTGATCGTCGTCCTGGCCGTCGGGTTCTCCACTCAGGCTCCGGGGTTCCTGTCCCCGGACTCTCTGGAGAACGTGCTGCGCAGCGCGTCCATGTTCGGGATCGTCGGTCTCGGCATGACCATCGTGATCATCGGATGCGGATCGCTGGGCGGCATCGACCTGTCGGTCGGTTCGATGATGGCGCTCGGTGGTGCGATCGGTGCGGGCCTTCTCGGGACCGCCTTCACCGCCGCCAACCCTGTCAAGCTTCCGGTCTTCCTCGCCTTGGCCGTCGCTCTCGCTGTCACCGGAGCACTGGGCGCTTGCAACGGCTTGCTGGTGTCGTGGCTGAAGCTGGCACCGTTCGCGGTCACCCTCGGCATGTTGAGCGTGGCACGTGGTCTGACCTACCTGGTGGTGGCCTTCGCGGTCGGCCAGTCGGCGACCGCGGGGGTCACGTTCTCCAACCCGGTCTTCGACTGGTTGGGGCTCGGCGCGTTCGGGCCGATCCCCACCGTTGCGGTCGTTTTCGTCGTCCTTGCTGTTCTGCTCGCGTTCGTCCTCAGGTCGACACCTTTCGGCCGCAGCCTTTTCGTGCTCGGAGGCAATGCCGAGAACGCCCGCCTCGCGGGTATCAACGTTCGCCGGACGATTGTCATCGTTTTCGCCATTAGCGGACTGCTCGCGGGCCTCGGCGGCCTCATCCTGACCGGCCGGCTGTCGTCGGCCTCACCATTGGCCGCGACCGGCTACGAGCTCGACGTCATCATGGTCGCGGTGATCGGGGGGAACAGCCTGTCGGGTGGCCGGGGCTCGATCCTGGGCACCGTGCTGGGCGCGGTGCTCATCAGCGAGATCGACACCGGTCTGGACCTCTTGAATGTGCCGTCGTTCGACCAGTACCTGGTCAAGGGCACGATCCTCGTTGTGGCCGTCGTGATGGACAAGGTCTATCAGGCCAGGACCAACCGAAACCTGGTGCGGACCGCGTGAGTAACCGCGTAGTGACCCGTCCGTCGCTGGAGAAGGGCAACAACATGCAGCAGGCACGGAAGCCCGATCCCGTTGATGTCGTCATCGTCGGAATGGGCGCCTCCGGGGGCACGGCCGCGAAGGTCCTCTGCGAGGCCGGTCTGAAAGTGGTCGGACTGGACCGTGGGCCGTGGTTACGGCCGAAAGAGCACTTCTCCGGTGACGAGATCAAGTTCCTGAATCGCACGTACCTGTGGTCGGACCCGCGGGTGAACCCGCGGACGGTGCGGATGGACGAGGGGGAGACCGCAGTACCGACGCCGTTCTCCATGACTCCGCAGATGGTCGGTGGCGGGACGGTGCACTGGGCGGGCTGGCTCCCGCGCCCTCGTCCCTCCGACTTCATGATGCGCACCCTGCACGGTGACATCGATGGAGCGAGCCTGGCCGACTGGCCGGTGAGCTACGACGACCTCGAGCCGTACCTGTCCAAGGTGGAGTGGGCCTTCGGTTGCGCGGGTCTGGACGGCGCGGACAAGTACGAGCCGTACCGCAGCACGCCGTACCCGTGCCCGCCGCTTCCGCCCACCCGGGCCGGCAAGCGCTTCTACGAGGCCTGCGAGAAGTTGGGCATCAACGCGATGCCGATCCCGCAGGCTCTGGTCACGCAGCCTTACCGGGGGCGCACGCCGTCGAACTGGACCAGCTTCTGGAATGGCTACGGCGATCCGACCGGAATGCGCTCGTCGACCCTGACCACGTTCGTGCCGGAGGCCCTGGCGACCGGGAATCTCGATCTCCGGGCCGAATGCTACGTACGGGAGGTGACCGTCGGGCCGGACGGCCGCGCCACCGGAGTCGTCTACATCGATGCGCTCGGCCGCGAGGTCGAACAGGAGGCGAACCTCGTCGTACTGGGCCTGGGCGCCGTCGAGTCGGCGCGGCTGATGCTGTTGTCGACGTCCCGGTACTTCCCCGACGGCCTGGCGAACAGCAGCGGGCAGGTGGGGCGCAACGCGACCTTCCACGAGTATCTGTTCGCCGTCGGGCTGTTCGACGACGAGCAGCCGCTCTATGGGTTTCCCGGCAACTACATCAGTGGTGGCTCCTTCCAGTTCTACGAGACGGACTACGACCGGGGACACATCGGCGGAGCGCTCATCGGCGCGTCGCACGTCGGCCAGCCGGTCAACTGGAACTTCCCGGGCCGGCCGCAGTGGGGGAGCGCGTCCAAGGACGCTGACCGCGACTTCTACAACCACGCGATGAAGGTCGGGCACACGCTGCACGACATGCCGGTCGAGTCCAACAGGGTGGATCTTGACCCTGAAGTCAAAGACGCCTGGGGCCTTCCTGCGGCCCGGATCACCCACAAGGCGCACCCGAATGACGTCCGCCTCGCCAAGTGGCAGGTCGACAAGAACGTCGAGATCCTGGAGGCGGCGGGAGCCTGGAAGACGATCCCCGTCTACCTCGAGCGCGGCCGCGCCAGCGGGAACACCTGTCACCAGCACGGGACGGTGCGCATGGGCACCGATCCCGCCACCACGGTCCTCAACAAGTGGTGTCAGGCGCACGACGTCGGCAATCTGTACGTATTGGACGGGTCGAGCTTTCCGACGGCTACCGGTGTCAACCCGACCCTGACCATCATGGCAAACGCCTGGCGGTGCGCGGATTACATCGTGAACACCCACGCCAAGGGCCGGGAGGCGCGGTCGACCTCCGGGCGGCCGGTACAGACTCTGACCCGGACCAGTGGAGGGCAGCGCGTTGACATCGATGGCTGACTGGCCCGTCGTGCTCCCACCCGCGGGTCTCGCCGACGCACGGCTCTTCTTCACCGACCACGAGTGGGACACGATCGACGCGGCCACTGCACGAATCCTTCCCACGGACCACGAGCCCGGGGCGAGGGAAGCGCACGTGGTGCGGTTCATCGACCGATACCTGTCGGGGGTCGAGTACGTCTACGCCGCCGCTGATGGCAGTGGCTTCCTCCAGATGGACGGCAAGCTGGCGGACGCCTGGCGCGCCCGGATCGCGGATCTGGGGGCGATCTACCGTCAGGGGGTCCGCGACCTCGACGCCATCGCGCTCGGGCAGTTCGGCGCGGACTTCGTGGCTCTGGGCGAAGACGAACAGGACGTCGTCCTCGAGCGCCTGTCCGGCGCGCCGAAGCCGGGCCCGGTCACTCGGGTGGACAGCGACGGAAACCCGACGATCCAGGTGTACGCGTTCGACGACGGGCTCGATTTCTTCGAGCTTCTGGTGTCGCACACTCGACAGGGCTTCTATGGCGACCCCATATACGGCGGTAACCACGACCGGGTCGGCTGGGAAGTAATCGGCTTCCCGGGGCCGGAGTCACTCAAAGCCACGATCGACGGCACGTACAGCGTGCGCGAGTACTACGTGCAGGAATTCGACTGGCGCGACCTCATCCCGCACCTGAGAGGGGAGGCCGGGTCGTGACCCAGCCCTTGTCATCGCCCCCTGAAAGCCGCCGGGGTGCGGGGGCCTGCTGAGGGCGATGGCCGGCGAAGACGACGAGCGGCACCATCTGACTCGGCATTGAAAGGTTCTCGCCGGTGCAGATAGCCATATCGGGCGGCGATTTCGCGTGACGACGATGATCTTGTTCCCATTGGCCGAGAGGACCATGAGCCGGTTGATGAACAACTATCCATACAGCCATGCACCAGCGGAGATCCCCAGCGTGCCCCGCTCGGCCACCGAACGATGCTCCACCTCCGATGCCGGGGTGTCCACGGCTCCGGACAGGGGCGTCGCCGGTTGCACCATGCCCGTGACTGTCGTCGCGCTGCCTCGGCTCGACGCGCATGGCCACGTCTCATGACCAGAAGACCGGTACGGCTCAGTGACGTCGCGTTGGCCGCTGAGACGAGCGCCAAAACCGCGTCGCGCGTGATCAACGGCGATCCGCGGGTCTCGGCGGAGACCCGCCAGCGGGTCGAGGAGGCGGTTGTCAGCTTGGGCTACCGCGTGGACCTGCTGGCCAGATCGTTGCGTCGCGGTGTGGACGACACGATCGGCGTCATCGTGGAGTCGATCGCCGACCCGTTCTTCGCGGCCGTCATCAGTGAGATCGAACTCGCCGCGCTTCGTCGCGGGCTCAATGTCATCGTCACGAGCAACCGGCGGCTTCCCAACCGCGAGGCCGCGATCGTCGACAGCCTCCAACAGCGCCGGGTCGCCGGACTCATCATCACGCCGCACAACTCAGACCTGGCCTACCTGGGGTCGACCGAGACACCCGTGGTCTTCGTCGACCGTCATCCCAGGAGCTTTCCTGCGGATGTCGTGACGTTCGACGACCGCGGTGGCGCACGGACAGCCGTGCGGCACCTGCTTCGCCACGGTCACCGGAGGGTCGCCTTCGTCAGCGACGACCTCGAGATCGAGACGTCGCGCAACCGGTATGCGGGATATGTCGACGCCCTCCAGGAAGCCGGCTTGTCCGTGGTGCCAGAGCTCGTCACGACCGACTGCACCGATGCGGCCAACGCCCGGGCCCGCACAGCCGAGTTCCTCGACCTCGACGAGCCGCCGACGGCGATCTTCAGCGCCCGTTCGGAGACTTCGCTAGGCGTGGTGAAGGTCCTGCACGACCGGAGACGTACTGACGTCGCCATGGTGTCGTTCGGCGACTTCGCGCTCGCTGATGTCCTGTCGCCGGCGATCACGGTGCTCGAGCAGTCCCCGGAGCTTCTGGGGCGCCTCGCGGCCCAGCGTCTGTTCGCCCGGCTCGATGGCGACCGTGGTGAGCCGGTCAATACGGTCATTCCGGTGCGCCTCGTCGCTCGCGGATCCGGCGAGGTCGTCCTCGTCGGGAGCCCGGACGGCACCGGTGTGGACGCGCATGACAAATCAGGTCTCAATGGCCAGTCGTAGGCCGGCTGACCGTGCCCATGGAAAGTCGTTCGTGGATGACTCGGGACAGCAACGTGCCTGGTCACAGCGCCGGCTGTGACGGCCGACGACGAGGACCCGCCGTCCCGACCGCGGGTCAGGCCGCGGCCGGCTTGACACGTCAGATGGAGGTGTTTACCGTCAGCCACAGATCTGTGACATCGATTACCTAGCCGGGCTTCGAGGCCCGGCGACGCTGTCTCTTACGACCCTGATCAGGTTGGGCAGCCCATCCCTGTCGTGCTCCGTCGGCGTGGACCGCACCCAACCGAGCCATGACGCGCCTTGCAAGAACAGTGCCGAGCGGCATCCCGCCGAGGCACATGAGTCAGGAGGAATCTCACGGTGATTGAACCGTACGCAGTGGTGGCGATCTCGCCGCGGATCGTGACGATGAAGAAGCGCGAGGACGCCGTCGAGAGTGCCAAGCGCATCTGCACCTTCATGGACATGGCGGTCCGGACGGCGGCCACGGAGGGTGCGCCGGTCAAGCTGGTCGTGCTCCCCGAGATGGCGATCCAGGGCATGCCGGAGGACTTCCGGGCGGGTAACGCGGAGGCCCACGCGTCATTCGCCACGACCGTCCCCGGCCCCGAGACCGACGTCCTGGCGGCGAAGGCTCGCGAGCTGAAGACCTACATCGCCGCCGAGCTGCTGTTCGTGACCGACGAGGACTTCCCGGGGCACCTGTTCAACGTGGCGTTCCTCATCGACCCCGAGGGCGAGGTCGTCTACAAGCGGGCCAAGTCCACCAGCGACGCCTACGAGGGCGGCGCGCTCGGCACGACGAACCCGCACGACATCTACGACGAGTGGGTGGCCAAGAAGGGCAACGGCAACGTCCTCGACGCCATCTTCCCGGTCGCCAAGACCGAGATCGGCAACATCGGCTACATCATCTGCCACGAGGGCGCCTACCCGGAGACCTCCCGCGGGCTGGCGATGAACGGTGCCGAGATCATCATCCGCGCCACCCTGATCGACCCGCAGACCAGCCAGGGCATGTGGGAGCTGCAGAACCGCGCCCACGCCATGTTCAACCAGGCCTACGTCGTCTCGCCGAACCTCGGCCCGCAGTGCTACGACGACGGCACCATGTTCGACCTCTTCGGCGGCCGGTCGATGATCGTGGACAGCAAGGGCCACGTCGTCGCCCGCCAGGAGGGCCTCACCCCGGGCGACTCGTTCGTGAGCTACGTCATCGACATCGAGGCGCTGCGTCGCGCCCGCTCGGCGAACGGTGTCATGAACTGGTTCAAGGACCTGCGCACCGAGCAGTACGCGGCGATCTACGAGCAGCCGATCTACGGGAAGAACCAGTACGTCGAGGAGCTGCCGCAGGAGGGCTGGCTCGCCCGCGAGGAGGTTCGCCGTAGCGACAACATCAAGGCACTCGTGGAGCGCGGCATCCTCACGCCTCCCTCTGCCTGACCTCGTCAGCTACAGGGGCACCACTGCCGCGCGATGCGCGGTGCGGCTCGTCCCTCGAGCGATGACGCATCGCTCGAGGGACGAGCCGCGTCTTGGACCACTCGTCATCTTTCGCTTTTCAGGAGTGCACGCAGATGAAGGCAGCCCTGCTCGAACACGCCGGCCGGATCGAGGACAAGCCACTGCGGCTGCGCGACGTCCCGGAGCCCACGCCCGTGGGGACCGAGATCCTCATCAAGGTCGGGGCCTGCGGTGTCTGCCGCTCCAACCTGCACATGGTCGAGGGTGACTGGCTTCCCGCAACGCCGGCCTCGTTCCCGATAATCCCTGGCCACGAGGTAGTGGGGACGGTGTCGGCGGTCGGCCCGTCCGTGAGTCACCTGTCCGTGGGTGACCGGGTCGGGGTGCAGCCGATCTGGGCGACGTGCGGGGTCTGCGAATACTGCGTCTCCGGGCGCGAGCAGCTGTGTCGCAAGCGGCAGATCACGGGGGAGACCCGTGACGGCGGCTATGCCGAATACATGCTGGCCGAGTCGGCGTACGCCTACCCGATTCCGGACGGCCTGTCCGACACCGAGGCTGCGCCGTTGTTCTGCCCGGGCATCACCGCGTACGGGTCGGTGTCGAAGGCGGCCCTGTCGCCGGGCAAGAAGGTCGCCGTCCTGGGCGTCGGCGGGGTGGGACACATGGTCATCCAGATGGCAGCCCTCACCGGCGCCGACGTCTACGCCGTGACTCGCAGCTCCGTGCACCGGGCGGTCGCGGAGGAGCTCGGGGCGGTGCAGTCATACAGCCCCAAGGGTGAAGGCGGCAGCTTCGTGGCCGACGCTGCGCTGGATGCCGCCATCGTCTTCGCGCCGTCCGACGCCTCGGTGGCGGAGGCGATGCGGATCGTCAAGCCCGGCGGGCGGATCGTCCTGGGCGTCGCCCAGAACGTCGGCCTGCTCGACATCGGCGATGAGCGCACGGTCGTCGGCTCGGTGCTGGGCAACCGCCAGCAGATGCGCGATGTCCTCGACCTCGCCGCAGCCGGGAAGCTGCGGTCGGTGCACGCCGACTATCCGCTCGCCGAGGCCAATGAGGTGCTGGGGATGCTCAAGGCCGGCGAGATCCGGGCCCGAGCGGTCCTCGTTCCCTGAACGCCGTCGCTCCGCCAGCAGCGAGGAATTCGAGCGTGTCGAACAGCGAGACCTCATCGGCGGCCGCACCGGGGCGCCAGCCCGTGCGCTTCGGTGTCGTAGGCCACGGTTGGCGGGCGGACTTCTTCCTCCGCCTGGCCCGCCAGGCCCCGGACCGATTCGAATGCGTCGGCGCGGTGACGCGACGTGCAGACGTCGGCGCGCGACTGGAGCAGGAGTGGGGTTTCCCGACGTACCGGAGCCCCGAGGAGCTGGTCAAGGCCGGGGCGCCCGAGGTGGTCGTCACGTCTGTGCCGCGCACCGCGAATCCTGACGTGCTGAGGGCCCTGGTCAGCCTTGGCGTAGCGGTCCTGTCGGAGACGCCACCCGCTGAGGACGTCGACGGCATGCGCCGGCTGTGGGCGGACGTGGGCGCGAGCGAACTGGTACAGGTGGCCGAGCAGCACCCGTACCTTCCGGTGATCGCCGCGGTGCGCGCGCTCGTCGACCAGGGTGTGCTGGGCGACGTGACATCGGCCCAGGTGTCGTGGTCGCACGACTACCACGCCATGGCGCTGCTACGGACCCTGCTGGGGGTAGGTGGTGAGTCCGTGCGGGTGAGCGCGGTCCGCACCCCGGCGCCGGTGCTCGAGGGACCCGATCGTTCGGGCTGGCCGGGCGTCCAGCGGGTCGAGGCTGCCGTCCACACCCTGGCCCTCCTCGACTTCGCCGGCCGGACGGGTGTCTACGACTTCACCGAAGGTCAGTGGTTCAACCCGTTGCGGCGGCGGCACCTGATCGTGCGCGGCAGCCACGGCGAGGTGGTCGGCGACCAGGTGACCTGGGCGGGCGAGGACGGCGCGCCGCTGAGCGCGCCGATCTCACGGCGCCAGATCGGATTCGACGGCAACCTCGAAGGGGCCGGCCTGGACACATTGACCTGGGCCGGCCGGACGCTCTACCGCAATCCGTACCCGGGAGCCCGGATGTCCGACGAGGAGATCGCGATCGCTACCTGCCTGGAGCGGACGGCGCTCTGGCGGCGTGAGGAAGGGCCGGCGCCGTACCCACTCGCCGACGCCTGTCAGGACCATCTGCTGGCGCTCACTGTCCATGCGGCCGCCGAACGGGGCGAGCCGGTGATGACGGGCGTCGAACCGTGGGCTGACGCAGTCCGGCTGCCGCAGATCCAGAGTCACCCTTCGACCGGAAAGTGGGCGTGCCGATGACATCGCTTGAGGGGAAGGTTGCCTTCCTGACCGGGGCAAGCAGCGGTATAGGTGCCGCGCTCGCTTCCGCCTTGGCCGCGGAAGGCGTCAAGCTGGGGCTGGCGTCGCGTACACCGACCGACCTCGACCTGCCCAACTGCGTGGGGACGGCGTGCGACGTGCGGGACCTGGGGCAGGTGGAGGCCGCGGTCGCGACGACGGTGGACCGCTTCGGCGGTCTGGACATCGTCGTGGCGAACGCGGGGGTCGGCTCCTGGGGACCCTTCGACAGCACGCCCGTCGAGGACCTGGACGAGATGGTGGACGTCAACGTCCGCGGCCTGTTCCACACCGTCCGGGCGACGCTGCCGCATCTGAAGACGCGCGGCTCGGGCGACATCATCACGGTGGCTTCCGAAGCGGGTAGGCGCGGACTTCCGGACGAGGCCGCCTACGTGGCGACCAAGTTCGCTTCCGTGGGGTTCACGCGGTCGCTCGACCACGAGCTTCGCGGCAGCGGGATCCGCTGCACCAACATCTGCCCCGGCGGCGTCGCTACCAACTTCGGGATCGGGCGGGGTCTGCGCACGCCCGACATGCCGGAATTCGCATCGATGATGCGCCCGGAGGACGTGGCCGAGATGGTCGTCTTCGCTCTCACCCGGCCGCGCCACTATAGGGTGCTGGAGGTCGCGTTTCGTTCGATGACCGAACAGTCCTGGGGCTGAGCGGACTACGCCGCGAGGAATGGATTCGGTCGAGTCTCGAGGGCTGCTGTCGGCCACGGCCCTCATGCGAGCCCGGGCTTCGGACGCACGCCGTAGACCTCAGCTGTCCCTGAGCTGCCTGCAGCGAGAAGCGCCACCAGATCCGGCCGCTCCAGATGAGTTGTGTCAACGACGGCCGAAAGTTGACCCCGCGGTGACGGGCGAGTTCCAGGGCCAGCGGGTCAGTTTTGCGTCGTCGTTGACAAGTTGACTCCTTGCCTTTGGCCACGAGGTCGCAAGCTGAGCACGATCCACTAGCGGCAGGGGTCTGAGGGGAACCGAATCCAGGGCTACGCATCGCTGGGCTGGGTACTGACCTCCGCCCCCGGGCGTACCGGCGCAACTGAAGGCGTCGGTGACCGCTCCGGTGAACGCTGTGGTGCTGCCCCTGGCCCCAGCAGCTCCATCGGACTCCCGCGTCCTGACTCTCGGGAGGTGGGAGCGGCAGGAGCTCCGATGTCCGAGTCACCCGTCTCAGGGGCATGTGTCGCGCTGATGTCCTGTGACGGCCGCGCGGCCGATGACCGACTGCGGCACCCGACTTCGTGAGATCGGGTGCCGCAGCGAGCAGACCAGGACGGGTTCGATCCGGTCCCGGCGCAGGAAGACCGAACCAACCGCCGTCAGGGGCGGGCGCGTCGGATCGTCAGACCGCGTCGAGTTCGACGTGCCGTCGATCGCTGCTGAACCATGCACCTGCGGTGAGGAACAGGCCGCCCACGAACAGGAGGACCACCGGTGTGTACGCGTACGGCATGAAGTCGGACATCCCGAGCATGTAATACGAGTAGAACGCCGGGATGACGCTGGGCAGGCTGTACGCGATGCCGTATCCGGAGGACCGGATCTCGGTCGGGAACAGCTCCATCAGGAACGCGGAGATCATCGCCCAGACGGTCAGGGAGGAGATCAGGGACAGCGTTCCGAACACGAGGACAGGAACCGGCTCCGGGGCCCCGCAATGGCGAGCCACAGGAAGACCGGTGCGGCGACCGTGTTCAACGCGCCGAGGGCCACGAAGACCTGCCGCCGTCCGTGCCGCTGGCCGGCCGCGCCGATGAACGGGAACATGACCACCCCGACGACGGCGGCGATCAGGACGCTGAGGCTCACGACGGTCGCGGAGGTCTCCAGGCCCTTGAAGTGGCCGGCGAAACCCCAACCGTCGCGTCGAGGGTCGGATCGGCCGCGTTCGCGAACCCCACGGCGTGCGCGGCGGCAGTTGCGGAACCGCCATCGGTGAGCAGCTTCATCGCGATGAGGGTGCAGTGCTACAGGTGAGGACGGTGCCACAGCAGGAGGGGCATCGACGCATCGGGCTTGCCAGCCCAGGAGGGCTGTGCCGTGAGATTCGTCGATCGGTTCACTCCAGCCAGGTGAGAAGCGTGCCGACGACCTTGGAACAGGAGAACCCCCCGGCCGAAAGGCCGGGGGGTTCAACTCGGTGTCCGAGGGGCGAAGCGCTACATACGCACACGGCTAATGGCGGCTGAGTGACTGGTCTTCCCTCACCCAGTAGGGCGACACCGGCTACCCGGGGTACGGACCTCATCGCCGTCCTCGGGATGGCGACAGGATGGCCGGATCCAGTAGAGCGCGCTCGAGACGCCGTCAGCTGGAAGGGGACGCACGACAGAACGCCAGAGGAGCAGCCGTCATGCGTCCCCACCGCGATCAACGCACGGGGCGCGGCAGCGCTTCACCGAGTGGGCGCTGGGCACACCGGGCATAGGCGTCCTGCCACGGACGGATCCGCTCGTAGGCCGCGCTGGCGGCGAGGACGTCGGCGTCGCCGAACCGCCGTCCGATCACCTGCATGCCCACGGGCAGCCCGCCGACGTCCCCGGCCGGGATGGAGGCGGCGGGGTGTCCGGTGAAGTTCGTGAAGTACGTCATGCACCATCCGAGGAGGGGGTCGACCTCCACGCCCTCGACGCTGCTGGGCCCGAGGGTGTTCCCATCGCCAGCGTTGTCGACCGGCAACGTGGCCAGTGTGGGCGTGACCAGCAACTGATGGGAGCGCATGACCTGCTGGATCTGGTCGTACACGGCGGTGCGCATCTGCTGGTCCCGCATCACGTCCAGCGCAGTGAGCCGGTAACCCTTGTCGATCCAGTGGAGGTACTCGGGCGGGAGGTCGCCGCGGTGCTCCCCGAGCAGGTCGATGCCTCCCGCCTTGAGCCCCTCGATACCCTCGATGTTGAGCGGCAGAATCAGGCGCGCCCACAGGTCGCTGAGTTCACGCTGGTCGTAGGGGATGTCGATGTCGACCTGTTCCACCGTCGCCCCGGCCTCCTCGAAGGCCAGCACCGCCTTCTCCACGACCTCGGCGACTCGCCGGTCCACCGGGTACACGCCGAAATCGGGGCTGTAGGCGATCCGCCAGCCTTCGATGGACCGACCGGTGGCGGCCGCAAAGTCGGTCGTGCCCTCCTGAGCGAAGGGGTCGCGGTCGTCGTACCCGGACAGGACGTCCAGGGCGAGTGCGGCGTCCTGCACGTTGCGTGTCAGGGCGCCCTCGTACAGGAAGGGGTTGATCGAGCCGAACGCACTGGGGCGAGCGATGGACGGGACCCGGCCGTAGGAAGCCTGGAAGCCGTACAGGTTGCACCAGGCGGCGGGGATGCGGATCGATCCACCGCCGTCGGTGCCCTCCGAGAGCGGGAGCAGCCCGTCGGCGACCGCGGCGGCACTGCCCCCGGAGGAACCACCGGTGTTCTTGGTGAGGTCGAACGGATTGCGGGTCGGGCCGAAGAGATAGTTGTCGCAGGTGCCGCGGAAGCCCATCACCGGGCTGTTCGTCTTGCCGACCAAAATGGCGCCGGCGGCCTGCATTCGCTCGGCGTAGGTGCAGTGGGCGGGGACGCTGAAGTCCTTCAGGGCCCGGATGCCGCCGAACGTGGCCGGCCAGCCGGGCTTGAAGTCGAACAGGTCCTTGAGGGCGGTCGGTACCCCGTGCAGCGGGCCCAACGGCTCCCCGGAGGTCACCGCCGCCTCCGCCCGCTGCGCCTGCTCCCGGGCCTCGTCGAAGGCGGTGAACACGAATGCGTTGAGGCTGGGATTGCGTTCCTCGATCCGCGCGATCACCGCATCCATGAGCTCAACGGGGGACAGATCGCCTTGGCGTATGCGAGCGGCGAGGTCCGTGGCAGTGGCGTAGGCAAGATCGTCGGACGGGGACATCATTGATCCTCTCGATGGTCGTGATGGTGAACTGGCGGTCTGCCCGAGAGCGACTTCGGCGACGCATGTGACCGGGACACGCGGTGGGGGGTCACAGGACCTGCCACGCGGTAACCCGGCGAATGTCCATCTCGAACTCAAGTTCGGTGACAGGCGGCCGGGCGATCCATCGCCGGAAGCCATGGCCTGCGACCCCCGGGAGCCGGGCGACCAGCACGTCTGTGAGCCCTGGGACTTCGTGCGCGGTGTAGACGTTCACCTCCGTGGCTGCCTGCGGGTCGTGTCCCAGGGCGGCCGATCGGGACCGCATCTCCTCGATCACGTGCGCGGCTTTGCGCTCCAGTCCGTGGCTGGAGATGTCGCCACGAGCGACGATCGCGTCGGCGCGCAGGTCGTCCAATTCAGCCCCGCCGGAGACCACGAAATCCGTCCCTCCATCGCCGGTGGCCTCGCGCACGAGGAAGGCGGACAGCAGCACCGGCTCGCGAGGGGCTCCCAGTACCGGGACGACATTGGTCCGCGCGATCGGGTTGGTGTCATCTTCGAGGAGCCCTCGGTCGGCCAGCAGCTTCCGGTACTCGCGGTTGAAGTCGTCGAACGTGCCGAACTCGAACGGCAGAGGAGATCTCAGTGCGACGGCGACCAATGCCTGGATCGGGACACCTCGCTCGGCGCACTCCTCGTCGAGCCGGGAGAAGGCCGCGGCCACGGCGAGGGGTTCGTCGAAGTGCACACCGATGAGCTCATGGCCCGGTTCGGTGGCAACACCGGCTGAGTAGGCCGAGATGTCGGCAAGGAACCGGTACTTCCCACTGCTGTGAAGCGTGGCGCTGCGTGACATGGGACTCCTAGTCAAGGGCCGTTGGTGAGGGGGAGACTGCCGCGCGCCGCGATCTCGCGTCAGAGGTCGGGCTCCCGACGGACCGATGGGCACTCGGGTCCCGGACGACGTTGCGCAGAGTGCCAAGGCCGGTGATGTCGAGCTGCACCACGTCCTGCGGCTGGAGGTATCGCGGCGGATCGGCGCTCATCCCCACGCCGGCAGGGGTGCCGGTGTTGATGAGGTCCCCGGGTTCGAGGACGAGGAACTGGCTCAAGTACCAGATGAGGTAGCTCGGACCGAAGATCATGTCCGCCGTGTTCCCGTCCTGCACGATCTCCCCATTGACCCGCAGGACCAGGCGGAGGTCGGAGACGTTGGGCATCTCATCGGGCGTGACGAGTACCGGGCCCGAGGGATTGAAGGTCTCGAACGACTTTCCCTTGACCCATTGCCCGCCACGGTTCAGCTGCATGTCCCGCTCGGACACGTCGTTGACCGCCACGTAGCCCGCGATGTGTGCGGCGGCTTCGTCGGGGGAGGAGAGATAGCGGGGGCGGCCGCGCACGACGACACCGAGTTCGGCCTCCCAGTCCGTGTGCGTGGAACCTGGCGGGAGGACGATGTCGTCCTCGGACCCGACCAGGGAGTTGGGCGCCTTGTTGAACACGATGGGTTCCGCCGGTGCAGCAGCGCCGAGTTCCCGCGCATGGTCTAGGTAGTTCAACCCGATGCCGTAGATGGCATGGGGGCGGGCAATGGGTGGTCCGATGCGCTCGTTCTCGACGCTGATGCGCGGTAGCCGGCCGCTTGCGACCGCGGCCGCAACCCGCTCCAGCCCGTCGGCCGCGAAGAACTCAGCATCGAAGTCCGACACCTCGTCGGCGAGATCGAAGGCATCGTGGGCGTTGTCCGCAGCCATGACGGCGGGACGCTCGCACCCGGATACTCCGAGTCGAATAAGGCGCACAGGGAACCTCCTGACGGGAGCGACTGAGGCGGGCTCGCAAAGCAGTCGCCACACCGGCCGGGGCCGCGGCCGGCGCGACGACTGCCGGCGCGGATCAATCGAAGAACTTGGCCTGCGCCTGGAGTTCCTCGAGGACCTCGGCGTCATGGCCGTAGACCATGGTGGCGTCGGTCTTCTGCTGGAGTTGCTTGATCCATTTGTAACTGCGCCACCAGTCGTGGGCGTTGCGCGCGAGCCAGCCCTGCGGCAGGCCCTGTTCGAACAGGTCCCGCACGTGGAAGAGGTCGCTGGTGAGGAAGAACGTCCCCGAGTTCTGCAGATCGACCTGCGCGGTCATCAGGCCCGGAGTGTGTCCAGGCATGTTCCGCAGGATGAGCCCATCGAACAGTTCGGTCTCCTCACGGGAGATCGCCTGCCAGTTCAACCGCCAGTCGAGGTCCCCGGGAACGTAGGCGCCGATGTCCTCCTTCGTGGCGACGGCGTACCAGGCCTCTTTGAGTTCCTTCTCGTGGACGTAGATGGGCACGTCGGTGCCGCGGAACAGTTCAAGGCCGCCAGCATGGTCGAGGTGCAGGTGCCCCATGATCACGCCGCGGATGTCGTCGACGCCGTAGCCGGCAGCCTCGAGCGCCTTGTCGAGGTGGTGCTCCTCCTCGTAGACGGTGACCGGGAATGCTTCCCATGCCTCCGTCGGCCATTCCTCCCTGGCGTTGGTGGCACATCCCGTCTCGAACAGCAGCGGGCCGGCCTTGGGGTGCTCGATGACGGTGGCTATGACGGCCACACGACGCACCGTGGCTTCCGGGTTTGGATTCGAGTACGTCCCGGCGCCGCAGCCCCGGATGAAGTAGCCCTCGTCCGCATCGATACGTCCGAGATCGAGGAAGGACATCTTCGTGCCGGCCATGCGAGCGTCCCTTCGAAGTGGTTCGAGATGCGGCAGCAAGCACAGACACAGGGAAGTCGTCGTGCGAGGGCCGCGGGAACGTCGGACAAGGAGCATCTGACTCGAGTTGTATAAACTATAACCGTGTAAGCCGGCAACCCCTTGTCTGCGACGTCCTCACGGCCAGGCCGCAGGAGCCGTCCGGACCGCCGGGAGTACGGCCGGGGAGGCAGAAAGGATGGACAGCATGGGCGGACCTGGGCGTGTGGGTGCGGGGATGTCCGAGGGGATGGGGCGGGATCTGGTGGGCCTGATCCGGTCGATGATCCTCACGGGGGACATCCCCCCAGGGGAGAAGATCCTCCCAAGGGTCCTGCAGGCGCGCTTCGGGGTGTCACACATCCCGGTCCGCGAGGCGCTGAGGGCGTTGGAGGTCGAGGGGCTCGTCGTCACCGTCCCGCGCCGTGGGTCGACCGCGGCCGCGGTGTCGATGGATGAACTGACCGACGTGTACAGCCTGAGGCGGCTGCTCGAACCGCCCCTCATGCGCCAGGCGGCAACTCAGGTTCACACCGCAGAGGACGTTCGAGCGGCTGCGGCGGCGCTCGAACGCCTGGAGGCGACCGATCCCGCAGACATGGAGGGCTTCCTGGCGGCACACCACGACTTCCACTGGGTACTGATCCGTGCTGCTACGGGTCCTTTGGGGCGACGGGTCCTCGACCAGTTGTGGGTCGTTGCGGAACGGTACGTCCGGCTCGGGGTCTCGGCCTTCCATGTGGACCAGCCGGCACGCCATGACCACCGCCATCTCATGGACGCCTACCTCGCCGGCGACGGGGACCGCGCCGAGGAGGAGACCTCCACACACTTGCGCCTCGTCGAGGCGACGATTCGGGCACAACTCGGCGGCCCGATGTCGCCGTAGCAACCGACGGTCGCCGATTCCGCGTTCCCGGGCACGGGGAACGACCAGAGGTCGTGGCGTACGACGAGCACACCGGCCGCGGCGGCACATCGGTGGACAGCGGTGCGTGGCAGAGCCCCGCGGCTGGATGACCGTGGGGCTATGTCGCGGGTTGTTCGAGGGCTCCCGTTTGGCAGGAGCCCGGTGGGCTCGATGTTCGCGGGGGTGGGAGGCGTAGCCGGAGGACGAGCCGCTGGTTGAAGGGAGCGGCCCCCGCACCGTGCCCCCGCGCAGAACGACAGGGCCCACGGTCGGGTCGGTGGGGCCGTGGGCTCTTGTCTGTGTCCGAGGGGCGACACGCTACATACGCACACGCCTTCACCCCGGTCCGCGATGACTTCGGGGCGAGCGCGTCTGGTGCGCACGGGGTCCCTCAGTGCAGAGCGATGCTCTCGTCGTCGAACTCCGCCACGACACGCAGCCTGCCGCCGAGCGCTTCGACGTAGGACTCGAGTGTTCCCACTTCGGTGTGGGTGAGCGTGCCGTGCTCGATCTTGCTGATCCGCGCTTGGCTGACCTTCATCCGCTTCGCCAACGTCTGCTGATTGAGTGCCTGCGCCTTGCGGATGTCGGCCAATCGCTGAGCCTGCACCGCATCGGCGAGGGCCCTCGTCGCATGCGTGACGCGCTCCTCGTTCACCAAGCCACCGCTGACGGCGTCCGCTCGAACGTCCGTCCAGTTCCTGGCCATGTCAGACCTCCTCTGCTCGGTCGCCGGCCAGCCACTGCTCGTAGCGTGCCTCGGCGACCGGGATGTTGGTGCGGTACCAGTCCTTCCAGCGGTCCGACTTGTCCCCGGCGACCAGCAGGACTGCTTTCCGCTCTGGGTCGAAGACGAACAAGATCCTTACCTCTGTGCGTCCGGTCGATCCGGGTCGCAGTTCCTTCATGTTGTGCCGGGCGCTGCCCTTGACCCTGTCGACCACCGGCCGCCCGAGCGTCGGCCCCTCCGCTGCGAGCAGGTCGATTGCTGCGGTGACGAGTTCGGCGGTCGTGCCGTCGAGACCCAGAAACCACTCGCTGACCTCGTCGAGCAGCACCACCTCCCACACGGCCGGATCCTATAACGCCAGAGTTGTATGCCGCGTTCCGCGACACTCCATCTGGGGAGGCCGCGCACTTCATCGACGGCTCGACGCTGAGTGCGGAGAAGTCGTGCGGTCACGCATACGCCCGGCTGGAGTCGCGACAACGACCTAGCGCCGGCCGCTCCGGCGCTCCGGGAGATTGCGCCGCAGCATTCCCACAGCGACTCAGACCGCGGTGAGGGCGGCCAGGCCGAGGCAGACGATGGTCAGTATCGGATGACCCCACCGGGGAGGCCGGACTGGTCCGAGCGACTAGCGTCGGGTGACATGGGACACGGGACTACGGACGACGAGGAGTCCGCGCTCGCCCCGCCGATCCCGTCGTTCGCCTCGCTCCGGGGCGGAGGACGGCGGTCCCCGGCTGACCTCCTGGTGTCTCGGCAGCCCGCAGCCCGCGGCCCGCGGCCCGCAGCCGTCCAGCCGGTACCTCCGTCGCCGCGTCCCGGGGCCGCCCGGCCCCCTGAGTGGGCCGACCTCTGGCACCTGGGCCTGCGAGTCGCCCGGTGGTGCGTGCAGCCGATCACGACGGTGCGGCGCCTGATCGGCTGACGCTCCGTAGGCCGGCCAGGGTGGTGCCGTCGAGGTAGTCCCCGTCCAGGGATGGATCGGAAGCCCACCGGGGCATCACCGGTTGGCCGGTGCTGTGAGGCTCTCGCTGCTCGATCGTTCCCGCACCCGCGCCGGCCAGCCGGAGGGGGCTGCGCTGACGCACACCGTGGAGCGGGCGGTCGCGGCAGAGCGGCTGGGCTACTCCGGGTTCTGGGTGGCCGAGCACCACGGCGTCCCGGGCATCGCATCCGGGGCGCCGGCGGTGCTGCTTGCGGCGATCGGGGCGCGCACGGCGGCGATCCGGCTCGGATCGGGGGGAGTGATGCTGCCCAACCACCAGCCACTCGTCGTGGCGGAGCAGTTCCTCATGCTGGCGGCTCTCTACCCGGGCAGGGTCGACCTCGGACTGGGCCGCTCGCTCGGCTTCACCGCACCTGTTCGCCGTGCGCTGCGCCGTCCTGACGACGAGCCGGATTCGTTCGCCGACGACATCGCCGAGGTCCGGAGCTACCTCGAGCGGACCGCGCCGGTCACCGCGCGCCCGCTGGTGGACGAGCCTCTCCCGCTCTTCGTGCTCGCCACCGGACGCGGAATCCAGGTCGCCGCGCGGCTCGGGCTTCCGGTCGTGCTGGGCGGTCCGGTGCTCTCACGGCCTGAGCTCGGTGACCTGCTTGCTGCCTACCGCCGCGACTTCCGCCCTCACCGGGACAGCCGTCCCCACGTCATCGTCTCGATTGACGTGCTGGTCGCCGACACCGATACGGAGGCTCGTGAACTGGCTCTGCCGGAGGTGTGGGCGATGGTCCGCTCGCGGCGCACCGGCGTCTTCGACTCCCTTGAGCCGGTGGCGGCCATCCGTGACCGGCGCTGGGACGACCAGGACGCCGACCGGGTGGCGCGCGGCGTCGACGCCGTCACGGCCGGTGGGCCGACGACGGTGCGTCGCCGGCTCGAGCAGCTCGTCGATCGCACCGGCGCGGACGAACTGCTCGCCAGCGGCGCGACCTACGATCGCGCGGCGCTCGCCGCCTCCGACGCCTCGCTCGCGGCACTCCTGATCTGATCGGGCGAGCGGCCTCGGCTCGGTGGTGCTGGCCGAAGGACGACGAAGCCCCACGTCGGACCACCGTGGGGCTTCCGTTCGGTGTCCGAGGGGGGACTCCGGCACTCGGACGTGAGCGATCGCCCACCGCTATGGGCAGGTGACGATGTAGGCGGCCCTCGCACCGACGCGATCGAGGACGCGACGTAAGCCCCGTCGGCTCTCTAGGGGGCTGTGAGGTGGTGACCGCGGCGGCGTTGGCCAGCACGACTACCGCGATCCCGGCCCACTCGTCCTGCTCGGCGGGGCCGGGCGGCTCGGCGGCGCTGTGCTGAGCCAGGCCGTGGCGGCCGGTGTGCTCTCCTCGGTGGTTCCGTACGCGGCCGACCTGATCGCCCTGCGCTTCATTCCGCGGTGCTTCTTCGGGGTGTTCATGAGCGTCCACCCGGTGCTGACCGCCATCGTCGGCATGGTCGTGCTGGAGCAGCGGCTGGCCGGCCACGAGCCGCGGTGAACCTGTCCGTGAGGTGCCGGCGGCGGGGGCCTTGACGACGCAGGGCACCGGTCGGTCGGGTCGGACCGCCGCGCAGGCCTCGCCGGCCGAGACCGTCCGGATCGGCGGGACGGCGTCGCAGCCGGGCCGCGTCGCTGCACGGCCCCCATCGTGCTGGTCAGTCGAAGCGGCCTGCGGAGACCAGGAAGTGGCGCAGCCTCGCCGCGGCCGGGGCGAGGGGGCGATCGGTGCGCCAGGTAAGCCCGACGACGCGTTCCGCGCCGGCTGCCGAGAGTGGGATGCCGACCGTGCCGGATGCGCCCGCGAACTGCTCGGGCACAAGAGCAACCCCGAGGCCGGACCCGACGAGGCCCTCGATCGTTGCCAGGTCGCCGCTCTCGAACGCCACTCGCGGGGCAACTCCGGCGGCGGCGAACAGGTCGTCGACCAGTGACCGGAACCCGAAGCCGCTCGGCACCGTGACGAAGTCCTCGACGGCCACCTCCTCCAGCCGCACCCGCCGCCGGCCGGCGAGCCGGTGGCCCGACGGCACGACCAGCACCAGCCGTTGCCGCTGCAGGGGCAGCCACCCGTGCGCCCCGGGCGGACGGGGCGAGATCAGCGCCAGCTCCGCGAGGCCGGAGGCGAGGTCGCGGATGATCTCGTGGCCCGGCTCCTGGCGCAGGGCCACGCGCACATGCGGGGCGACCCGGCGGAAGTCGTGCAGGACCCGCGGCACGATCGAGGTGGCCATCGAGTCGAGGAAGGCCAGCCGCACCGTGCCCGAGTCGGGGTCGAGCAGGCTCGCCAGGTCGTGCCGGAGCTGGTCGTAGCGCGCGGTGATGTCGCGTGCCGCCGCGAGGACGACGTCGCCGAGCGGATTGGGGTGCACGCCGCGGGCGTCGCGCTCGAACAGCCGGGCGCCGAGCTGTTCTTCCACGCGAGCCAGCAGGCGCGACAGGGTCGGCTGGTTCATCTGCAGCGCGGTTGCGGCGTCGGTGAGCCGCTGGTGTTCGGCCAGTACGAGCACGCGGCGCAGGTCCTCGATCTGCATGACCTGGACCATACGGACCGCGTATGAGAAACGGTAGAACCATGTATTTGACGTATGAAAGGCCGCGGGCGCACGGTGGTCCAGTGACGAGCACGCGACACGCCCCGGCGGACATCACCGGCGCTCACGAGGGGTACCGGGTCGGTGAGGCGGGCTACCGCCGCATCTCGATCGCGCTGTTCGCGGCCGGCGTCACCACTTTCGCCCTGCTCTACAGCACCCAGGCGCTGCTGCCCGACCTCGCACGCGCGTTCGGCGTCTCGGCCACGCAGAGCACGCTGTCGCTGTCGGTCACCACGGTGGGCCTGGCCGTCGCGCTGCTGCTGGCCGGCCCGCTCTCGGAAGTGATCGGGCGCACCCGGCTCATCCATCTGTCGGTCAGCGTCTCGGCCGTCGTCGCGCTGGGGTGCGCGGTGGCTCCCGGTTGGCATGTGCTGCTCGGGCTGCGCCTGCTTCTGGGTGTGACGCTCGCCGGATTGCCCGCGGTCGCCACCGCCTATCTGCGTGAGGAGCTGCACTCCGCCACGCACGCCCGCGCGGCCGGGCTCTACATCGGCGGGACGGCGCTGGGCGGGATGACCGGCCGGCTGGTCGCCGGCGGTGTCGCCGAGGCACTCGGCTGGCGGTGGGCGCTGGCCGCGATCGCCGTCGTCGGGCTCGCCTGCGCCGTCGTCGTCCGCCTGCTCCTCCCGGCCTCGCGCAACTTCCGGCCCGCCGCCGCCAGCCCAGCTCACCTGCTGGCCATGACGCGGCACGCCCTCACCGACCGTGCGCTGCTGGCGCTCTACGCCATCGGTGCCTGCTCGATGGGCGCCTTCGTGGCCGTGTACAACGCCCTGGGCTTCCGGCTCGCTTCGGCGCCGTTCGACCTCGGACCCGGTGCGGCCGGGTTGGTGTTCCTCGTCTACCCGATCGGCACGATCAGCTCGACAGTCGCGGGCCGGTGGGCGGATCGCTTCGGTCGCCGCAGCGTCGTGCCGGTCGGCTGCCTGATCACCGCGGCCGGCATCGGGCTCACGCTGCCGCCGTCCCTCCCGGTCGTCGTTCTCGGCCTCGCCGTCATGACCGCCGGCTTCTTCGTCGTCCACGGTGTGGCCAGTGGATGGGTGCCCGGGCGGGCGCACGCGGGCGGGGTCGCCGGCGGGCAGGCCGCGTCGCTGTACCTGTTCGCCTACTACCTGGGGTCGTCGGTGTTCGGCAGCCTGGCCGGCCGCGCGTGGACCGTCGCCGCCTGGCCCGCCGTCACCGCGCTTTCGCTCGCGCTCGTGGCCGTCACAGGACTGCTTGCCGCCGGCCTGCGGCGCATGCCCTCACTCGATCCGCTGCGGCGCTGACTGGACCGCTCCCCTCACGCCCCGCTTCGCCCAGGACGGCGCGGCCGATGAGCTGCTCGGTCGCGACCCGCTCGCGCTCGTTGTTGGCATGCTGCTGGTCCAGCAGTTCCCGAGGGAGCCCGGCGTTCGCGTGCTGGTCTTCACGCACATCGAGCGGGTCAACGCGTCAGGGGCCGGGCAGACCCGCCGGATACCCAGCGGTGGTCCTCCCGCCGAAAATCCTCCGACTCGTCCCGCGACTGCCGTAGCCGCTGCCCTGCTGGTCGAAGCCGGGCTGGCCGCTGCCCGCGGCGGCGCTCGCCTCGCTCGTGGGCACGGCCTGACCCGGCGGGCCTGGCGCCCCCGCGTCCTGGCGCCAGTCGCTCAGTCGCCGTTCGACCCACCCGGTCGGCCGAGGCGGACGTAGCTGGCGTACCAGTCCGGCTCGTACAGTGCCTGTGCCTGCTCGAGCGTCATGTGCCGCTTCGCGCTGCCGTGCGGGCACAGCTGGCGGTAGACGTAGTCCTCCAGGCGGTCCTTTACCCGGCTGTTGGCCGGCTGCCCGTCCGACCCGGCCAGCGGCGCATCGGCGGTGCCGCCGATCTCCGGCCAAAGGTTGGCGGGGTCGTAGCCGTCGCCGCCGTCGGAGAGCGGTAGGAAGTGGTCGAGCTCGACGCGCGTGGCGTCACCCGGCCCGAGGCCGGCGAAGCCGCCGTAGCCGGGTACCTGGTAGACGTGCCCGTTACGTGGGTCGGTGATCTGCCCGAACGACCCCGCCGGTGTCGAGAGCTCCATCTGCTTGACCTTGTCGGTGTACTCCACCGACGGCCGGTACTTCTTCGTGCCGGTGCACACCGTCCGGCTCAGGTTCCTGTCGCTGACCGCCGGGTTGAGCACTGGCCGGGTGACCGGTAGCGGGAGGACGCCGGCCGGCTCGGTGTTCGCGGTGACGGCGTACGGACCGGCGGACGCCGGGGCCGAGGCGGGGGCGTCCGGCGCCGCCGACCCCGAGGCGTGCGACTGCAGCCGGAGCACGACGAGCAGCGCGACGACGGCGACGAGCACGGCGCCGGCGGGCAGAGTCCTCCGGGGGAAGCGGTGGGCCACGCCGCCAGTCTGCTCCCGGGGACCTACGGAACGGTGGCCGCGAGCTCAGGTCGCCGTGGTGGCGGTCGCGAGCTTCGAGCGCACGAGCACGAGCGGCGCGTCCGGGTTCTCCGGCTGAGGTAGCGCCCCGAGGCTGAAGTCGGCGATCACGCCCGGCCGGAACACGAGGCAGTGCGTCGAACCGCCGAACTGGAAGTGCCCGAGCTCGTCGCCTTTCGCCACGTGGTGCCCGGGCGTGATCTCCGGGGCGATCAGGCAGGAGGAGACCTCCACCATGCCGACCGGCACGAAGGCCACCAGGCCGATGGCGGGGTTGTCTGCCTCGATGATGATGACCGCCCGCGTCGCGACGTGCGCGAGGTAGCCCTGCGAGTTGGTGGGCTCGACGGCGTCCGGGCCCTCGGAGTCCGCCTCCGAGTAGTAGGTGCCCTCCTGCACGAACGCGCGCACGATCGTGCCGGCCACGGGGCTGTGCCAGCGGTGGTAGTTCGTCGCGCTGAGGAAGGCCTGGAAGACCGTTCCGCCGACGAACTGACCGGCTGACTCGTCGTTGGCCAGCATGTCCGCGAGCGAGTACGGCTGGGACTTCAGCCAGAACTGGTCGTGGCGCTGGACGTCGGTCTTGATGCTGTACGGCGTCGACTCGCAGGCGCTGACGATGACCGAGTCGTCGTCGGGCGACGCGACCGGGCGAAAGCCCTCCTGGAACCGCCGGGTGAAGAAGTCGTTCCACGAGGTGAAGCCCCAGTGCGGGTCCGTGGGGTCATGCCGGTACTGCTCGATGCCGATCGCGCGCCGCGCTGCCTCCGACGTCCACCCGGACTCGGAGTCGTTGAGCACGTACAGCGAGGCGGGGCTGCTGAGGAAGTCGCACCAGACGGTGAGGATCTTCTTGAGCATCGTGTTGACCCGTGGGTCGCGGTAGAAGGCGAACCCGGCGTCGGTCCCCGTCGTCCAGTCCAGGATCGCGCCCAGCGGGGTGGTCACGTTCTGGTCGCCGAACTCGGGCGCCATGGTCAGCACCTCGTCGATCAGCCGGAGCAGCTGCTCCACGCTCTCCAGGTGCCGCTTGGTGTAGGGCTTGTTCCTCGGCACCTCGGCGACCATCCGCTCGGCGTACATGCGCAGCACCGGCTCGCGTTCGAGCAGCTCCTGGAACTCCCGGACGACCGGGTGCAGCTCTCGGTCGCCCTTGGCCTCGACGCGCTCGCGATGGCCGGTGAGCCACGCCTCCAGCGCGTCCTGATCGGCGGGCAGCCAGCCGGCGCGGCGCTTCACGTCCGTCGCCCGGGAGGGAGATCTCATGACGGCAACCTAACGACGGCGCCCCGGGCGCGCAGCGTCACGGACCGGACGTGCTCACCGAGCCGGCCGTCGACGCCGCGGCGGCGGTCGTGGGGTTGGCCGACGAGGTGGTCGCCGCGGAGGCCGACTCGGCATTGCCCGACGCGGTGCTGGACGACGCCGCACGCCCCAGCCGCCTACCGGGCGGGGTCGGTGCCGGGCAGGAACCCGCTGCCCGTGACCGCCGCCCCACCGGCGGTGACAGGAAGCGCATCGGCCGCCGGCGGACCCGAGTTGAGCCCCGCCGGCAGGCTTCCCACCCCGGGTGACACTGCCAGGTGACCGCGGTGGCCCGACGGCGGGTGCGGTGCCGGCGGGCGCCTGGGTCCGGCTCCGGGTCCGGAGGGCCGCCGGCGACCGGCAGCCGCCGGTCAGTTGGCCTGGCCGGGCTGCTCCATGTTGATCCGGGCACGCGCGGTGATGCTGCGGCAGATGCCGCAGTCGGGGGACAGGCGGGCTGTGCATCAACCGCGCGTCTTGCTCAAACCACTCGCCGCGCAGTTCCCGGTCCGCCTCGGGGAAGTAGGCCTCGATGAGGTTCTCGACGTCACCGAGTGCGGATACGGCGCGGGCGCGGACGCAGTCGGGATGGGGTGCGGCGACGCCGCGGCCCGGCGGCGCGCGCCCGCAGACTTCGGGGGAGCAGCGTTCGGCATTGCCCGGAACGTTCGTGCCCCGGCCGCATCGGCAGTCGCCCCCAGCACGTGCCGCAGCGCCGCCTCGTCGGAGGCGGCCGAAGACGCGGTGGGGGAATGGTTGCCGAAGCGGGATCGGCGGGGACCGTGATGGTCGTGGAGGCAGAGTCGGGCTCTGGCCCGAGCAGGTGGGACGAATCCCAGTTCGAAGTGTCCGAGGGGGTGTCTGAGGGGCGACACGGTACGTCCGCACACGCCTGCGGTGCGACGCCTGACACCGCCCCGGGTGTCGGCGGAGGAGGTGCCCTGCCTCTTGCCGGTGGCTCGTGGTGCCGCGACACTCCCCCCAACACTGCCCGACGCCGCGCGGAGGTCCCCATGCCCGATCCTGCAGAGCCGGCCACCGGCGACACGGCGGCGGACCACTCGCGCAGCGGCGAGGACATCGCGAAGGCGATCGAGGTTGCCGAACGAGGCAGCTCGGTGCGGGAGGTGCACGACCACGGCACGGAGAACAAGCCGGGGGAGGCGCCAGTCGAGCAGACCGCCGGTGACCCGGAGATGACCGAGGGGCAGGTCGTGCTCGGCGAGGGCGATCCGGGACGCCGCCGCGCGATCGGGCCGGACCCCGAAGCGGGCAGCTCGGGGGCGGCGCAGTCGCAGACCGGGGCTCGCGTCTCCGACCGCGCGGCCGCCGGCGAGACGCCGCCGCCGGACCCGTCGAGCTAGGCCGCGATCAACTCCAGAGCTCGACCCGCACGGTCGGCTTGACGCGGTCCTGCCGGGTGGGGCGGGACAACAGGGCGGTGGTGGCGTCGGGCGTGGTGAGGAACCGCTGCAGCGCCCGCGCCGCGCTGGGAGCACGCCCGTCCGCCGCGACGGTGGCCCACCACAGACCGGTCACCGGCGTCCCGTCGACCGGGAGCCGGACGAGCGCGCCCCCGCGGAGGTTCTCGCGAACGGCATGACCGAGCGCCAGCAGCAGCCCGCACCCCGCTCTCGCTGCCCCGAGAGCGGCGGCCTCGCTCTCGTGCCGCGCCACGTCCGGGGGAGTCCCGGTTCCCGCCGCCCAGTGCTCCTCCTCGGTGCCCGCCTCGATGCCTGCCGGGCCCGCCAGCCAGCGGTATCCGGTCACCTCCGACAGCCGGAGCCGGCCGCGGCGGGCAAGCGGGTGGTCCGGTGCGGCGACGACGATCCGCTCGTAGCGCAGGAAGGGCACCGACTCGAGGAGGTGACCGGCGGTCGGAGCGGGCCGGACGCCCAGCACGATGTCGGCGACGTCCTCGACCAGCGCGGTCGCCGCGCAGTCGGTCGATCCCACGGTGAGGTCGACGGCGGCCCGCGGGACCCGCCGGGTGAACGCCGCCACCACCGCGCCGGCCACGTGCTCGGCGCAGGCCGCCGTCGCCAGCACGCGCAGACGGCCGACCGTCGACGCCTGGCCCACCTCCCGGCGGGTCCGGTCGGCCAGCCGGACGAGTTCGCGGGCCCGGGTGGCCAGTGCCCGGCCACCAGGGGTGAGCGAGATGCCGCTGCCGGTCCGGCGGAAGAGGGGGTCACCCAGGTCGGCGCGCAACGCCGCGACCGCCGACGAGACCGCCGGCTCGCTGACGCCGAGTGCGGTGGCCGCCGCGCGCAGTGAGCCGAGTTCGGCCACCAACGCGAACGTCCGGAGCTGCGCGAACGTCATGCTCGACCACCCTCATAAGGGATCGGTTATGAGCAGGTTGACAGTGATCTGGGTCACGGACAAGCTCCGCGACCAGGGCTCCAGCAGCGGGGCCCTCGGGAAGGGGGTTCCCCGTGCAGGTACCGGCCCCGTTCGACTACGTGCGCGCGACCAGCGTCGACAACGTTCTGGAACTCCTCGAACGACACGGGCCGGACTCCCGCGTCATCGCCGGCGGGCACAGCCTGCTGCCGATGATGAAACTGCGACTGGCCCGGCCCGAGTGGCTGATCGACATCAACGACATCGCCGAGCTGCGACACATCACCGTTGACGGCGACTGGCTGCGGGTCGGCGCCCTCACCCGGCACGCAGACCTGCTCGCCTCCGACGTCGTCGCGCAGCTGTTCCCGATCATCCACGACGCGGAGAAGGTCATCGCCGACCCCGTCGTACGCAACCGCGGCACGATCGGCGGCTCCTTGGGGCAGGCCGACCCAGCCGAGGACCTCACCACCGTGTGCGACGTCCTGCGGGCCCAGGTGTTCATCACCGCGCGCGGGGGCGAGCGCACCGTCGACATCCGCGCGTTCCACCGCGGGCCCTACGAGACCGCCTGCGAGCAGCACGAACTGCTCACCGAGATCCGGTTTCCCATCGGCGTCCGGCAGGGCAGCGCCTACGAGAAGGTCGAGCGACGAGTCGGTGACTGGGCGGTCGGCGCCGCCGGCGCCGCCCTCTGGATGGCCCAGGACGGCACGATCGCCGACGCCACGATCGGCCTCACCGCTCTTGGGCTGCAGGGTCTGGCGACCGATGCGGCGGCCGTGCTCGTCGGCGAGCGGCCCAGCGAGGACCTCTTCGCCGAGGCGGCCGACCTCGCCCGCGCCGCCAGCGCACCGATCGAGGACCAGCGCGGCCCGGTCGACTACAAGCGCCA
>JAODNN010000156.1 GCA_025465355.1 Blastococcus sp. | reverse complement strand
TCGGGCGTCCGCCCTTGATTGGTGAAGGCCGCCCGGAGCGGCACGGACGCGCCGGCTGCGACTGCGGTGTCCGACTGGATGAACACGTCGTCGAGCACGAAGGTGCCGCCGCCGCCGTCGACGCCGGCGGGGTCCGGGGTCTCCTGGAGGGTCCCGGCATCCTGGCCGGCGTCGCATGCCGTCAGGGCGAGCAGCGTCGCGGCGAAAAGGACCGCGACGGAAGACCGTCGCCTGTGCCGGGCGGCGAGAGCGGGCATGACAAACCTCCTGGGACGGATGGGGACGCGCGGGCTTCGGTCACGAGCACGTCGAGCATCTCCGCGGACCGCCCCGCCCGTCGTCGCGGCGAGCAGCCATCCGCCGGTTCCGGCTAGCCGGGGCCCGGAACGGCCACTGGCTGCAGCGACGTCCTGCCAGCTCGAGACCCGCGCGTGGATCGGCGAAACCGCTCGCCCCACGGCCTCCATCACATGATGCGATGACGCCGAGACGTCGTCAGTGGTGACGCCCCAACGCCGTTTCCTGCGGACGCTGCACGTCGCAGGCGGTCACGGGCCTGGCGCCCCACAGCGACCCGGTCAGTTGGCCATGTCCACGAAGCGGCTGTAGTGGCCCTGGAAGGCGACCGTGACGTTCGCGGTGGGGCCGTTACGGTGCTTGACCAGCATGATGTCGGCCTCGCCGGCCCGCGGTGACTCCTTCTCGTACATGTCCTCGCGGTGGATCATCATGACCATGTCGGCGTCCTGCTCGATCGACCCCGACTCCCGGAGGTCGGAGAGCATCGGCTTCTTGTCCTGACGCTGCTCGGAGCCACGGTTGAGCTGGCTCATCGCGATCACCGGGACCTCGAGCTCCTTGGCCAGCAGCTTGAGCGCTCGGGAGAACTCCGAGACCTCCTGCTGACGGCTCTCGACCCGCTTGCCCGACGTCATCAGCTGCAGGTAGTCGATGACCACGAGCTTGAGGTCGTTGCGCTGCTTGAGCCGCCGCGCCTTCGCGCGGATCTCCATCATCGTCATGTTCGGGGAGTCGTCGATGTAGAGCGGGGCGTCGGCGACCTCGCCCATCCGGCGGGCCAGCTTCGACCAGTCCTCGTCGGACAGCGTGCCCGCGCGCATGTGGTGCAGCGGCACCTTCGCCTCGGCCGACAGCAGCCGCATCGTGATCTCGTGCTTGCTCATTTCCAGCGAGAAGATGCAGGCAGCCTGGTGGTGCCGCACCGAGGCGTTGCGCGCGATGTCGAGCCCGAGGGTCGACTTACCCACACCAGGTCGGGCCGCGATGACGATCATCTGGCCCGCCTGCAGGCCGTTGGTCAACTCGTCGAGGTCGCGGATGCCGGTGGGGACGCCGCGGCTGACCCCGCCCCGTGAGGCGATGGCGTCAAGCTCGTCCATCGTCGGCTGGAGGACGTCTTCGAGGCGGGAGTAGTCCTCGCTCATCCGCTTCTCGGTGACGTCGTAGATCTCCTGCTGGGCGCGGTCGACGATGTCGTCGACGTCGCCCCGGCCGCCGGCCGCGCCGTACCCGAGCTGGACCACACGGGTGCCGGCCTCCACGAGCCGGCGGAGCACCGCCTGCTCGGCCACGATCGCCGCGTAGTACCCCGCGTTGGCCGCCGTGGGTGTCGAAGCGAT
Organism: Blastococcus sp.; assembly: GCA_025465355.1. Classification (GTDB taxonomy): domain Bacteria; phylum Actinomycetota; class Actinomycetes; order Mycobacteriales; family Geodermatophilaceae; genus Blastococcus_B. Next base: position 9,014 of record JAODNN010000156.1, on the reverse strand, counting down.
CAGCGTGTGCAGGTAGACCGCGCCGCCCATCTTCGACAGCTGGTCGGTCCGGTTCAACTCCGCAGCGACGGTGATCGCGTCCGCCGGCTCACCGCGGCCGTAGAGGTCGAGGATGCAGTCGAAGATCACCTGGTGTGCCGGGCGATAGAAGTCGGCGCCGTGGAGCACCTCGACGACGTCGGCGATGGCGTCCTTGCTCATCAACATGCCGCCGAGCACGGACTGCTCGGCCGCGACGTCCTGGGGCGGCTGCCGGTCGTACGCCGGCGCCGTCGCCGAAGGCCGGCTGAACTCGTCGGCCACCGCCACGGAAATCCCTCCATCTACATGCAGGCGCGCCCGTATCACCACTCCGGGGGGAAGCCGGGAGATCGACGGGGGTCGCCGGACCGAACGTCTGTTCGATCGGAACGCTAGCGCCGGGCACCGACAAGTTCGGTGGTCGGCGGTAGCTGAGGAGGACGTTAGGAACCCGGAGGGGCGGCGTCCAACACCCGTGTGCACGTCGATCTGCACAACTTGTGGACAAGTCGGTGGATGGAGGCGTGTCGACATGTGGAGACGGCGGGGGACACGTGCCGGCCCTCTCCCGTCTTCCCCCCTGTCACCAGCGATTCGACCGCCCACCGGCTGTGGACAGTAGAAAGTTGGAAAAGAAATTTCGGGCCGCGCACCACGTGTCACTCGGCGCGCGCGGCGCTCCTGGCACCCGGCCCTGGGACCCGCCAGTCCGCCGGGTACGTGTACGGCACCGCGACGACCTGCACGTCGTCCTCGTAGAGGATTCGACCGGGCGATGCGCTGCGCAGTTCCACCCAGGGGACGCCGTAGCGGTCGAGGAGGTTCAGGTAGTCGGCGGCCACGGCGATCAGGTGGCTCGCCGTGGCCTTGAACCAGGCCCTGGCTCCCGGATTGGCGGTTCGGTCGTAACACGTCGGGTCCACCGTCGAGGGGTCCGTGTAGAGCTCGTCGCCCCGCTTGTTCTCGGCGGCCCACCAGGCGTGGTCCTCGGGGCTCAGGAGCCCCTGGCGGGCAAGACCGTTGGTCAGCCCGAAGACACCTGGGAACGTCCCCCGACGGTTCGGGACAGCGCTCTGGAAGCGGCGGTACGTCGTCACGCCGGCGGACCCTAGGGCAGAGGGGTGACGTCCTCGCGGACAGGCACGGCGCGCTTGTGGGGGGGTTCGCACGCTTCGGGGGTGCTGCAGGACTCCAGGAGCGGGCGAAACACCCCTGAAGGGGCCTCCACCGCCCGCAGCGTCGCCCGCAGCGTCGCTCGCCGACCAAGGGACAGCCCGGGAACAAGGAGGGCCCGAGAACGCCGCGAGGGGCGCCGGACCGACGTCCGACGCCCCTCGCGGGCTGTGCTGGTCACCAGGGACCGGCTCCGGCGATCAGCCGGCGACGACCTCGATGGTCAGCTGCGTGCTCACCTCGGGGTGCACCCGCACGGTCACGGTGTGCTGGCCCGTGGTCTTGATGCTGCTGGGCAGCTCGATCCGGCGACGGTCGAGCTCCGGGCCGCCGGCCGCGGTGACGGCTGCGGCCACGTCGGCGGTGGTGACCCGCCCGAAGAGGCGGCCACCGGCGCCGGCGCGAGCCGGCACGCTGACGGTCAGGCCCGACAGCTGGCCGGCCACGGCCTGCGCCTCGTCGTGCGACCGCACCTCACGGGCGGCACGCGCCCGGCGCAGCGATTCGATCTGCTTCTCGGCACCCCGGGTGGCCTGGATGGCCAGCCCGCGGGGCAGGAGGTAGTTGCGGGCGTATCCGCCCTTGACCTCGACGGTGTCGCCGGAGGAACCGAGACCGGTGACCTCCTGCGTCAGGATCAGCTTCGTGGTCGTCATGATCAGCGCGCCGTCGAGGTGTAGGGCAGCAGTGCCATCTCGCGGGCGTTCTTGACCGCGATGGCGATGTCACGCTGGTGCTGGCTGCAGTTTCCGGTGACCCGCCGGGCACGGATCTTGCCGCGGTCGGAGATGAACTTCCGCAGCAGAGTCGTGTCCTTGTAGTCGATGTAGGTCACCTTGTCCTTGTCGAACTGGCAGACCTTCTTCTTGGGCTTACGAACAGGGGGCTTGGGCACTGGGGCTCTCCAGAGAGGAAAGGGCTGGGAAAAGAGGGATCAGAAGGGCGGTTCGTCGGTGGGCCCGGCAGGCGTCGACCACGGGTCGCTCGCACCGCCACCGCCACCGCCGCTGAAGCCGCCGCCACCGCCACCGCCGAAGCCGCCGCCACCCTCACCGCGGGAGGCCTTGGTGACCTTCGCGGTGGCGTAGCGCAGCGAGGGGCCGATCTCGTCGACCTCCAGCTCGACGACGGTGCGCTTCTCGCCTTCCTTCGTCTCGAACGAGCGCTGCTTGAGCCGCCCGCTGACGATGACCCGCGAACCACGGGTGAGCGACTCGGCGACGTTCTCAGCCGCCTGACGCCACACGTTGCAGCGGAGGAAGAGAGCCTCACCGTCCTTCCACTCCTGCGACTGACGGTCGAAGGTGCGGGGGGTGGAGGCCACGGTGAAGTTGGCGACCGCGGCCCCCGACGGCGTGAACCGCAGCTCCGGGTCGGAGGTCAGGTTGCCGATGACGGTGATGACGGTCTCGCCGGCCATGGTCAGTGGACCTCGGGCCGCATGAGCTTGGTGCGAAGGACCGACTCGTTGAGGTTCAGCTGCCGGTCGAGCTCGGCGACCGCAGCGGGCTCGGCCTCGATGTCGATGATGGCGTAGATGCCCTCGACCTGCTTCTTGATCTCGTAGGCCAGGCGACGACGGCCCCAGATCTCGGTCTTGACGGTGCCACCGGAGCTGGTGACAACGGTCAGGAACCGCTCGAGCGAGGGAGCGATCGTGCGCTCCTCGAGATCGGGGTCGAGGATGACCATAAGTTCGTAGCGACGCACGGAGAACCCCACCTCCTCTGGTCTTGGCGGCTGCAGGAGATCTGCAGCAGGAGGGTCGAACACGCGTCGCGCGCCCCGGCGGGTGCCAGAACGCGCATAAGAAGGCTACCAGCGCCTGCGCATGGTGCCATCGGCGCTGTCCACAGGGGGACCGATCGGGGGAGAGCGGACCGACGGCCGCCGTCCCGGGGTGGGGACGACGGCCGTGGGAAACGCGACGGGTCAGCGGGTGGCGCGCGACGCCTGGTGGGTGCGCACCAGCGCTGCCGTCACCCCGGCGAGCATGACGACCGCGGCCAGGGCCGCCACCGGCAGTGTCTGGGCGGCCCCACCAGAGGCCACCTTCTGCGCGCCGTTCTCTTTCAGCTTGGTTCCGTCGAGGCCGGCGAGCTGGCCGAAGACCGGCACCGAGGCGCCGTCGTAGCTGCCCGGCCGCGCGCCGGAACCGGCGGAACCGGCGGAGCCGTCGTTGCCACCACCGACGCCCTGGCTCGTGCCGAAGTACCGCGACGAATCGAAGGCGGAGGCGGCCACCGTGTCACCCGGCGACAGCTGCGGGGAGCCGCTGCCGGTGTTGTAGGCGTACGTGTCACCGGGGATGCCCTGGACAGGGGGAGCGGCGGGCGGCTTCGGCTGCCCGGGAACGCCCGGCGTCGGGGCGCCCGGGGTGCCCCCCGGCGGCGCGGGGAGCACGCCACCGGGCACGTTGGGGATGGTCACCGGCGGCAGGCTCGGCAGGTTGATGCCCGGCAGGTTGGGCAGCGCGACCAGGGTGTTCACCACGAACGGCGTGGGCACCGGCAGGGCGGGGAGCTTGCCCAGCGCCGCGCTGGTCAGCGCCGCGGTCAACGAGGAACCGCTCGACAGCTGGTACGTGTAGGTGATCGTGCAGGTCACACAGGTGCTCGTGAACGCCTCGGCGTGAACGGACTTCGGGTCGGGATGCACCGGGTCCGGGGTCGGCGGGAGCACGTACTTGCCAGAAGGCAGCGTCAGGGTGGCCGTCGTCTTGGCGGTGACCGACACCAGCGAGAGCAGGCCACCGACCTGGACCTTCTTGTCCGGGATCTCGTTGATGAAGGTGACCGTGCCGCCCTTGTCCACGGAGGCGACCGGCGGGGTGAGGTCCTTGATGTGGACCGTGTACGAGGTCGCCGCGCTGGCACCGGGCGCCATCAGCACGGAGACGGCCACGACGCCGAGCCAGCCGAGGGCTGCCGCGGCGACACCGCGCCGTGCGCTGCGTCGGATCCGAGCGGTTGCCATCTTCTGTTCCTCCACGTGCTCGACGACCTACTGGCGAGTAACCCCCGTCACTGTGCAAGAACGATGATGTGACACGGGCGATACGGGTAAACGTGAAAACCCGGTCTCACTAGGGTCGTTACGCATGGGACGACACCCGATCGGCGTACACGTGGGCCCCGGACTGACCCCGGACGGCGACCTGGACGACGGCGGCCCGCTGGCCCGAGCGGCGGAGACGGGCGCCGACGCCGTCCAGGTGTTCCTGGCCGATCCGCAAGGGTGGACCGCCCCCACTCCGCGCCCGGACGCGGAGGCGCTGCGCTCCGGCGGCGTCATGATCGTCGTGCATGCGCCGTACGTGCTCAACGTGGCGACGACGAACAACCGGATCCGGATCCCCAGCCGCAAGCTGCTGGCGGCACATGCGACAGCGGCCGCGGAGGTGGGCGCCCACGCGATGGTCGTGCACGGCGGCCACGTGCTGGCCAAGGATGACCCGGCGGTCGGCATCGACAACTGGCGGAAGACGTTCGCCCGGCAGGCGGACGACGGTGGCTTCGCGGTGCCGCTGCTGGTCGAGAACACCGCGGGGGGCGGCAACGCGATGGCCCGCGACCTCGACGTGATCGGCCGGTTGTGGGAGGCGATCGGCGGGTTCGGCGCCGGGTTCGTCCTGGACACCTGCCACGCGTGGGCCGCCGGGTGGGACCTGGCGACGGTCGTCGACGACGTCCGCGCGGTCACCGGCCGGATCGACCTGGTTCACCTGAACAACAGCCGCGACCCGGCGGGCTCGAGCCGCGACCGGCACGCCCCGCTGGCCGACGGCGAGATCCCCCTCGAGCTACTCGTCGAGGTCGCCCGCACCGCGGACGCCCCCGTCCTCCTCGAGACCCCCGGTGATGGGCGCGCCCACGCGGAGGAGATCGCACTGCTGCGGGCAGCACTGGAGTAGCGCTCAGCCAGGGAACGGCAATCGGTCGCGGTGCGCCGCGGAGCGCCGCAGTGTCACCGCATCGGTGGCGTGATCCAGCACTCCCCCCGCCGGGTCGTCGATGCCCAGCCAGGTGGTGCGCACGACATCACCGTCGGGACGCAGGATGTCGCGGACCACCAGACCCATGAGCACGAGGACGGCGAGGTCGCGGATCGTCACGGCCATGAAGAACCACTCGATCCCGACGCCGCGGTTCTGCGTGCCCAGGTAGTTGAGCATCGTGACCATCCAGACCAGCGCTTCCGCCGCCCCCCAGAGCAGCAGCGAGCGCCAGCGGGGGCGGGCCAGCACCGCGAGCGGCAGCAACCACAGCCCGTACTGCGGACTCCAGACCTTGTTCAGCTCCAGGAAGCCCGCCACCAGCAGGAAGGCCACCTGCGGGACACGGGGGCGCACCGGCGCGGCCAGCGTCAGCCAGGCGACGCAGGCGGCGAAGACCACCAGCACGACGGTGACGATCGTGTTGAGGACGGTGGGCACCTGATCCTTGGCCAGCGGCCCGTCGAACCACCGCCCGTCGCTGAGGTACAGCGCGAAGTTCCACATCGTCTCCGGGTTGGCCGGGCGCTGACGGCTGAAGACGAAGAACCACGCCCAGTTGTCGGGTGCCAGGACCGCGATCGGGATGTCGACCACCAGCCAGGCGACCAGCGCGGCGACCGCCGTCCGTGTCCAGGCGCGCAGCAGGCCCGCGCGGAGGCAGAGCAGGAACAGGCCGCCGAGAAGCAGCAGTGGGTAGAACTTCGCGGCGATGGCCAGACCGAACAGGACCCCGGCCGCGACCGGCCACCGCCGGGCCCACGCCAGCATCGCGAACGTCGTGAGCGCGACGGCGAACAGGTCCCAGTTGGTGAAGGCGTGCACCAGCAGCACGGGGGAGAGGGCGAGAAGGGCGGCGTCCCACGGCCGCCGGCCGGACAGTCCGAGCACGGCCCGCGTGATGAGCAGCGCGCAGATCGACAGCAGCAGGCAGGTCACCACGGTGTAGCTCTCCACCGGGGGGACCTCCGGCAGCAGCGAGGTCTTCGCGCCGTCGTAGACGTGGCTGATCGCCGCCGCGACGGCGATGAAGCCGCCGGTGAGCACCGGGTACTCGATGCGGACGTCGAGATAGGGGACGGCGCCGTGGTCCAGGCCGTAGATGCCGAACAGCGGGACCTGGTCGGAGTAGCAGAAGTGCGTGTACTGCCTGGAACCGCTCCAGTCCCCGTTCGCACACGGCGCCTGCTTCATCCAGGCCAGGGCGAGCACGAGCACCGTGAAGAGCAGGCACACCCGCAACGGCGTCCAGAACAGTGCCCGGCCGGTCACCGCGTGCCGACCCCACGGACCGCCCACGGCCTCGCTCGCCTGCGCCGCGACCTCGTCGGTCCAGGTAGGGACGACACGGTCGGGCCGGTCCCCTTCTGCCCGCGGAGGCAGCACGTCGGCCGCAGACACCGAGGACCCCTCCGGAATCGATCCGGAGGGGTCCTGGGCGGGGTCGCGCGACGGCCGAAGGGTCACAGCACCAGTGTGCCGTCCCGCGTCGGCCGGCCGGCGGCGCTATCCGTGGCCGGCCCCGCCGCTGGGCCGAGCGCCCCCGCCTCCGGGGACCACGGGCACGCCGCTCGCGGTGGACGAGCTCGTGGACGCCGACGAGGTGGACGTGGAAGCCGTGGACGAGGTCGTAGCAGTGCTCTTGGTCGAGGCCTTCGTCGTCACGGCCGGGGCCTTCGTCGTGATCGGCGCCGCCGTCGTCGTCGCCGGAGCCGAGGTCGTCACCGGGGCCGGCACGCCCTCCCCGGTGTCACCCTGAATCTTCGGCGCGGTCGGGAGCGGCTCCACCGGCGTCCCCTGGAGGACGGCGTTCATGAACTGCTGCCAGATGGCGCCCGGCAGCCCGGCGCCGTAGATGATCCGGCCGGAGGCGTTCACGATCGGCTGATTGCCGTCGGAACCCATCCAGACCGCCGCCGAGATCGACGGCGTGTAGCCCACCATCCAGGCGTCGGAGTTGTCCGTGTCGTTGGAGCCGACGGTGCCGGTCTTGCTGCCCACCGGCCGGCCGCCGTCGAGGGAGCGGTGCGACCACGCCGCCACCCCTTCGATCGCATACGTGACGTCGTTGGCCACGTCGGGGGGAACGGCCTGGGTGCCGGGCTCGCCGTTGTTCTGCATCAGCACGGCGCCCTTGTTGTCGGTCACCTTGGCGACGAAGTAGGGCGGACGCTGGATGCCGCCGGAGGCGAACGTGGCGAAGCCGACCGCCTGATCGATCGGGCGCATCTCGTACTGGCCGATCCCCAGGCCGGAGTCGGTGCCGCCGCTCTTCGGGTCCGCCAGCGTCGTGTCACCGTCGAGGATGCCGCCGGTCCACTTCTCCGGGAGGCCCGTGGCCTTCAGCATCGTCTTCCGCACGTTCGTCGCACCGAGTTCGTAGGTGAGCCCGTAGAACGTCGTGTTGAGCGACCGGGTGATGGCCTCCTGCAAGGTGCAGGCAGCGCACCCGGCGTTCCCCGAGTTCCGCACCGGCTTGTCCGGCCGGTCCGGGAAGGTCTGCGGCGAGCTGCCGTTCCTCCGGGCCGTCACGCTGATCCCCCGCTCCAGCCCGGTAGCCAGCACGTAGGGCTTCACCGACGAACCGGGCTGGCGCTGCGCCATCGCGTAGTCGATGGCGCTCGCACCGGTCGCCTTCGGACCGCCGTAGTACGCGGTGACCCCGCCCGTCTTCGGGTTGACCGCCACGAGCGCCTGGCGCAGGTTTCCCGGCTCGCCCTGCATGACGTCGGCGACCGCGGCAACGGCGGCATCCTGCTGGCCCTTGTTGACGGTGCTGGTGATCCGCAGGCCCCCGGCGCGCAGCTGCTGATCGGTGTAGCCCTTGGACCGCAGCTCGGTGAGGACCCGCTGAACGATCAGCCCCTGCGGTCCGCTCGGGATCCCCAGCGACGACACGGACTTCGGCCGCAGCGGCGGATACACCGAGGCCTTGCGGTCGGCGCCCGACAGCCAGTGCTCGGTGACCATGGCGTCGAGCACCAGCCCCCAGCGGTCCTTGGCGGCCACGGGGTTCTCGGCCGGGTCGTAGTGGGATGGGCTCCGGATCAGGACGGCGAGCACCGCGCCCTGCTGGGCGGTCAGCTGGGAGGCGTGGACACCGAAGTAGGTGTTCGCCGCCGCCTCGATCCCGTATGCGCCGCGACCGAAGTAGATCGTGTTGAGGTAGTTCTGGAGGATCTGGTCCTTCGAGTAGGTGTTGTCCAGCTTGATCGCCAGGAACAACTCCTTGAACTTCCGGCTGAACGTCTGGTCAGCGGTCAGGAAGGCGTTCTTGACGTACTGCTGGGTGATGGTCGACCCACCCTGCGTGGAGCCACCGGAGACGTTGTTCCACGCCGCACGGACGATGCCGGTGAACGAGATGCCCGGGTCGGAGTAGAAGCTGCGGTTCTCGGCGGCCAGGACAGCCCGCTGCGCCGGCTTCGAGATCTGCGCCAGGGTGACGTTCGTGCGGTTCTCGCTACCCAGGCGCGCCATCTCGGTCTTGCCGTCGTTGTAGTAGATGACCGTCGTCTGGGCCGACTGCACGGAGTCCGGGCTCGGCACGTCGGTGCTGGCGTAGACGACGCCGACGAACACACCGCCGAGCACGAGGAGCCCGGCAAGGACGGCGATCAGGATCTTCAGCGACCGTCTGCGCCGCTGCTTCTTGCCGCGCGGGCCCTTGCCGCGGGGAGTACCACCGCGGGGAGCCGGTCCTCTGCCGCCGGGCGGACGACCCCTGCCGCCCCCGGAGGACGGGGGACGGCCACTGCCGCCTCCCGAGGAGGCTGCGGCCCCGCGGGACGCCGTGGGGCGGCCCCGGCCGGCGAGATCGGAAGAG
>JAODNN010000145.1 GCA_025465355.1 Blastococcus sp. | reverse complement strand
GTATCTGAAGTACTGGTACAAGAACGGGTTCAACACCGTCGAGCAGAACGGCTCGCTGGTCGAGAAGCATCCCGACAAGTTCATCGTCAACGGCCGGTTCGACCCGCGGGACGGCGACGCCGGCCTCAAGCAGCTCGAGGAAGACGCCGCGCGGTGGAATCTCAAGGGCGTCAAGGTCTACACCGCCGAGTGGCACGAGAACGGTTCCCGCGGCTGGAAGCTCACCGACCCGGAGTCCTACCGGTTCCTGGAGAAGTGCCAGGAGCTGGGCATCACGAACATCCACGCGCACAAGGGCCCGACGATCTGGCCGCTGAACAAGGACGCCTTCTCCATGGAGGACGTCGACCAGACCGCCACCGATTTCCCGAACCTGAACTTCATCGTCGAGCACGCCGGCATCCCGCGGATCGACGACTTCGCCTACATGGCGGTGCAGGAGCCGAACGTCTACGCGGGCCTGTCCGTCGTCATCGGCGCGCACATGTACGCCCGTCCGAAGACCTTCGCCAGGTTCATGGGCGAGCTGCTGTTCTGGGTCGGCGAGGACCGTATGACCTTCGGCAGCGACTACAACATCTGGACGCCGAAGTGGCAGATCGAGGGGTTCGTCGACTGGGAGATGCCCGACGACCCGGCGTTCAGCGACTACCCGCGGGTGACCACCGCCACGAAGAAGAAGATCCTCGGCATCAACGCGGCCAAGCTGTACGGGATCGAGGTGCCGGCCGAGTGCCGGCTGCCCACCACGGCGGGCGAGAAGTTGCAGCCCGGTGAGGAGCTGGTCGAAGACATCGCGGGGGCGCAGGCGTGACACTGCGCGACCGCGTGTGGCAGGCGCTGGGGGCGGTGCTGGACCCGGAGATCGACGAGCCGATCACGGACCTCGACTTCGTCGCGTCCTGCACCATGTCCGACGACGGTGTCGCGTCGGTCCACCTCCGGCTGCCGACGTTCTTCTGCGCGCCGAACTTCTCGTTCCTGATGGTCGCCGACGCCTACGACGCGGTGTCGGCGGTCGAGGGGGTGACGCGCGCGGAGATCGTCCTCGACGACCACCACGCGTCGGCGGAGATCAACGCCGGGATCGCCGCGCACGCCGGCTTCGTCGAGACGTTCCCGGGCGAGGCCGACGCCGAGCTCGACCAGCTGCGGCGGTACTTCCTCGAGAAGGCCGTCGTCGCCGGGCAGGACCGGGTGGCCCAGCCGCTGGTCGACGCCGGGGTGTTCCCCGAGGAGCTCGCCGAGCTGAGCCTCGGGGCGGCCCCGGCCTCGCCGGACCTCGACCGCCTCCGCCGGCGCCGGGCCGCCCTCGGGCTCGCCGCCGACGACGACGCGCCGCTGCTCATCCACCCCGATGGCAGCCCGGTGACCTCGGCGCAGGTGCCGCTCCACCTGCGCCGCGCGCGGCTGACCCGGCTCGGAATGGAGGCGAACGGAGAGATCTGCACGAGCATCCTCGCGACGCGGTATGCGCGCACGGCCGGCACCGGCTGACCCGTCACGCCGAGCCTCATGCCTGACTCCGCGCCCCGGTCCGCTCGTCGCTCGATGACATCGGTCCTCGCCGCGATGCTCCCCGGGCTGTCGTCAGGCTGCGCGCGCGACCAGCACCCGGAACAGGTTCAGCAGCCGGTAGCCCCCCGCCGCGGTGCGACGGGGCGCCAGCCGCTGCAGTACCGCCCGGCGCAGCGCGACCGGCCCCGCCCGCCGGCCGACCGCACGGCCCAGCCCGGACTCGAACAGCGGACCGAGCAGTTCCTCCTCGTCGGCGTACTCGAACGGGCACGTCACCTCGTCGAGCCGCACGACCACCAGGCCCGCACGCTCGGCCATCCCGCGCAGCCGGTCCGGGTCGGTGACTGGTGGCGAGGCAGGACGCTGCGGCCCCAGCCAGGGGGCGAGCGCCTCGCCGAACAACCGGACGTCGCACTCCTGCTCCCGGCCCCACACCGTTGCGACCACGACCTCGCCCGAGCGCGCCGCAGCAGCCAGCACCGCGACCGGGTCGGCGACGTGCATGAGCAGTTGCACCGCGGCCACCACGTCGAACGGACCGAGCGGCGGGTCCTGCGCGGTCCGGACGGCGAACGTCCCCTCGGGCACGTCTGCGGCGGCGAGCGCGATGGCCACCGGGTCGATGTCGATCCCGGTCACGCACGCCCCCCGATCGGCCGCCGCGCGGGCGAACAGTCCCGTCCCGCACCCGAGGTCGAGCACGCTCGAGCCGGGTCCCACCGCGGTCGCGTCGAGCACGTCCGCGTACAGCGGCAGTCCCCAACCGCGCGGTCCCTCACCGCTCACCCGACCGAGCCTAAGCGCGCCGCCCTCCGTCCGGAGGCCTCACCGTGCTGAAGCGGGAGGCTGCGATCCGGGCCACGGGTCGACGCAAGCTGGCGTTCTTCGGCCCGGCCTTCGTCGCCGCGATCGCCTACGTCGACCCCGGCAACTTCGCGACCAACGTCTCCGCCGGTGCGCACCACGGCTACCTGCTGCTCTGGGTGATCGTCTCGGCCAACCTGATGGCGATGTTCGTGCAGAGCCTGTCGGCCAAGCTCGGGCTGGCCACTGGCGCGAGCCTGCCGGAGAACTGCCGGAAGCACTACCGCCGGCCGGTGGTCCTCGGACTGTGGGTGCAGGCCGAGCTGGTCGCCATGGCGACCGACCTGGCGGAGGTGGTCGGCGGGGCCATCGCCCTGAGCCTGCTGTTCCGGCTGCCGCTGCTGGCCGGTGGGCTGGTCACCGGAGCGGTCGCGTTCCTCCTGCTCGCGCTGCAGACGCGCGGCGACCGGCGGTTCATCGGCGCCGTGACCGCGTTCTTCGCCGTCATCCTGGTGGCGTTCCTGCTGCTTGTGCTGCGGGTGCCGATCGACCCGGGCGCGGCGGCCGCCGGGCTGGTGCCCCGCTTCGACGGCGCCCAGAGCCTCGTCCTGGCCACCGGCATCCTCGGCGCGACCGTCATGCCGCACGCGATCTACCTGCACTCCGCGATGGTGCCCAGCCTGTTCCAGGGCACGACGCTCCGGCAGCGCCGCCGGGCCCTCACGGCGCAGCGGATCGACGTGACGGCCGCGATGAGCCTCGCCGGGCTGGTCAACGTGGCCATGCTGCTCGTGGCCGCCGCGCTGTTCGCCGGGTCTGCGCTGAGCGGCACCGACACGCTCGAGGGCGCGCACGCAGGATTCGGCACGGCGCTCGACGGGTCGGCGGCCATGCTGTTCGCACTGGCCCTGCTGGCGTCGGGCCTGGCCTCGGCCAGCGTGGGCACGTACGCCGGACAGGTGATCATGCAGGGATTCCTCCGGCGACAGATCCCCTTGTTCGCCCGCCGCTCGCTCACCCTCGTCCCGGCACTGGCGATCCTGGGGCTCGGGGTCGAGCCGACCTGGGCCCTGGTGGTGTCGCAGGTCGTCCTGTCGTTCGGCATCCCGTTCGCGCTCGTCCCCCTCCTGCTGCTGACCCGGCGACGGGACGTGATGGCCGACCTGGTGAACCGCCGTTCGACAACCGTCTGGGCAGCGCTCGTGACCGCAGTGATCGTCGCCCTGAACGCCGTCCTGCTCCTCACGCTGCTGTGATCCGCGGGGCCCGCTGACCGGGTGTCCCGAGGGTGCACGCCCGACAGGGCCGCGGCCACGCCGGGAGGCCAGCGGCAGCTTCGCATCGACCTTCCGGTCGACGTCCCTTGTGCGCTCCATCCGGCGAGGTCGCGGTACCGCGGCCGGCAGCGCCCGTTCGGCCGGATCCTCGACGACTTCGCCGCCCGGTCACAGGCCACTACGCGCCCACCAATCGATCAGCAGGTAATGGCGTGAGGCGATCCACCCCACGTGACCAGGGTCCTGCGGGTCACTGTGCCTACTCCTTCGCTCGGCCGACCGATGAACGTGCTGCGTCACCCTGTCCCGGCGGAACCGGCGCGACCGCGCCCGAGGAGTGGACGACCTCACCGCCAAGGACGGTGAGCACCGAGGACAGTGACGGGATCTCGTCGTCCTCCACCGTGAAGTAGTCGCGGTCGAGAACGGCGAAGTCGGCCCGGGCCCCCGGGCGGAGATGGCCCCGGTCGTTCTCCTCGAACGACGACCACGCGCTGCCCGAGGTGTAGGCGGTCAGGGCCTGGGCGCGGGTGAGCCGGTGCTCCGGGGCGCGCCGGTCGACGCCGTCGAGGGAACGGCCGGTGACCAGCCACCACAACGAGAGCCAGGGGCTGTAGGACGACGCGCGCGTGGCGTCGGTGCCGGCCGCCAACGGGACGCCGGCGGCCAGCAGCTAACCGACGGGGGGCGCCCGGTGGATCGCCTCCTCCCCCCATGCCCGCGCGGACGCCTCGGCCTTGAAGACGAGGTGTGGTCGTCGAGGAGGACGCCCGCGCCCAGGGCCCGGAGCCGGGAGATGTTGCGGGCGCCGATGCAGTCGGCGTGCGCGAGGGAGAAGCGCAGCCCCGCGAGCGGGACCTCGGCGTTCACCTTCTCCCAGCAGTCCAGGATGCGGTCGATGCTGCTGTCGAGGACCGCATGCACATGCATGGGCCAACCGCGGCGGGCGGTCTGCCGGCTGATCTCCTCGAACTCGCTGCAGGCGGCGCCCGAGATCTCGAACGGTTCCAGGCCCTCGAAGTCGTGACAGCCGAAGTGCACGACCTCGCCGATCCCGACGATCCGCAGCATGTCGTCGCCGAACCGGGACTGGCCGTGCTCGAGCCACCCGCGCACCTGATCGACCTCACTCCCGGCGTCGACCGCGGACATGAACAGCCGCACGCGCAACCCGAGCTCGCCCCGGCGCCACAGCTCGAACAGGCTGTCGTAGCGCCGCGGGGTCATCTGGAAACCGCCGGGGTCGACCAGGCCGGTGAGGCCGGTGGCCTGCAGTTCGCGGACCATCGCCGCCACGCCGGCCCGCTCCTCGTCGGGACCCTGGGGGGCAGTCCAGCGAGGCAGAGGGAAAAGGCTCCGAGCCCGGAGATCCGCCCCGTGGGCCGCCCGTCGGCGTCGCGCTCGATGCTGCCGCCCGGAGGGTCGCCCACCAACTGGTCGATGCCGGTGCGCCGCAGCGCCTCCGTGTTGAGGACCGCGTGGTCGTACAGCGCCTGGATGTACACCGGACGGTCCGCACAGACGGAGTCGAGCTCCTCCCGCGTCGGTGCACGTCCCTCCGAGAACTGGGTCGGATGCCAGCCGCCCACGGCGCGGATCCACTCCCCCGGCCGGAAGCGGGCGGCCGCGTCGGCGATGCTCGCCAGTGCCGAGTGGACGTCGGGGAGGCCCGTCCAGTGCAGTTCGTGGTCCCAGGTGGCCCCGGCCCGGACGGCGTGGATGTGCCCGTCGATGAGGCCGGGGACGACGCGCCGGCCACCAAGGTCGACGACCGCGCACCCGAGTCCGCCCCACCGGCGGATCTCGCGGTCGTCGCCGAGGGCCACCACCCGGCCGCGGGCGACGGCGACGGCGGTGGGACCTCCCTGGACGGCGGCGTCGTTCCCCGCCCAGACGGCGCCGTTGACGTAGACCGTGTCCGCGCTCACCGTGAGGCTCCTTCGGCTCGTCGTCTGCAATCGTTCGCATAGCACCGTGGCGCGGCCTGGCCCATGGCGTCAAGAGTGGGACCGGAATCCGTGGGCAGATCTCAGCAAGTCGTCAGCCGGCGGCGCGGAGGGCCGGCAGCCTGGTCGGCTGGGAATCAGCCCGCAGCGGTCCAGATGCCGGTGATCGGCGCGGCGTCCCTGGCGGAGCCGATCGGCGGAAGCCCGTACATCTCCTCGATGGTGCGCAGCAGGCTGTAGTGGTCGATCCGTTGGTCACTCGTCCCCGCTCGCACCATGGGCCCGACCAGGAACGTCGCGATGTGGTTGGCGGCCGTGCCGTGGTCCTCGTCGAAGGTGACGACGAGGAGACCGTTGTGCGTGCGGGACCAGTCGACGTAGCCCGCGAGGTGGGCCTTCGCCCAGCGGTCGCCCACGGCGACACGGCAGTCGTGCATGTCGTTGCACAGGTTCGGCACGACGAAGGAGACCGTGGGCAGGAGCGCGAAGTCGCTCGGCAGCGCCGTATAGGGCTGGTTCACCGTGGCCGGCAGGGCGGGGAAGTCCACCCACGGGTTGTGCTTGCGCGCGTACCTGCCGGCGCTGCATCCCGTGAAGCCCACCGACGGCAGATCCTCGGAAAAGCCCGTGAAGCTGTGCCGGGCGGTCAGCAGCTGCGCGGCAAGGTTCGGTCCGGAGAACGTGAGCGGGCAGGAGTCGTCGCGCACACCCTGCGTCGACCCCGAGAAGAGCGCCAGGTAGTTGGGCTGGCTGGGGTGCGTTTCCCCGTGTGCATCGGTGAACGACGTCCCGGCCCGGGCGAGCGAGGTGAGATACGGCGCCTCGGGTGCGCCGAGGACGCTCCCCGCGTCCTCGTTCTCGAAGACCACCACCATGACGTGACCGGGGCTGGGCAGCCGGCTCGGTGCAGCGACGCCGGCCGCGGAGGACGGCGCAGCGGCCGAGGACGACGGCGCCGAACCACCCGCCGCTCCGGTCGACGCGCTGGACGAGCACCCGGTCAGCACGACGAGCGCCAGCGCGACCGTCGCGGCCGCGGCGCGGGTCCTGGTGGTGGACACCTGGCGATTCTTCCCCCGCCCCCCTCGTGCGGGGAAGGTTGCGGAAGCCCGTAGCCCCCTCCGGCGTTGTCCGGGCGTGATCACGACGCCGGACGCAGCTCGCGAGGTCGACGTCGTCGTCATCGGGGCCGGCCAGGCCGGGCTGAGCACCGCCTGGGGGCTGGCCCGCCAGGGCTTTGCACCGGGCAGCGGCTTCGTCGTCCTGGATGGCGACGAGCGTCCCGGCGGCGCCTGGCAGCACCGCTGGCCCTCCCTGACCGTCGGCGCCACGCACCGCCTGCACGACCTGCCGGGCCTGCCGTTCGAGCCCGCCTCCGAGAGCGGCCGCGCCGCCGACGTCGTCCCCGCCTACTTCGCCGAGTACGAGCGGCGCTTCGAACTACCCGTGCGCCGGCCGGTGCGGGTGACCGCCGTGCGCCGCACCTCCGATGACCTCTTCCTCGTCGAGACCGATGCCGGCTCGTGGACTGCCCGAGCCGTGGTGAACGCGACCGGCACGTGGACCCGTCCCTTCATACCGCGGTATCCCGGCCAGGAGCTGTTCGCCGGCCGCCAGCTGCACACCGTCGACTACCGCTCGGCCGGGGAGTTCACCGGCAGCCACGTGGTCGTGGTCGGCGGCGGCGCGTCCGCCACCCAGCTGCTCGGGGAGATCTCGCGGGTCACGAGCACCACCTGGGTGACCCGCCACGTACCGGTCTGGCGCGAGGGTCCGTTCGACGAGGACGCCGGCCGCCGGGCGGTCGCCCTCGTCGAGGAGGCGGTGCGCGAGGGCCGCCGTCCCGGGAGCGTCGTGGGCGTCACCGGTCTGCTCGCCTCGACGCCCTACCTCCGCGACGCGCTGGACCGCGGCGTGCTCGATCGACAACCGATGTTCGATCGCCTCACCGAGGACGGCGTCGCCTGGGACGGGACCAACGGAGAGCCGGCCCGGTTCGTGCGGGCCGATGTCGTCCTCTGGGCGACCGGCTTCCGGGCCGCGCTGGGCCACCTCGCTCCGCTGCACCTGCGCGGCGCCGGCGGCGGCATCCGCATGGACGGCACCCAGGTGGCCGGTGAACCGCGCATCCACCTGGTCGGCTACGGCCCCTCCGCCAGCACCATCGGCGCCAACCGGGCCGGTCAGGCCGCCGCTCGGACGCTGCGCCGACTGCTCCGTCCGGGGCCCGGCCTCGCCCGCTCGGCCTGAGCCGTCGGGGTCTCGGGCAGAGTGGAGGCGTGACCACCTCGAAGGCAGCCGACGGCCGGCGCCGCGCCGCCGAGCTCGTGCAGCTGATCGGCCGGGACGATCCGGCCGCCGACCAGCTGCTCGACGGGCTCACCGACCTCCGCGCGCTGGCCTTCCTCGGCGCCGCCCTGAGCACACTCGCCCGCACCGAGGGACGCCTCCTCCCACCCGCGCAGCGCGCTCAGGCCAACACCCGGCAGATGCACCTCGGCGCCCTGCGCGACGCCAACCGCACCGATCCCGACGGGCTGCGCAGCTGGCTGCGCCGGGCCGCCGAGGAGGTGCGGTTCATCCGTTCGCTGCAGGCCACCGCCGACCGGGCCGGCTGACCCGGGGTCAGGACCGGACGGCGACCTGACGGGTGGCTGCGGTCGCGAGCGGTACCGCCGCAGCGAGCAGCGCGCCGACCAGCACATATGTCCAGGTCAGCCCGATGCCGGCCGCCAGAACGCCGAGGGCCAGCGCTCCGGCCGCGGTGCCGGCATCGAACGCGGCGTTCCACACCGAGCTCGCCGACGTCGTCCCGTGCTCACCGGCCCGGGCGAAGGCCGCCAGGAGAGTGAGGTTCTGCACCGCCCCGAACCCGGCGCCGAACACGGCGGCACCGACCAGCACCCATGCCGGGGCGGTCCAGAGCCCCACGGCCGTGAGCACCAGCCCGACCGCGGCCGCCACCACGGCCAGCGGCAGGAGCACCCGACCGCCGATCCGGTCGGCGAGCAACCCTGCCCGCCAGCGGCTCACCGCGCCGGTGCCACCGAACAGCACCAGGGCGGCGGTCGCCAGCGCCCCGTCCGGACGCTCGATCGGCAGGAAGGTGACCAGGCCGCCGCCGGCCATCGTCACGACGACGAGCACCGCCGAGGGGAGCAGCGCGGCTCGCGCCGCACCGTGCCCCGCCCCCGCCGGACCGGCGGCGGGCTGCGGCCCGACCGCCCTCACCAGCGCGGGCACCAGCACGAGGCCCAGCAGCGGGGATGCAGCGAGCCAGGAGAGCCAGCCCACGTGCCCGGAGAGCACCAACGCGACACCCGCCGGGACGGCGACCAGGTTGGGCACCGCGATGGCCAGCCCGAAGATGCCGATCGACTCACCCCGGCGTCCCGGCGGCGCGACCCGCGCGGCCAGCGTGGCACCGAGCACGGTCAGGACGCCGAAGCCGGCGCCGCGCAGCACCGCCAGCGCCGAGAGCCAGACCAGGCCGTCGCCGAGCACGTAGAGCGGCGACGGCGCCCCCATCGCGATCAGTCCGGCGGCCAGCACCCGGGCGAGCCCGAACCGGACGGTCAGCGCCGGGACCGCGAGCTGCACGGCGATCGTGACCACCAGGAACACCGCGGTGACGACACCGGCGGTGCTCTGCGGGGCGCCGCCCGCCACCGCGTAGGCGGGCAGCGAGGCAAGAGTCAGGCAGTAGCTCGCGAAACCCAGCGCGGTGACGCCCACCAGTGCGCGCAGGCCGCCCGAACGCCACAGTGAGGCATGCCCCTCCACCGCTCCCCCGTTCCCCTCGCCCTGCCCGCCGACCCGCGAGGTTGATCATGACGGACTACGGTCGCTCCGTTGCCAGCCGCACGACCAGCGTCGTGGTGACGGGCCCGTCCGGGTCGGGGAAGACGACGATCGCACTCGCCGTGGCCCGGCGGCTGGGCTGGGAGTTCGGCGAGGGCGACGACTTCCACCCGGCGGAGAACGTCGCCCGCATGCGGGCCGGGATCTCCCTGGACGACGAGACGCGACGGCCATGGCTGGCCCGCATCGCCGCCTGGATCGGCGAGCACGAGGCGGCCGGCCGTTCCTGCGTGCTGACCTGCTCAGCGCTGAAACGCATCTACCGGGACCAGCTACGCCAGGGCCACGACTCCGTGTGGTTCGTGCAGCTCACGGTCGCGGAGGCTCTGCTCTCCGACCGCGTGGCCGCCCGGACCGGGCACTACATGCCCCCCTCGCTGGTGCGCAGCCAGGTCGCGACGCTGGAGCCGCTCGACGACGACGAACCCGGCATCACCGTGTCCGGCACCGAGCCGCCCGACCAGGTGGTCGAGGAAGTCCTCGCCACCCTCGCCCGGGAGCGTGGGATCGTCGTCCCGCCCGCCCCGACGCCGAGTTGATCATCGCCGGTGCGCGCGCGACACCGGCCAGCACGCCGGTGAGCCCGGCAGTCCGACGATGATCAACTGGAGAAGCGCTCAGCCCATGTGCGGGTAGCGGTGCTCGGTCGACGGCACGAAGGTCTCCTTGATCACCCGCGTGCTCGTCCAGCGCTGCAGGTTCTGCGCCGCGCCCGCCTTGTCGTTGGTGCCCGAGGCGCGCGCCCCGCCGAACGGCTGCTGACCCACGACCGCCCCGGTCGGCTTGTCGTTCACGTAGAAGTTCCCGGCCGCGTTGCGCAGCACCTGCTGGGCGTGCGCGATCGCCGTCCGGTCCTGCGCGATCACCGAGCCGGTCAGCGCGTACGGCGCCACCGACTCCATCTG
>JAODNN010000143.1 GCA_025465355.1 Blastococcus sp. | reverse complement strand
CCCGGGAGAACCTCATGGCCGACGTTCCCGACATGACCGACGTCCTCGCCGACGCACCGACCAACTGGGGGAAGTGGGGCGGCGACGACGAGGTCGGCGCACTCAACTACCTCACGGCCGACGAGGTGATGCGGGGCGTCCGGCACATCCAGAGGGGCGAGGTCTTCACCCTGCAGCGGCTGATCGGCGACCCGAAGGGTGACCCGGTGTGGCCCGGGCGCACACCCGCCGAGCGGACCCAGATCCTGGACGAGTCCAGCTGGGACACCGACGGCGCCCCGCAGTTCCCCGGCGGCCTGCACTACGCCGACGACAAGATCAACGCGTTCCTGCAGGGCTCGACGCAGTACGACGCCCTCGGCCACCTCTGGTACGACGGCAAGATCTGGAACGGCTTCGACGCCCGCACCACGGTGGGCGGCCTGAGCAAGGCGAGCGTCGTCCCGATCGCCGAGCGCGGTGTCGTCGGGCGCGGGATCCTGCTCGACATCGCCCGCTGGCGCGGGAAGAACTCCCTCGACAAGGGCGAGACCTTCACCCACGAGGACCTGATGGCCTGCGCGAAGGCCCAGGGCACGGAGATCCAGAAGCGCGACATCCTGATCATCCGCACCAACTTCCTGCAGCTGTTCCACGACCAGGGCGATGCGTTCTACGAGGGGTTCAACGAGCCGGGTCTCGTCTACAGCCCGGAACTGGTGAGCTGGTTCCAGGACATGGAGATCCCGAACCTGGCGACCGACACCATCGCCAACGAGGTCACCTACGACCCGAACAACGGCACCGCCCTGCCCCTGCACTGCGCGCTGATGCGCAATCTCGGCGTTGCGCTGACCGAGATCTGCGACCTGGAGAAGCTGGCGGCGAGCTGCGCTGAGGACCGGCAGTACACGTTCTTCTACGCCGCGGCACCCCTCAAGGTGAACCTGGCTGCGGGTTCACCGGTGAACCCGCTGGTCATCAAGTAGGCCGGTCGTGAGCGCCTATGACGACCGGCCGTGGCTCGCTCTCTACGGCGATCAGCCGGCCGACTACGCGATCGAGTTCGACAACGCGCTCGACATGTTCCGCGCCGGGGTCGCGCGGGATCCCGACGGCGACGCCCTGAGGTACTTCGACGGGAGCATTCCGCGCCAGGAGCTCGGTGAGCTCAGTGACGCGCTCGCCGCGGGACTGCTGGCGTCCGGCTTCTCCGCCGGTGACCGCCTCGCCGTGTACCTGCAGAACGTGCCGCAGTTCGTCATCGCGATGATCGCGGCCTGGAAGGCCGGCGGCGTCATGGTCTCGATCAACCCGATGAGCCGGAAACGGGAGCTGTCCTACCTGCTCAAGGACTCGGGTGCCACCGTCCTGGTGTCCCTGGAGGCGCTCTACGACGAGGTCGCGCGGGAGGTCGTGCCCGACACCGACGTTCGCCTGGTCCTCACCACCAGCGAGCTGGAGTTCCAGACCCGCAACGACGAGCGGCTCTTCGCCGGGATGAGCCGGCAGCGGCACGAGGGCACGACGGATTTCCGGGAGTTCATCGAGGAGCACCGCGGACAGGTGCCGCCGCCGGTCGAGCTGAAGCCCGACGACGTCGCGTTCCTGACCTACACGTCGGGGACGACCGGCGTCCCCAAGGGGGCGATGAACACCCACCGGAACGTCGTGTTCACCGCCCAGGTCTACCGGGACTGGGCGCGCGCGGGTCGGAACGGCGCGATCTTCGGCATCGCCCCGCTGTTCCACATCACCGGGCTGATCGGGCACATCGCGGTCAGCATGCTCGTGCCGGCGCCGCTGGTCCTGGCCTACCGGTTCGAGCCCCACGTCGTCCTGGACGCTCTCCTGGAGCACCGGCCGACGTTCACCATCGGCGCGATCACGGCGTTGAACGCCCTGCTCAACGCACCGGGGTTCACCAAGGACCACTTCTCCTCGTTCACCTCCGTGTATTCGGGGGGTGCAGCGATCTCCCCGACCGCCGAGAAGGCGTTCCTGGAGGCCACGGGCCTGCAGGTGCACAACGCCTACGGTCTGACCGAGACCACCTCGCCGATGACAGTGACGCCGTTCGGGTCGCCGTCGCCGGTCGACGCGACGTCGGGGGCGCTGTCGGTCGGGGTGCCGGCGCCGAACACCGTCGTCCGCATCCAGGGCGACGACGGGAAGGACCTGCCGCTGGGGGAGATCGGCGAGATCGTCGCCGACGGGCCGCAGGTGGTGGCCGGCTACTGGGGCAAGCCGGAGGAGACCGCTGCCAACCTGCCCGGGGGAGCACTCAGGAGCGGCGACGTCGGCTTCATGAGCCCCGAGGGCTGGGTGTTCATCGTCGACCGCAAGAAGGACATGATCAACGCCTCGGGCTACAAGGTGTGGCCGCGCGAGGTCGAGGACGTCCTGGCCGAGCACCCCGCCGTGCGCGAGTCCGCCGTCGTCGGCGTCCCGGACGAGAAGCGCGGTGAGACCGTGAAGGCGTTCGTCAGCCTCAAGGCGGGCGCCGAGGTGACGGCGGAGGAGCTCATCGCGCACTGCAAGGAGCGCATGGCCGCCTACAAGTACCCGAGGCAGGTCGAGCTCATCGACGAGCTGCCCAAGACGGTCACCGGCAAGATCCTGCGTCGCGAGCTCCGCGACCAGCCCGGAGGCACCTGACCCCCGCCCGTTCCCGCCGGGACGCGCGATGATCAGCTGAGCTGGCCATCGCGCGTCCCGGCTCACGGTCTGCGGCGAGCCCGGACGCACGAGGCCGAGCCAGGACGACGGAAAGACTCCAGAGAGGCGGGACGACGATGTCCGACACCGTGACCAGGGAGGACGCCGGCGGGATCGCGACGATCACGCTGCAGCGCCCGGGACTCTCGCACCAGCTGCGCACCGAGCTGCTCGGCGTCGTCCGGGACGTCGCTGCCGACGAGTCGGTGCGGGCGGTCCTGCTCACCGGGACCGGTCGGGCGTTCTGCGTCGGCCAGGACCTCGCCGAGCACATCGAGTCGCTGCGCGGGAATGCGGCGACGTCCCTGAACGTGGTGGTCGACGAGTACAACCCGCTGATCATGGCGCTGGCGGGGCTCCGGGTGCCGGTGGTCGTCGGCATCAACGGTGCCTGCGCGGGCGCCGGGCTGGGTATCGCCCTCGCCGGTGACCTGCGAGTGGCGGCGGCCGGGGCGAAGTTCACGACGGCGTTCGCGGGCGTCGGTCTCTCCAGCGACTCCGGGCTGGCGTCCCGGCTGGTGCACGCCGTCGGTGGCTCGCGGGCGGCGGAGCTGCTGCTCACCCCCGATCCGTTCACCGCGGAGACGGCGGCGCAGTGGGGCCTGGTGCATCGGGTGGTCGAGCCGGAGCAGGTGCTGCCGGAGGCTCGCGCGCTGGCCGAGCGATTGGCCGCAGGCCCGACGGCGGCGTTCCGGGCGATCAAGACGGTGCTGGCGACCGCGGCCACCGACTCGCTCGAGGACACCCTCGCACTCGAGGCGGAGCTCCAGTCGCAGCTCGGGACCACCGCCGATCACCGCGAGGCGGTCGAGGCATTCCTGGAGAAGCGCGCCCCGAAGTTCACCGGCCGCTAGGCCCTCCGGCGGGCCCCGTGCTCGTGCGAAGCGTGCACCTGCCGTCGGGGCGAGCTCCCCCACCCGGCGACAGGGCGTCAGGGGGTGGTGCTCAGCGGGTGAGGTCGGCGCAGACCGGGCAGACGTCGCGGGCGGCGAGCGGCCACACCACATCCGTCACCACTCGGGCCAGCGACCCACAGATGGTCAGCTCGCACGCGCCGTCGATCTCGGCCGGGGGACGGTGCAGCTCGACCGCGTGCCACAGCTCGGCGGTCGGCCCGTGGGCGCGGCTGCGTGCCGCGGCGTGGACGGTCGTCTGCAGCATCATGGCTCAACGGTCGGCACGCACCGACCGGAAAGTTACGCGTTCTGACGGTCCCCTCCCCCCGAGGGGTGAGATGCGTCGCGGGAGGCGGCACGCGGGTCCGGGGCAGGCGGAGCAGGATGCGCTCATGGACCTGACCAAGCACGGCCACGCGTGCGTCGTCATCGGGACCGACGAGGGCCGGGTCGTGATCGACCCCGGTGGCTTCACCGAGCCGGGAGCGCTCGACGGGGCGACGGCGGCGCTGGTCACCCACGAGCACGCCGACCACTTCGAGCCGGACCGGCTGCGAGCGGCCTTGGACGCCGACCCCGCGCTCGAGATCTGGACCAACCGCTCGGTGGCTCGCCTGCTCGACGGTCCTGGCGACCGGGTGCACGTCGTCGGCCACGGGGACACGTTCACTGCCGCGGGGCTCGACGTGCACGTGCACGGAGAGCTGCACGCCGAGATCCATCCGGAGATCCCCCGGATCGCCAACGTCGGCTTCCTCGTCGGCGGGCGCCTGTTCCATCCCGGCGACGCATTCACCGTGCCCGACGAGCCGGTCCCGGTGCTGCTGCTCCCCGTTCACGCCCCCTGGTCGAAGATCGCCGAGGTCATCGACTACGTCCGCGCGGTCGACGCCGACCAGGCCTACGCGGTGCACGACGGGCTGCTCAACGACAACGGGCTGGCCATCGTGGGCGCGCTGCTGGGCGAGCGCGGGCCCGGGACGCCGACTGCCTACCGCCGGCTCGCCCCAGGGGACTCGGTCGAGATCTGACCGGGCCCCCTGAGGCGACGGGTCAGCGGACGGCGCCCCGCGAACGGCCGCCGGACAGGCCTTCGGCCACGCCGATCAGCAGCACGGCCGCGATCACGGCGATGACGAAGCCGATGAAGTTGAGCTCGAAGATGCCGGTGTTGCGGTTGAACAGGTGGCCGATGAGGCCGCCGATGATCGCGCCGACGACGCCCAGTGCCAGGGTGGCGAAGACGCTCATGTGCTGCTTGCCGGGCTTGATGAGCCGGGCGAGCGCGCCGATGATCAGGCCGACCACGATGAGGCCGAGGATCTGGAACACGGGGTTCTCCCTTCGTTCTGCCGGCGCTCGCGCGCTCCCGGCATGTCGCCAGGTGCACGACGCCGGTGCACAGCCCGCCTCTACCCCTCGCAGAGCGCCCTGATGCGCGCCTCCCCCGATCGGGGGGGCCGCCGAGTCGCGTCAGCGGCCGCCGACGGAGACCTCGAACTCCACCTGGCTCACGTCCGGCCGCAGGCGGGAGAAGCTGTGCACGAGCGGATGACCGCCGCTGTCGTGGACCGTCGTCCGGACCACGAGCAGCGGTGAGCCCGCGACGACCCTGAGCAGCTCGGCCTCATCCGGGGCCGCGGTGCCGACGTCGACGAGGATCCGGGCGTGCGCGAGGTCGGCGCCGTACTCGCGGCGCAGGTAGTCGTAGAGCGACCCCTGGCTGAAGTCCGCCTGCGCGGCACGGGCGTAGAAGCCGGCCGGGAGGAAGCTGTGCGCGACGTGGTTGGGCGCGCCGTCGACGCTGCGCAGCCGGACGAGTTCGACGACGTCCGCGCCTGGATCGAGGGCGAGCTCGGCGGCCACCGCCGCGGGCGGCGGGACGATCTGCTGGGTCAGGACGGTCGTGCCGACCTGCGCCCCCGTCTCGGTCATCACCGAGTTGAACCCGGCGATCCGGTGCACGAAGCTCTCGCGGTACTCATGGCGGATCGCCGGCCGGGTGACGTAGGTGCCGCGGCCCTGTTCGCGCACCAGGTGCCCATCGGCCACCAGCCCGTCCACCGCGCGGCGCAGGGTGATCCGGCTGACGCCGTACTCGGCACAGAGCACGGGCTCCGGCGGTAGCAGGGTGTGCTCCGGGAGCGCGGCGACGCGACGTCGCAGGTGCTCGCGGACCGAGAGGTACTTCGGTCCGGCAACGGGGCTGACCACGAGCCAAAGGTACGGGATCACAAGACGTCTGGACGTCATGTCGTATGGGACGTCACATGACGTCGGTCGCTCTCCCCGGCTACTCGCCGGTACGCCGAAACATCAAGACGTCATGACGTATGGTCGCCACTTCGGCCATCAAAGGAGCTACCGGTGCGCATCGGTGTCCTCACCGGCGGGGGCGACTGCCCCGGCCTGAACGCAGTCATCCGGTCCGTCGTCCGCACGGCGAGCAGCCACTACGGCAGCGAGGTCGTCGGTTTCCGCGACGGCTGGCGCGGCCTCCTGGAAGACCGGACGACGGCCCTCGACGTCGCGGCTGTCGACGGGCTGCTCACCCGCGGAGGGACGACGCTCGGCTCGGCCCGTGTCGCGCCCGAGCGCCTGGACGCCGGAATCGCGGAGATGAAGGGCGTGCTGGCCGCCCACGGCATCGACGTGCTCATCCCGATCGGCGGGGAGGGCACGCTCACCGCCGCCCACAAGCTGTCCCAGGCGGGCGTCCCCGTCGTCGGGATCCCCAAGACGATCGACAACGACATCGACTGCACCGACCTGACCTTCGGGTTCGACACCGCCGTCAGCATCGCCACCGAGATGATCGACCGGCTGCACACCACCGCGGAGTCGCACCAGCGGGTGCTGCTCGTCGAGGTGATGGGCCGGCACGCGGGCTGGATCGCGCTGCACGCCGGCCTGGCCGCGGGCGCCCACGTCACCCTGGTGCCGGAGGAGCCCTTCGACGTCGACGAGGTCTGCCGGCTCGTCACGGCCCGGTTCGAGCGCGGTGACTCGCACGTCATCGGCGTCGTGGCCGAGGGCGCGACACCCCTTCCGGGGTCGATGCCCCTGCGGGACGGGGGAATCGACGAGTACGGGCACCGGCGCTTCACCGGAGTCGCCCAGCAACTCGGTGAGGAGCTGGAGCGCCGCACCGGCAAGGAGGTGCGGACGACCGTCCTCGGGCACGTGCAGCGGGGCGGGACGCCGACGTCCTTCGACCGCGTCCTGGCCACCCGGTTCGGCCTGCACGCCACCATCGCCGCGCACGAGGGCGCCCACGGACAGATGGTGGCGCTCCGGGGAACCGAGATCGAGCTCGTGCCGCTTGCCCGGGCCGTGGCCCGGCTGAAGACGGTGACCCCCTCCCGGCTGGCCGAGACCGGCGCTTTCACCGGCTGAGGCGGTTGCACGGCCGTCCCGGCGGGCATGGGACTGCTCCGAACAGGGAGAAGCGGAGCGGCAACTGGCCGAACGACGCTCAGACGCAGAAGATCACCTGGTGGCCGACATGTCCGATGCCCGCAGTCGCAGGTGGGATGCCACCCACCAGCGCATCTACGACGTCGC
Organism: Blastococcus sp.; assembly: GCA_025465355.1. GTDB lineage: Bacteria > Actinomycetota > Actinomycetes > Mycobacteriales > Geodermatophilaceae > Blastococcus_B. The sequence goes on along the minus strand of JAODNN010000143.1, from coordinate 53,114 downwards.
CCTCGAGCTGTTCCAGGCACACGGCTTCGAACAGGTGAGCGTCGGCCAGATCGTGAGCGGCGCGGGCATCTCGGTCCCGACCTTCTACGCGCACTACCCGTCCAAGGAACACATCATCATGCAGCTGCCGACGGCTGAGGAGATGACCGCCCTGATGGCCTCACAGCCGGCGTCGCTCCCGGTCGCCGAGCGTCTTCGGCGGGCGGCTCCGGAGTGGTTCGCCCAGTGGAGTCCCGAGTTCCGGGAGGCCCAGCTGGTCCGCTGGCGGGTGATCGCGACCACGCCCTTCCTGCGCACCCGGGCGGCGGAATTCGAGCGGACGACCGCGGAGATGGTCGCCGACGCGCTGCCCGCCCGCCCGGGCCGGACGCGGCGGCCGGCCGATCAGATCGTCGTCAACGCCTACCTGGCAGCCTTCACCGCCGGCATGCTGGCCTGGGCGGACGGCAACGGCGAGCGCAAGCTGGAGGAAGTGGTGGACGAGGCGTTCGAGGCACTCCAGGAACTGGTACCCCCGGGGGTCTGACGCGCTCCCGATCAGGACGTAGCGGCCTTCAGCACCGCGCGGATCCGTGGCCACCGGGTCCAGAACTGCTGCTCGGCCCGCTCCGCCCGGGCCTCCTCGAGCGCGTGCAACCGGCCGTAGGTCCAGGCGTTCTCCCCCGCGGCGGCCGCTGCGAGCCCCAGCCGGATGCAGTACTGGCGGGTGATCACGGTGTCCTGGGCGTGGCCGAGCACCTTCTGCACCTTCTTCATGGCCCGCATCAGCTTCTTCGCCGGGCGACCCAGGACGGCGAGAGCGACCTCGGCGGTGTAGCGCACCCGCTTCGCCGCCTTGCGCGTCTCGTGCAGGGCTGTGTGCCGCGCCTGTCCCGAGGCCCGGTCCGCCGCACGGACAGCGCGCCGAAGCCGCTTGCCGCTCGTGCGGACCGCTCGGAGGGCGATCGGCTTCGCCGGTGCCTCCGCGAGCTCGGTGACCGGGGGCCGGGCGAGGAGGTCGTTCAAGGCGTCCACGAGGCGGAGGTAGCGGGGGTCGGACAGGACCTGGACGGCGTGCTCCGCGCCCCGCAGGTGTTCCTTCAGCTCGGTCTGCTGCAGCCGTGCAGCGACCGGTCCCAGCACGAGCTCGGGCGGCTGCTCGGCGACGAGTGCACGCAGGTGTTCGAGGGCCACCTCACCGTCCCGGGTCCCGGAGAGCTCTCGACCCACCCACTGGAGCTCGGCGCGGACGGGGTCGGTGTGCTCGCGCGCCAGCACCGGCCGGAATGCAGCGAAGATGCTGCGCAGCCGGCGGCAGGCCACGCGGAAGTCGTGGACGCCGTCGGGCTGTCCGGTGCGTACGGCAACGTCGGCGCTGCGCAGGTCGCCGATCCGCTCGGCGACGGCGGCCAGCACGAGCTCCCCCGCCGTCGGACCACGACCCCTCCTCGCCTGCTGTCCGCCAGGCTTCCGGCGCCCGCTGTCCTCGCCTGCCGACGGCTGGTTCCCGAGGGCGGCCAGCCGGTCGGCCAGGATCCGCCCGACCTTCGACGCCGAGCCCGACACCCGCGCCCCGGCCTCGACCAGCAGGCATCCCACCGCGTCGAGCAGTCCCTCGTCGCCGTCGGCCAGTTCGACCTCGATCTCCCGCCAGGTCACCACCGTGGCCGCCTGCCCGGCCTCGGCGGGGAGGGCGGCACCGGTGACGGCGTCGTCCGCGACCTCGGCCAGGGCCCGGCCGTCGGCGTCGACGAGCCGGCGGACCAACCGGTGGGTGTGCACGGTCGCCACCGGGACGGGGGAACCCGTACCCAGGATGCCGAGCACGGGTTCGAGCACCGGCTGGGGCACGGACTCGACCGCCGGGCCGAGGGGCTGGTGCAGCTCGCGGCGGGCGCCGGCCCCCGCGGGCAGCTTCACGTGCCAGCCGGCGTCGGGTCCACCGGTCCGACGCCGCAGGGTGACCTTCGACCGGAGCAGCCGCAGATCCGGGGTGTCGTAATAGGTCGCCTCGAGCTCGTGCTCCTCGGGTTCGCCCACGCAGGCCACGCCGGGAACCGTCGTGAGATCGGGCAGGACGAACTCGGGTCCCGCCTCGAATTTGCGCTCGATCTCCATGTGCTCGGTGGTCATGGCATTCCTCGCCGCAGCCGCATGCGTGCTGCTCACCGTAGTGACCGTGGGGTCGGAGGGCAGGCCGCGGACGCTACTCTGCGGAACGATGGCGGGCTCCCCTTCCGCGCGGCGGCAGCGGTCGGCCGCGGCCGCGGTCGCCGTTCCCTGGGCGGCGTGGGCGGTGCTGCGGCTGACCGGCAGCGAGCGTGGATTTCCCCTGGTCCCCGCGCTGACCTTCACCCCGCACGCGGCCGCGACGGCCGTCGTCCCGCTCGGCCTCGCGCTGCGGTTCCGCTCCCGCGCCGGGGTCCTGCTCTCCGCGGGAGCCGGAACGGCGCTCGCCGCATCGGTGCTCGCCCGCCGCCGCGCATCCCGGCCGGCGACCACCACGGACGGCGACCGGCTCCGGGTCGCGACGGTCAGCCTGCGGTTGGGGCTGGTCGCCGCCGGTGCCGTCCTCGAACTCGTCCAGCGGCACGACGTCGACGTCCTGGCCGTGCAGGAGCTGACCCCGGACGCCGAGCGCCGGTTGCGGGCGGCCGGGATCGACGCGCTGCTGCCGCACTCGCGCGTCCTTTCCGCGCGTCCGGGATCCGCACCGGCGGCCGGGGGCGGGGTGTGGAGCCGCCGTCCGCTCCGGTCGCGCGGGGCGGTGCCCGGGGGCTTCCAGCAGCCGATCGTCCTGCTGGGGACCGACGGCGGCCCGACACCGGCCGTCGAGGTGACGGCGGTGCACATCTGGCCGCCCTCGCTGGGTCCGGCCTCGGTCCGGCGGTGGGCCGCCGACCTGGCGGCGCTGCCGGCCCCTGAGCCGGGCGTGTTACGGGTGCTGACCGGCGACTTCAACGCCTCGCTCGACCATGCCGCCCTGCGCCGGGTGCTGCGCCTGGGCTACACCGACGCGGCCCGCGCGGTGGGGCGGGCGCTCACCTGGACGTGGGCGTCGATGCGGTTCCGCCGCCCCCGCCTGGCGATCGACCACGTGCTGGTCGACCCGCGCATCGGCGTCGCCGCCGTGGACGTGCTGCCGGTCCGCGGAAGCGATCACCGCGCCGTCGTGGCCGAACTGGTCGTGCCGCGCCGCTGAGGACGCCGCGATCAGCGGCGGTCGGCGAGGAAGCGGAACCGGTCGCGGGTGTCCGCCACGACGGCAGCGTCGACGTCGGCCAGCACGATCGTCTCGACCTGCGACGCGGTCGCGAGCAACTCCCCCATCGGGCTGACGATCCGGCTGTCACCGACGTGCGGGGTGCCGTCGCCCGCCATCCCCACCCGGTTGCAGCCGACCACGTAGGCCTGGTTCTCGATGGCCCGCGCCCGCAGCAAGGTCTGCCAGTGCTGCCGCCGCGGGCTGGGCCAGTTCGCCGGCACCAGGTAGACGTCGGTCTCCGGGGCCGCCTGCCAGAAGACGTTCCCGAAGCGCAGGTCGTAGCAGACGAACAGCGTGATCCGGAGCCCGCCGACCGTCACGGTCACCGGCTTCTCCCCCGCCCGGAACCGCTCGTGCTCGCCGGCATGGGTGAACGGGTGCAGCTTGCGGTAGCGGTGCACGGTGCCCTCGGGCCCAGCCAGCACGAAGGAGTTGTAGGGCAGCGCACCGTCGGCGCCGTCGTCCTCTGCGGCCACCTCGGGGCAGGTGCCGCCGACCCAGACGCCGTGCTCCGCGGCCTGCTGCGTGAGGAACTGCGCCGACGGACCGCCCTCCGGCTCACCGATGCCCGGGGTCATCGAGAAGCCGGTGGAGAAGGTCTCGGTGAGCACGACCAGCTCCGCCCCGGCATCCGCCGCGCGGGCGATCTGGGGAGCCAGCCGCTCGAAGTTGGCCGCGCGGTCCTCCCACACGATGTCGTGCTGCACTGCGGCGATCCTCACACCTGCTCCTTTTGTGCCTGCTCCTTTTGTGCACGGCCCAACCGCGCCAGTCTCTCCACGGCCTCACCCAGTACCGCATCCCTCTTGCAGAAGGCGAACCGGACGAGGTGGCGACCCAGGTGCGCATGCGCCGGGTCGTAGAACACCACGGTGGGGACGGCGACGACGCCGGCGCGCTCGGGGAGGGTGCGGCAGAACGCCAGGCCGTCGCCGTCGGGCTGTACGCCCCGGACGTCGACCGTCGCGAAATAGGTCGCCTCCGGGACGGTCACGGGCAGCCCCGCTGCGTGCAGGCCGTCGACCAGGAGGTCACGGTGGTACTCCAGGTCCCGGGCGAGCGCGGTGAAGTACTCGTCCGGCAGCCGGAGCCCGGCCGCGACGGCCGGCTGGAAGGGGCCGCCGTTGACGTAGGTGAGGAACTGTTTCGCCGTCCGGACCGCGGTGACCAGTGGAGCGGGACCGCAGATCCAGCCGATCTTCCAGCCGGTCACGTTGAACGTCTTCCCTGCGCTGCTGACCACCAGGGTGCGCTCCCGCATGCCCGGCAACCCGGCGATCGAGACGTGCTCGGCGCCGGAGAAGACCAGGTGCTCGTAGACCTCGTCGGTCAGGACGATCAGGTCGTTCTCGGCCGCCAGTGCGGCGATCCCGGTCAGCTCATCGCGGGTGAAGACCTTGCCGGTCGGGTTGTGCGGCGTGTTGAGCAGCAGCAGCGTCGTGCGCGGGGTGATCGCCCCCGCCAGCTCCTCGGGCTGGAACGTCCACGGGCTGGGGCCGTCCGCCGGCGGCCGCAACGGCACCGGCCGGACGACGCCGCCGGCCATCGCGACCGCGGCGGCGTAGCTGTCGTACATCGGCTCGAACAGCACGACCTCGTCGCCGGGGTCGAGGAGGGCGAGCAGGGCCGCGGTGAGCGCCTCCGTGGCCCCCGCCGTCACCAGGACCTCGTCGGCGGGGTCGTACGTCAGGCCATGGAAGCGCTGCTGGTGCTCGGCGACCGCCGCGCGCAGGTCGGCGATGCCGGGTCCGGGCGGGTACTGGTCGGCGGCGGTTCCGATCGCGGCACGGGCGACGTCGAGCACCTCGGGCGGTCCGGGGTAGTCCGGGAACCCCTGGCCGAGGTTCACCGACCCGGTGGCCACGGCCAGCGCGCTCATCTCGGCGAAGACCGTCGTGCCGAAGCCCTGCAGCCGGTCCGCCAGGTAGGGGGTCCGGCCCGCCGCGCTCACGGGGCGCCGTCCAGCCGAAAGCGGACGGTCCGGCCGGCGACGTCGGCGGCCTCGAGGCGGACCCGCACGCGGGTCCCGCGCGTCAGCCCCTCCCCCGTGCAGCGGCCACGGACGGCCGGGTCATCGAGGAGGACCGTGCCGCGACCGTCCTGCGCATCGACGACGACGGCGGAGAACTCCTCGCCGTCCCGACCGTGCAGCACCCAGGCCTCGGTGGCGTCCAGCACCGCGCGCTCCACCTCGCGGGTGCGCTTGTCGGAGGCGGCCATGAGCGCGGGGAGGTCCGGAAGCGCGGCGCGGAGGTCCGGCGCGGGCTCCCGGCCGGCCGAGAGCGCGAGACAGACTTCGGTGCCGAACCGGTCGACCAGCCGGCGCAGGGGCGCGGTGACGTGCGCATAGGGCGCGCCGACGCCGCCGTGGCCCGGCTGCGCGGGCGGTGGGCCCTCGAACGGTGTGTAGGCGGCGCCCCGGAGCAGGGCGGCGGCCTCCTCGAGGAAGGCCGTGTGTCCGGGGCGGGTGGGGTCGAGGCTCGCGATGACCGCGCCGGGGGAGGCGCCGGCCGGCCACGGCACGCCCAGGGCCGGCGCGAGCACCCGCAGCGCCTCGACGTCCTCGGCACGGGACGGCGGGAGCGTGCGCAGGATCCCGACCCCGCCGTCGAGCATGAGAGTGGCGGCGCACCGGCCGGTCAGGAGCGAGATCTGGGCATTCCACCCCTCGACCGGCAGGTCCCCGCGCAGCGCGAGCGTCCATCCGCCGTCGCTCGTCGCCACGACCTCCTGTTCGGGAGTGCCGAGTTCGATGGCCCCCCGCTCCTCGGCGCGCGCCTGCAGGAGGGTGCCGATGCGCGGCAGGAGGGCCAGCGCGTCGGGTAGGGCACCGGCGTCGGCCTGGGCCTGCACCGAGCCGTAGTCCAGCTGGGCGCGGCTGCGCACGCGGGCGCGGCGGAGGGTGACGTCGACGGGTTCGCCGTCCGCGTCGAGGTCGATGGTCCAGACGGCGGCCGCGCGCAGCTGACCCGGCAGCAGGCTGGCCGCGCCCTCGCTGAGCTCCGGCGGGTGCAGCGGGACGCGCCGGTCGGGGCTGTAGAGCGTCTGTCCTCTCCGACGGGCCTCGCGGTCGAGCGCGCTGCCGAGAGGGACGAACGCCCCGACGTCGGCGATCGCGTAGGTCACCCGGTACCCGTCGCCACGGGCGGCGAGGTGCACTGCCTGGTCGAGGTCGCGGCTGCCGAGGGGATCGAGGGTCACCAGGGGCAGGTCGGTGGCGTCCAGTTCCGGCAGCGGTGGGTCGGCGGCCGCCCGCGCGGCCTCGGCACGGACGTCGGCCGGGAACTCCTCCGGGACGCCGAACTCGGCGCGAATGGCGGAGAAGTCCGGCGGCGCCGAGGTCGGGACCGACGGCCAGCGGGGTGCCCGGATCGGGGCGCGAGGCGGCCCGAGTGCGGTCACGCCACCTCCCCGTCGTCGTACCGGTGTGGCCAGCCTCGCAGACGCTGGCGCCGCCTGCGGTTCCACGTGGAACCGCAGGGTTGCGACTAGCCGATCCGGACGTCCTCCATGCCCTGCACCGAGACGACGTCGCCGGCGTGCAACTGCCGCCCTCGGCGCTCCTCGGGTTCACCGTTGACCCGCACGTCCCCGGAGAAGAGCACATCCTTCACCTGCGCACCGCTGGGGACCGCGTCGATGAGCTTGAGCAGCTGCCCGAGGCGGATGGTGTCCTCGCCGGGACGGAGGTCGACGGTGCGCACGGCCTCAGTCTTCCCTCAGGCCGGCCCGAGGACGTCGCCGGTCCGCACGGTGCCGGAGGTGTGCACCTGCGCGCCGACGGCCAGGTCGCCACCCCGCTCCCGGTGGATGGTCTTCAGCACCGAGGTGTCGCGGCCGATCCCGCCGGGCTGCGGGCGGGTGACCATGACGCAGCGGGCGATGGGGTCGTTGACGTCGAGCACGACGCCGCCGACTCGGACCTGCGAGCCGATCAGCCCGCCCTCCCCCGGACCCTCGAGGACGACGTTGGACCGGAATCGCCGCCGGTCCCACGCGCCCAGGGTGCCGGTGGTGATCAGGGAGACCCGGGCCGCGGCGATGTCGTGGAACGCGCCCGCGCCGCCCGGCCATTCATGCCACGTGGTTCCGGCCGAGCCTGTGTCGCCGGCCGCGACCTCGTCGTCGTCCGGGCTCTCGTACCGCGGCCCGTGCACCGTGCCGGCGTGCCGGAGGGCGACGGGGCGGCCCAGCCAGTCGGACAGCACGGTGCCGTCGGTGGTGACGGTGCCGTCGGGCAACACCACCTCAGCGCCGCCGTCGTCGCGCAGCCGGCCGGTGGCGAACAGCAGCTCAGGCACCCGGCGGGCGGTGAGGCCGAGGCCGGTGTCCAGGTCGAACAGTGCCCAACCGCGGTCGCCGACGATGCCCTCGGCGCCCATCTCCGCCTCGGCCAGCCGTTCCCCCTGCATCGACTTGACCGGAAACCGCCAGAGTTCCAGGACGCGCACGTCAGCGCGCCGTCCAACGCAGCGTCCACGTCCCCGACCACTCCCCGCCGGGCTCGAGCACGACGAGGTCGGTGCCGTCGGCCAGCGCATTCGGCGGGCAGGTCATGGGCTCCACCGCCACGCTGCGTCGCCGCTGCCCCTCGGGGAACTGGTCGCCGGTGTAGATCTGCAGCCACGGCCAGGCCTCGTCCACCGCGAGCTCGAGCTCGCCGAGTGGTCCGCTCAGGTGCACCCGCGCCCAGCCCTCGTCGTCCCGGACCAGATCGGTCAGCGGGTCGTCGAAGGCGCGGTGCCCGATCCGGCCGACGTCCCCGTGGAACCGGTGCCGTGCCCCCGTGGGAAGGCCGCTGTCCACCTCCATGACAGTGCGGGCCGGCACGGTGAGCTCCGCGCCGCCGACGCCGCCGTCCTCGGAGGCGCCGACGTGCAGGTAGGGGTGCATACCGGCCCCGAACGGCGCCGACGCCGCCCCGATGTTCCGTACCCGCATCGTCACCATGAGCCGGTCGGGGGAGAGTGCGTAGTCCACGGCAGCGGCCAGGCGGAACGGATACCCGCTCCGCGCCTCGACCACCGTTCCGACGGTCGCCGTCGACTCGGTGGAGGTGAGCACCGTCCAGGTCTGCCACGAGACCAGCCCGTGCACGGCGTTCGGCGACTCCGGCGAGGAGACGTCGAGTTGGAGGTCGCGCCCCTCCCAGGTCCACCGGCCGTCCCGCAGCCTGTTGGGCCAGGGCAGCAGCACTCCCCCGCGGCGCCCCTTCGGAACGGCCCCGGCCGGATAACCGTCGAGGACGTCCCAGTCGCCCGCGACCAGCCGGCGCGGCCCCCCGCCACGGAGGTCGATCGCCAGCCGTGCGTCGCCGTGGGTCAGCTGCACCTCGTGCGGGCCGGCGCCCGGCCAGAGCGGTGTGGGCTGTGTTTCCAGCGGCATACGGCCACTCCACCACACCGTCAGACGGTCAGCGGACCGTCGCCGTGACGAATCCGGGAGATCCGTGTGAGGCCCGCGGCGAAACGGACCAGATCGTCGTCGGCGACCATGCCCGCGGGCTGCTCATGTCGGACGCCTACCTGTTCTCCACAGGACGTCGCATCGTCTTCTCCACAGGACGTCGCATCGTCCACATCTGTCGTGACGGACCGGTTCTGTCCCCACCTCCCGATAGCCTGTGATCGAACACACGTTCGACGATGAAGGGGTGCGTGGCTCGTGTCCGGGTGGAGGTCGGTGCTCGAGCAGCTCGCCGCGCTCGACCCGGCCGAGCTCGACCCCGCCGACCTCGCCGACGAGGCCCTGCTGGACCTCATCCCGGCCATCCATGTCGGCGGCACCAAGCTGACCGCACTTCTCACTCGGGCGGTCGCCGCGGCTGACCGGCGGCAGGTGCACCGGGCCGACGGAATGGTCACGATGAAGTCGTGGCTGACCGGTCACTGCCGGATGGCCGGAGGTGAGGCCACCTCGCTGGTCCGGGCCGGCCGGCGGCTGCAGGAGCTGCCCGAGCTGGCCGCCGCGTACGCCGACGGTCTGGTCTCGACGGCGCACGTTCAGGTCATCACCGCTGCGGTCACGCCGGCGCGGGTGGCGACGGCAGCCGGGGCCGGCATCGACCTCGCGGTCACCGACCAGGTGCTCACCGCAGCCGCACGGGCACTCGGGCCGGAGGACACATCGAAGGCGGTTCGCCGCTGGGTGGCCGGCATCGACCCCGATGGTGTTCTCGACGATGCCGCCGGCCTGCCGCGGGTGTTCCGACTCGCCCCGTCCAGCGGCGGCCGGGTCTACCTGTCCGGACATGTGGACCCGGTCGGAGCCGAGATGGTGCACACCGCCCTCGAGGCGGTGATGAACGGTCACCGTCCCGCCGGGGACCGCCGCAGCCACGCCGAGCGGCAGGGCGATGCTCTGGTCGAGCTGTGCCGGCAAGCCCTGGTCGCAGGCACGCTGCCCGAGGTCCGCGGTGAACGCCCGCAGATCAGGGTCACCATCGACCTGCTCGCGCTGTGTGCCGAACGCGGCGCGGCCGGTGTCGGCGGCGGCGAGCTGCCCTTCGCCGGAGCGCTCAGCGCGGAGACCGCTCGCCGGCTGGCGTGCGATGCCGGCGTCGTGCGGATCATCATCGGCCCCGACGGTCTCCCGCAGGACGTGGGCCGCGCCCGGCGCACCGCCACCGCCGCGATTCGCCGGGCAGTCATAGCCCGCGACACGCACTGCGTCTTCGCCGGCTGCCGGGCCCCGGCCGCCTGGTGCGACGTCCACCACGTCGTCCACTGGGCCCACGGCGGCCCCACGAGCTGCGAGAACGGCGCGCTGGTCTGCGAACGCCACCACACCGCCGTCCACGAGGGCTGCTTCAGCATCGCCCGCGACCCCGGAACGGCCGTCTGGCACACCTACCGACCGGACGGCTCCGAGATCCTCATCCGCGGGCCCTCGCCGTGACCACACCCGCCGCGGCACCGGCCGGAGGGCCACCGGTCGGTGCCGCAGGGGTTTCTCGAGGGGTCAGCGGGTTGCACGTGACCTGCGCGGCGCCGGCCAGCACGTCCTCGGGGGTGCTCACGAAGGGTGATGATCGCGACTGCGCTTGGTGAACTCGTCACCCATTCATGTCCGGACTGCCGGATCGGGTTCACGGGCTTCCTCAGCGCGGCCGAGCGAACGCTCGAAGAAGAGGGAGTCCTCGGCATCCGGGGCTCCGACGTAGGCGCCGAACGCCTGGATCGGGAGATACCCCGCGCCCGAGTACAGCGCGATCGCCTCGGGCTGACGCGGGCCGGTCTCCAGCCGCAGCCTCGTCCAGGCTCGGTTGCGGGCAGCGTCCTCCAGCCCGGCCAGCACGGCCTTCGCGACGCCACGGCCGCGAGCGGAGGGGGCGACATACATCCGCTTGATCTCGGCGACGCCGTCACTCAGTGCCCGAAGAGCCCCGCAGCCGAGCGCCGTACCGTCGTCGTCCCGCGCGACGAGCACGACGCTGACGTCGGCCGCCGACGGCGTGCCCGGCTCGCCGGCGCCGCCGTAGCGGGCCCGGAGCTCCGCCTACTGTGCGTCCGCGAGCCGCTGAACATCGGGGTCGTCCCATTCGGCCGGCACGACCTTCACAGGGTGATCCCGTGCAACAGCAGCGTGGCGAGCTCCCGATAGGCCGTGGCGTCGTCCAGTCCGGTGGCGCGGGCGGTCTCCCCGCGACCGATCCGGAGCATGAGCATGGTGACCGTGTCCGCGACCAGCGTCGGGTGCACCTCGCGGAAGCGGCCCTGCGCGACGCCGTCGGCGATCAGTTCGCGCACCCGGTCGGCCGCCAGCGCCGTGTTGCGCTCGTACACCTCGCGACCGGGCGGGAAGGAGTCGAGATCACGGTGGAACGCGGGGCCGGCCGGGGCCAGCGCCGCCGCGACGGCGGTGAGGTACGCGGTCACGCGGAGGGCCGGGTCCTTGACGGTGAACGTCCCCGCCTCCACGGCCACGGTCGCCTTGCGGAAGAAGTGCCGGATGACCCGGAGCGCGAGCTGCTCCTTGCTACCGGCCAGCGTGTAGAGCGTGCTCTTCGAGCAGCGCAACCGGACGGCGAGGTCGTCGAGGGTGAAGCGGGCGAAGCCGTCGGCGAGGAAGAGCGCCTCCAATTGGTCGAGCAGCTCGGCCTGCCGCCGGGTCATCGCCGCCTGGCCCGGGCGGTCGCCCGCAGTGGTCCGCGCAGTAGTGATGCTCGCCATCCCACCTCCCGACCGGAAAGCATGACCCCGAACTCTCAACAGTACTGCGGTACCGTTCCCAGTACTGTTTCGAACCAGGGGGAAACGTGCCGGTCGACCGTGAACTGCCCTCCCAGGAGGCCGCCGACCTGATCGCGCTCACCCGCGATCTGGCCGACGCGGAACTGGCGCCCCACGCCGCGGCGTACGAGCGCGAGGAGCGCTTTCCACGCGAGATGTTCACGCTGCTCGGCAAGGCCGGTCTGCTCGGCCTGCCCTTCAGCGAAGCCGTCGGGGGCGGCGGGCAGCCCTACGCCGTCTACCTGCAGGTGATCGAGGAGATCGCGGCCCGCTGGGCGAGCGTCGCCCTGGGCATCAGCGTGCACACGCTGGCCTGCTCGCCCATCGCCGATTTCGGCACCGAGGCCCAGCGGCGCGACCTCCTCCCCGACATGGTCGGGGGCGACCTGCTCGGGGCCTACTCGCTGTCCGAGGCGCACGCCGGTTCCGATGTCGCCGCCATGCGCGCCACGGCCACGCCATCCGGCGACGGCTGGACCGCCCGCGGCGAGAAGGCGTGGGTGACCCACGGCGGCCAGGCGGACTTCTACTCGACCTTTCTCCGCACACCGGCAGACGGGGTCGAGGGGGGACGATCCCGCATCTCCTGCTTCCACGTCACGCCGGATCTGCCCGGGTTCAGCGCCGCGCGACCGGAGGAGAAGATGGGCCTCACCGGGTCGACGACGGCCGCGATCCGGCTGGACGACGTCCCGATCGCCGCCGATCGGCTGGTCGGGGAGCCTGGCCGCGGCATGGCGATCGCGCTGAGCGCCCTGGACTCCGGCCGGCTCGGGGTCAGCGCCGTCGCCGTCGGGCTGGCGCAGGCCGCGCTCGACGTCGCCGTCCGGTACGCCGCGGAACGGACCTCCTTCGGCCGGCCGATCATCGAGCACCAGGGCCTGGCGTTCCTCTTGGCCGACATGGCGGCCGCCGTCGAATCCGCCCGCGCGACCTATCTCGTCGCGGCCCGCCGGAAGGACGCCGGCAAGCCCTACGGCCGGCAGGCCAGCATCGCCAAACTGGTGGCGACCGACGCCGCCATGAAGGTGACCACGGACGCCGTCCAGGTGCTCGGGGGCGCCGGCTACACGCGGGAGTTCCCGGTCGAGCGGTACATGCGCGAGGCGAAGGTCATGCAGATCTTCGAGGGCACCAACCAGATCCAGCGGATGGTGATCGGCCGGTCACTGGCGAAGGACGTGACCCCCGCCGCGGGCTGACCGCCCCCTTTCGTCGGTGCCCGGGTGCGCGCGGCCTTCGACGCGCACGGGCACAAGTTCCTGGCCACCCTCCGACCGGACGGCTCGCCACGGATCAGCGGCATCGAGATGCACTTCGTCGGCGGCGAGCCGTGGCTGGCCGGCATGCCGGGATCGGTGAAGTTCGCCGACCTGCGCCGCGACCCCCGCTTCGCCCTGCACCGCGGCAGCGACGAACCGGACGCCTTCAGCGCCGACGCGAAGCTCTCCGGCCGCGCCACCGAGGTCACGGCGCCGGAGGTGCGCGGCAGTTATGCGGCCGAGGCCGGGGTGCAGGAGGAGCACATGGGCTTCGTGTTGTTCCGACTGGAGCTCGATCAGGTGGTGCTGACCGCGCTCGACGACGAGAAGACCGCCCTGGTCATCTCCTCCTGGCGCCCCGGGAAGGGACTGACGCACACCATCCGGAACTGAGGCCGCCGCCCGGTCGTTCCACGTGGAACCGGTCCGGGACGACGTCGCTGGACCGAAGCTCCAGTGCGGACCACACTGGAACTCCCGTTCGAGGAGTGTCGCAATGCCCGAGCCCCACCTGCGTGCCGCCGACACCGACCGGGAAGCCGTGGCCGCATCGCTGGGCGAGCACATGTCCGCCGGCCGGCTCACCCTCGCCGAGTACGACGAGCGGGTCTCGCGCGCCTATGCGGCCCGGACGTTCGGGGACCTCGCCGAGCTGACCACTGACCTGCCGCCGACCGTCCGGACCCCCGCCCCGGATCCCGCCCCGGTCAGCCACCCAGGCTCGTCGTCGCGCTCCGCGTGCGGCCCCGCCCCCTGGGGTGGTGGACGCGGCCACGCTCACGCGTGGCGTTCCTGGGTGACGACGTCGCTCATCGTGGTCACCATCTGGCTGGCGGCGTCATTGAGCGCCGCCCACCCGCTCCCCTTCTGGCCGATCTGGGTGATCGGCCCCTGGGGGGCCGTCCTGCTGGCCGGCCGGCTCGGCGGCAACCGGTACGACGACCGGCGCGACCGGCCGAAGCGGCAGATCCGCGCCTGAGCCGAGGCCAGCAACTCAGTCACGTCGGGCAGCGGTAGCGCGAGCTCCGAGTCCGGCAGCCGCTTGATCCATCCACCAGCTCCCGACTCGAGTGGGTTCTACGCCCGGGCATCCCCCGGGTGTCTCCGCCGCCTCGATCCGGGGTGAGCTGCCGTCCTCGCCGGAACTGCTGCTCGGTGACCTGTGCCGGGTCGGAGAGTGCGGGCTACTCACAGCCCAGCGCTACAGACACCACAGGAACGGCTCCCACGCTCGATGTATCCCGCCGAGCGGAACAAGTGAAGAAGGCCGTCGTGAACGACCATGACCCGACCAGTCCCCGTCCTTCTGGAGCGCGGCGGTTGCTCTCGCACCCCAGGCGCTGGATCGCCGCGGGCGTGGTGGCGTGCGCGGCGATCGGCATTCCCGTGGGGATCGCCACGTCCTCCGCCGCTACGTCCCCCTCGGCGACAGCGGGGCGCAGCGCACCCGCCAGCGGCGACGCGGGGAGTGGCGGCCCGGGCGGTGGATCCAACGCGCGCTCCGGACCCGCCGAAGGGGGATCGGCCGGCACGGTCGGCGGCCTGTCCGCGTCGGCTTTCATGCTGACGACATCGACCGGTCAGCAGGTGACCGTCACGGAAACGTCCGCAACGACGTACCAGAACGGGACGAGCTCGACCTCGGCAAGTCCGCTCACCGCGGGTGAACCCGTCCTCGTACTCGGGACGGTCAACGGCACGACCCTCACCGCCGCGCAGGTCATCGAGCAGTCGACCAGCGGTGGATCCGCCGCGCCGGCCGTGCCCTTCCAGCAGGGCGCGCCCAGCACGGCCAAGCAGGTGGGTCAGATCCCGGCGAACTACACCGAGGGATCGGGGACCATCGTCAGCGGCACCACCGCGGAGAAGGCGACGGAGGCCGCGCTGGCCGCGTACACCGGTGGCGTCGTCGACCGCGTGGTGCAGCTGAGCAACGGCGAGTACGAGGTCCACAACATCGGGGTCAACTGGCCGCACCACATTTTCGTCGACCAGGACTTCGAGGTCGTCGGCGCCGAGTAGACGCACGCCAGGACAGCACAGCGCCCGGACCGATAGGACCCACTCGTCCGCAAGGGGGAGACCGCTTCGCCGACGCGTTGCGGGTCGGCGCCGGCCGTGGACCGTCGCTCCCCGGACGCGCTCGTCGCCGTCCGGGGGCCGGTGAACACCGGCGGGGAGTCCTGGGGGATTCCCCAGGAGGGAGTGGGTTGTCCACGAAACGGCGTAGCCGCAGGTAGACGCAGCGTAACGACGCGCTCTGCTGACACCCTTCACACACTTACGGGCGACTTTTCACACGCGGAAGCGAGGCGGACGACCCCGACGGCCATTTGCCCAGGTCAAACGCGTGTCCCCCGGGATGGCCTCCCCACATCTGCACGTCCCGCGTGCCGCTCCTCCCTCCCCCCGGAGGAGGGAGGACTCAACAAACTGTCGGACCGGCCGATCACCCTGGGGAGCAGCAGGAAACGGGAACCCCTAGGCTCGTCCGACGACAGGCCGTAAGCGGAAGGGAGCACGTCATGCTCACCTTGGCATCGCTGAAGGCGGAGATCGAGGACCGGCTCACGGAAGTGCCGACGAAGAAGCACGTCAGCGTCCGTTGGGAACCCGCCCCCGGCATCTGCCGGGTAGGCGTGTGCCTGCATGACTACTCGTGGGAGAACCGCGACGCGGTCATCGACAGGCTCCTGGCGGTGGAGGACGCGCATCCGGGGGAAGTAGCAGTCGAGTTCGACGTGATCCCCCTGGAGTCGGTCAACACCGTGGGGTTCGCCGAGGTGTAGTGCCCGAGCGCGTCTACCACCTCAGCAAGGCTGCGTACAACGTCGAGGTCGCCAAGCACCTGCGCGAAGACACGGGCTACATCGACTGGGCGGTCACCGCCACGTTCTACGCGGCGCTGCACATCGTCGACAGCATGCTCGACGGTCTCGCGCATCTGCCGAAGGACGAGCGGCACCCCCGAAAGCACTCGGCCAACGGCAACGATGGCAACGGGGGCCGCGGTCGGAACCAGTTGGTGGCCGCCGAGTTCCCGGCGATCCGCAAGGCATACCGCTCCCTGGAGGAAGCGAGCCGCCGCGCCCGCTACGACCTCCAGATGCTGGACCCGGCCGCGTACGAGCGGCTTCAGGACCAGTTTCAAGAGATCGTCCGGTACGAAGCCTTGATGGCGAAGACTCAGCCAGGTAAGTCGTGAAACACCGGACTCCCCTGCCGACGGCGTCTCAGCGGCGCGCGGGCTGACCGGAGCCGTCAGTCCGTCGGGCTACCGTTCGCGACCCGGATGAACTCGACCGTCCGTTGCACCTGCCGACGCAGATCGCGATGGTCCAGCCGGTCGCGGCTCCAGAGCGTCCGGGCGGCTTGCGCGACACGAATCTTGTCCACGCGCGGGTGCTGGCCTCGCTTGTCGGGGGCAACTGCCAGGGGGTCGTCCCACTTGCTGTCGTTGTAGGTCAACGTCGC
Organism: Blastococcus sp.; assembly: GCA_025465355.1. Taxonomy (GTDB): domain Bacteria; phylum Actinomycetota; class Actinomycetes; order Mycobacteriales; family Geodermatophilaceae; genus Blastococcus_B. The sequence goes on along the minus strand of JAODNN010000143.1, from coordinate 36,903 downwards.
CTGCGGGTGGGTCTCGGCGAGCGCCTCGGTGAGGATGTCGAGTGGAACGTAGTTCTCGATGGTGCGCCCGTCGGTGATCCAGGCGAAGCCTGGATAGTCCGGGGCGTCGAACTCGTCACGGACGCGCACTTTGGTCGCGCCGATGCGTTCTCGGGCGGACTGCTTGTCGCTGTCGATGAGGATGGCGATGTGCCGGTTGAGCGCCCTGAGCGAGATGAACTCGCCGATCTCGGGATCGTTGGCCGTCAGGTGGTTGAGCAGGCGACCGCCATAAAACATGATCGAGTAGTGGATGCCCTCGATGAGGGAGTCGTCGATCAGGCTTATCCAGTGTGAGAGGTAGATCCGGTCGGAAGGACCCTCGACCCAGATGACGGCGTTGGCCTGCAACAGGTCGCTCGGGCGGTAGCCGAGGTCGGCGCAGATGTCGGCCACCCTCGCAGGTGTCCCGGCGCGCTGAACCTCGGTGCCGCTCGGGGTCTGTTGCACATGGAAGACAGTGGCCCGCGTGTGATCGAGCATGTGAGCGCTGTGGGTGGCAATGAGGTACTGGTTGCTCGTCTTCTCGGTGAGGTAGCGAACCAGTTTCCGTTGCAGGAGTGGGTGCAGGTGCACCTCGGGCTCCTCCATGCAGACGAGACTGTCCTCCAGCAGGGTCGCTGCGGCAGCCAGAATGATCACTTGGTGGACCCCGGTACCAAGGTTCTCCAGCGGTAGTACGAGGTCACCGCGGACGACATGCAGCGCTTGGGCGTCGTAGGGGACATCCAGGCGCGCGCTGGGATCCTCCAGGACGGTGCGCACGAAATCGTTGACGGCTTCGAACCTCTGCTTGTCCTCCTGCCGATCTAGCGCAGGCGCCTGAAGGCGTCGAAGCCCCGCCAGCAGTCCCCGTCCGGTGTAGAACGCGCCGTCGCTGGTGTCGTCATCGCCCGGCAGGATCTGCCGGAACGCCTCAACCGAGTGCACCGCAGGCAGCCGATCCAGCGGCGTGAACCGTTGGAGCACACGTTGGGCGTCCTCCACGATCCCGCCACCGTGGCTTGTGAGAGCAAGGCTGAGGACGTTGAGATGCTCGGCCATCGCCTCTGCGACCGTCCGGACCCAGTTGGGGTCCAGTTGGTAGTGATGCACGAGGGGCGCACCGCTGGGCGGCGGCGGATTGGGGACGAACTGGAACCAGACCAGGTCGTCCCCGGTCAGCCGGAATAGGTCGTGCGCGAACACCTCACGTAGCCGTCGCATCAGATCCTGACCGCTGTGCTGGTCCGGCGACGGCACGCGGAGTGCCATGGAGGTCTCGTCCACCTCCTGAGCGATGGCGAATCGGAACGGCGACGAGTCCGGCTGGCGCGGCGCGTCCAGCCCCTCGGGGGCGGGTGCCCCGGCCCCGAGGTAGCGCTGCGCAAAGCGGAGGATGTTGGACTTTCCGGCGTTGTTCTGACCCGCTACCAGGTTCACCTTGCGGAGCGGCCCCACGACTTGCATGTCCCCGCGGAAACTGCGGTAGCCGGTGAACCCGAACCCGGGCAGGAGTGTCACAAGCGCTCTCTCACTCGTCGCCCGCCGCACCCAGTCGAAACCACCCTCGACTCCCTTTCCGTCCGGCATCGGGGAGACCCATGCCGCAGCACAGGCTAAGTGGGCGCCTGACAGCCGCGCGCGCCCCGCTGAGCGGTCGTGATCAGGGGCTGGCGGCCAAAATCATCCAGGATCAGACCGCTGAGATCGCTCAGATGCACACGTTGCTCACGCAGGTCTGACCTGGTGGACCCCCTGTCCAGACGCCCCACCTGTGGGGCGGGCGGCCCATCCGTGGGCCGTGCAGCCGCTAGACCTCGTCGCCTTGGTGCGAAAGGCACCAGCGATAGGGACTTCCGGTCGACGCGGCCACGCATGGCCCCGGAACACCGTGGGTGCGAACCAGGCCGCCGAGGCCGGTGTTCGGCGTCGACCGAGGATGTGACTTCAGATGATGGGGTGGGACCCGGGTGACCACGTGTCCGGCTGGGGTTGGGCGGCCATGTCGATCAGCATGATCCTTTTCTGGGGGCTGCTGATCCTGGGCGGGGTGTTGCTGTTCCGAGCGCTCAACCGCCCATCCGGCGGCCACGAGGCGCCCTCGCGTGCGACTCCAGAGCAGGTGCTGGCGGAGCGGTTCGCGCGCGGTGAGATCGACGAGGACGAGTATCGGCGGCGGCTGGAGACCCTGCACGCCTCGTCTTCGGGATACGCGACCAGGCCATAGCACCGCGCTGCCGGAGGCCCGCCACGAGGCGCCCGCGGCAGCGATGAGCGCCCACGTCGCGCAGTCCGCCGCCGAACGCCTCGACGGACGCGGGCCGCTGGTGGCGGTGGGCGTCGAGAAGTCCTACCGGCGCGGCATCTGGCCCGCGCGTGCTGCGGCGGTGTGGACCTCGCGCTCAACCCGGGTGAGGCCCGCGCCGCGAAGGGCATAGCCACGAGGAGCAGGACCAGGCGAAGACTCAGAAGACGCACGGGCACCGCCGAGGGCACGGCGACGCCGCACGACGCCGAATCTTCTCAGGTCGGAATACCCCTGGGGGGTATCGTCGTTCATCGGCGGCATGGGTCAGGCCGAAGAAGGAGGGGCGATGCCCGCCCAGAAGAGGACCGCCGTGCTGGAGGTCTCCGGCGTGCAGTGGGCGTCGGAGAAGGCCGTAACCGAGAGCGTGCTCGGGCGACGCCCCGGCGTCCTGAGCGTCGAGGCCAACCCGGTCGCGCAAACCGCCACCGTCACCTACGACCCGGCCCTCACCTCGGTCGCCGATCTGTCCGGCTGGGTGCGGGACTGCGGCTACCACTGCGCCGGGCAGTCGGTCCCCCAGCACATCTGCGACCCGCAAATCGAACCGCACGACCACGCCGCGCCGACAGCCCCCGAGGCGACGCCGACCGAGCACGCCCCGGAACACAGCGAGCACGCACCGATGACTCCGCAGGACGCGATGGGCCACGGCGGGCACCACGCCGGGATGTCGATGGACGCCATGGTCCGCGACATGCGCAACCGGTTCCTGGTCGCGGCGATCCTGTCGGTGCCGATCCTGCTGTGGTCGCCGATCGGGCGCGAGGTCCTGCACTTCACCGCGCCCGCCCCGTTCGGGCTGCGCGACGACGTGTTCTCGCTGATCCTCTCGCTGCCGGTGGTCTTCTACTCCGCCTGGATCTTCTTCGACGGTGCCTACCGCGCCCTGCGCGCTAAGACGCTGGACATGATGGTGCTGGTCGCCGTCGCGGTCGGAGCGGGCTGGCTGTACAGCGTCGTGGTCACCCTGACCGGCGGCGGCGACGTGTTCTACGAGGCGGCCAGCGTGCTGACCGCTTTCGTGCTGCTCGGGCACTGGTTCGAGATGCGCGCCCGCGGCGGGGCCAACGACGCCATCCGCACCCTGCTCGAACTCGCCCCAGCCCGCGCGCTGGTGATACGGGACGGCCAGCCGGTGGAGGTCCCGACCGCCGAGGTGGTGGTTGGGGACCTGGTGCTTGTCCGCCCCGGCGGGAAGATCCCTGTCGACGGGACTGTCGAGGACGGGGAGTCCGAAGTCGACGAGTCCATGGTCACCGGCGAGAGCATGCCGGTGCACAAGGCACCCGGCGCCCAGGTGATCGGCGCCTCGATCAACACCACCGGCACGCTGCGCGTGCGGGCCACCAAGGTCGGCGCCGACACCGCCCTGGCGCAGATCGTCGCCCTGGTCCAGGAGGCGCAGAACTCCAAGGCACCCGGCCAGCGGCTCGCCGACCGCGCGGCATTCTGGCTCGTCCTCGTCGCGATGGTCGGCGGCGGGCTGACGTTCGCCGTCTGGCTGCTGTCGGGCGCCTCGTTCGCCACCGCAATGCTGTTCGCGATCACCGTCGTCGTGGTGACCTGCCCCGACGCCCTCGGCCTGGCCACGCCGACCGCGATCATGGTCGGCACCGGCCTCGGCGCCCAACGCGGCGTGCTGGTCAAGAACGCCACCGCACTGGAGACCGCGGCCCGGATCGACACCGTGGTCATGGACAAGACCGGCACCCTGACCAAGGGCGAACCGGAGGTCACCGACGTGATCACCGATGGGATGGCCGAAGAGGACGTGCTGGCGCTGACGGCGGCGGTGGAGCGAGAGTCCGAGCACCCACTGGCCGACGCGGTCGTCCGCCACGTCCAGACTCGCGGCGTTCCGATCCTGACCGCTGAGGGCTTCCGCAATGTGCCCGGCCACGGCGCTGCCGCTGAGGTCGCCGGGCGCCGGGTGCTGGTCGGCAACGCGAAACTCATGACCGACGAGGGCGTGGATCTGGGCACCCTAAGTGTCCGGCGGGACGAGTTGGCGGGTAGTGGGCGCACGACCGTCCTGGTCGCCGTCGACGCCCGCGCCGTCGGGGTGATCGCCTTGGCCGACGCGCCGCGGGAGACCTCCGCCGCCGCCGTCGCCGCGCTACACGACCTCGGCGTCGAGGTCGTGATGCTCAGCGGCGACAACGAGGCAACCGCTCGCCGCATCGCCGACCAGTTGGGCATCGACACCGTCATCGCCGAGGTCCTGCCCGGCGACAAGGCGGACAAGATCGCCGAGTTGCAGCGCGCGGGCAAGCGCGTCGCCATGGTCGGCGATGGGGTCAACGACGCACCGGCCCTGGCCACCGCCGACCTCGGCATCGCCATCGGCGCCGGAACCGACGTAGCGATCGAGACCGCCGACGTGGTCCTCATGCGGTCCGACCCCCTCGACGTGCCCACCGCGCTGCGGATTGGCCGCGGCACGCTGCGCAAGATGCGGCAGAACCTCGCCTGGGCGGTCGGCTACAACGCCATCGCCCTGCCGATCGCCGCCGGGGTCTTCGAACCGGCGTTCGGGCTCGTCCTGCGGCCGGAGATCGCGGCACTGTCGATGTCCGGCTCATCGTTCCTGGTCGCGGTCAACGCGCTGCTGCTCAAGCGCCTACGGCTCCCCACCGCCCCTGAAGCGCCCGCGCCGCAGACAGCGGAGACGAGTCAGCCGGTTCCGGTTCCGCGCTGAGTTTCCGGCTCCAGCCCTGGGGCGGCGACGCGTGCAACACGCGCGCGCAGAGGCCCACGAGAGGCGGGGCGAGCCTCCAGAGCGTGTAGGTCAGGTCACGTGGCGAGTAGTTGCAGCGATCCGTTCGACGGCAGGGGTAGTCCTACCGTCGCAACCGTGGTTGCATCGACGAGTGCCCGTGGTAGACCTCACGAGCCCCTCATCTGGCGAGTGGGTGCTGTTGTCCTACCGGCTACCGCGAGAGCCGTCAGGGCCGCGCACGACGCTGTGGCGGCGACTGAAGCGGCTCGGCGTTGCCCAGATCGCCGACGGGCTGGTCGCGCTTCCCGCCGACGCACGGACGCGGGAGTCCTTGGAGTGGCTCGCGGGAGACGTGGCCGAGGCGAATGGCAGTGCAGGGATCTGGGTGGCACGGGCCGCGACACAAGCACAGGAGCGGGAACTGGCCACCGTGATGGCCCTTGCACGGGCGCAGGAATACCGGGTCTTGGCCGAGCAGTGCAGGCAAGCCATGCAGGCGGACCCGGCCGAGCGGGGCCGCGCGCTCCGCCGCTTGCGCACCGAGTGGCGAGCGATCAACCGTCGCGACTTCTTTCCGCCTCCGGAGCGCGAGGCGGCGGCGGATGCACTGGGCGACCTCACCCGAGCCGCCGCCGAGCAAACCGTTCCTGCCGAGGTGTCGGAGGCGGCGCCGTGAGGTGGGCAACCCGCGCCGGGATCCACATCGACCGGGCCGCCTGCGCCTGGTTGATCCGTCGCTTCCTCGACCCTGAGGCGGAGTTCGTCTTCGTCACTGACCCGGCCGAGGTGCCGGGCGATGCGACGCCGTTCGACATGCGCGGCGTCGACCTCGGCCACCACGGCGGGGACTGCTCGTTCGAGACGATCCTGCGCCGCCACGAGATCACCGACCCGGTGCTGTGACGGATCGCCGAGGCGGTGCACGAGGCCGACCTCGATGACGAACGCTTCGACGCCCCCGAGGCGCCGGGCCTCGATGTGGTGCTGCGCGGGCTGTCGATGACCGGCTCCGACGAGGACACCCTCGCCGTCTCCGGCCCGATGTTCGACGGGCTCTACGAGTACCACCGCCGTCGCCTACTGCTCGGTCGCGAACCGGCCTGATCACGCCCCGGAGGCTTCGATGTCGACCGCTGACGAGCGCCCCCTGCCTCGCAGCCATGCCCTGCCCTATGGCGCGAGCCGGATGCGGGCACACGTACAAATCCTCGGTGGCATCGTGCTCGGCATCGGCCTGGCGTCTGCCGTCGGGCTGAACCCGGGCCTGCTCTTCGCTGCCTACGCGAGCGGCCTGGGAGTGCTTCTGCTCTGCATCGGCCTGCTCCTGCCCGAGGACCCCGAGACCGACCGACGAGGACAGCCATGACCGGCGAGGGCCACCGGCCGCAGGACCCCGCCCCACCGCCTGCACCGGGGAGCGAGCCGGGCCGGATAGCAGCGCACCCGCACGGGCAGACCGTCGTGCCGTTTCGCGCCGCCGTCCGTGCCTGGTTCCTAATCTCGCTCCAGACCTTCGGCGGCCCGGCGGGGCAGATCGCGGTCATGCAGCGCACGCTGGTCGACGAGAAGCGGTGGATCGGGCAGCGCCGGTTCCTGCACGCGATGAACTACTGCATGCTGCTGCCCGGCCCGGAGGCCCAGCAGTTGGCCACCTATGTCGGCTGGCTGCTGCACGGCACCCCCGGCGGCCTGGTCGCCGGAGGACTGTTCGTCCTACCCGGCATCGTTGCACTGCTCGTCCTGTCCGGCGTGTACGTCGCATTCGGTACGACGACCTGGGTGATGGCGCTGTTCATCGGGCTGGCCCCGGCGGTGCTGGCGATCGTCGCCCAGGCCGTCGTCCGGGTCGGCAAGCGGGCGCTGAACAGCCCGGCGCTGGTTTCGATCGCCGTGGCGGCGTTCCTCGCCCTGGCGCTGTTCGGAGTGCCGTTCCCGGTGGTCATCGCCATCGCCGGGCTGGCCGGATGGGCGCTGGGCCGCTGGCGCCCGGCCGCGCTGCCGCAGAAGGGCAAGGCCGAGGCCGCCGACGCCGGACCACCGCCGGTGATCTCTGACGACGTGCTGCATCACGAGCCGCCCACGGCCCGACGCACCCTGCGAGTGCTGCTCGTCGGCGGGCTCCTCTGGGGGCTCCCGGTCGCTGCGGTCGCGCTGCTCACCGGGGCGCACAGCGTCTTCACCGAGCAGGGCCTGTTCTTCTCCGGTGCCGCCGTCGTGACCTTCGGCGGCGCCTATGCCGTCTTGTCGTACGTCGCCCAGCAGGCGGTGCAGGTCTACGGCTGGCTCGGCCCCCGAGAGATGGTGCGCGGGCTGGCGCTGGCCGAGACCACGCCCGGCCCGCTGATCATGGTGGTGCAGTTCGTCGCGTTCCTCGGCGCCTACCGCGCCCCCGGCTCTCTCGACCCATGGGTCGCCGCCGTGTTGGCGTCCTTGCTGGTAACCTGGGTGACCTTCGTGCCCAGCATCCTGTTCGTCCTGCTCGGCGCCCCCTACATGGAACGGCTACGGGGCAACCGGTCGCTGTCGGCGGCGTTGACCGGAATCACCGCCGCCGTCGTGGGCGTGATCGCCAACCTCGGGGTCTACTTCGCCATCCACACCCTGTTCTCCCGCACCGTGACCCTGGACTGGGCCGTTCTGCACGTGCAGGTGCCCGAGGTGGGCACCCTGCGGCCGGTGGCCCTGGGCATCGCGGTCATCGCCGCCGTGCTGCTGTTCAAGGTCCAGTGGTCGGTGCTGCGCACCCTCGGGGTCTGCGCCGCCCTCGGGCTGGCCGCCGGGCTCGCGGGCCTGCCCATCACCTAGCCGAACCGCCCCGGGAGGGCTCCGTGCTCAGCAACGGCCACATCGCCTACGGGCTCGGCCTCACCGCCCTGTTCGAGGTGCTCCTAACCGTCGCGGTGCCGCGCTGGCGCCGCCCGGCGCTGATCGCCACCACCACCGCTGTCAGCGTGCTGGCGGTGCTCGGCTGGCAGTACGTCCTGCGCGCCACCCACGCCGCGCAGTTCTTCACCGACCTGCCGTTCCGGCCGTTCCCGATCAGTTGGCAGGACACCGGCAGCGGCGTAGCGACCCTCGCCTTCACCGGGCTGGCCCTGGCCTATGGGCCGATGCGCCGCCAGCCCGCCCCCGAGGCCGCGACCCTCGCCCTCGCCGCCGGGCTGGTCGCCCTCCTGGTCGACATCTACCTCTACTGACCGGCGAACGCGCGAGCGTGGGCGCGCTCACCAGGCCAATCATTTGCGCAGGGGAAGGCTAGGGCGGCCTTCTGCGAGTCGACTTCGGCTACGCCCGCCCGGTCGTGCCAGAGGCTCCGTCACCGGTCCGGGAGACACGGCAGCGGGTGCGGGTGGCTTACGAGGAGGCGTGCTGGGTCGCCGGGTAGGCGTGGATCGCCGCGCTGCGCAGTTTGGGCACCTTATGGGTGAGGCGATGTTCAGCGTCGTGGGCGAGGGCGTGGGCGTCGGTGACGCTGACTCCGCCGTCGATGTCCAGGTCGGCCTCGGCGTGCAGGGCGTGCCCGATCCACCGCATGCGCACCTTCCGCACTCCTGTTACGCCCGGTGTGGCCAGCAGCGCGGCTTCGGCCTGGTCGATCAGGTGCGGGTCGACGGCGTCCATGAGCCGCCGGTAGATGTCGCGGACGGCGGTGCGCAGGACGGCGAGGATGGCGACGGTGATCAGCAAGCCGACGATCGGGTCGGCGAGGGAGAACCCGAGCCAGACTCCTGCCGCCCCGACGAGCACGGCGAGTGAGGTGAGCCCGTCGGTCCGGGCATGCAGCCCGTCGGCGACCAGTGCCGCCGAGCCGATGCTGCGGCCGACGCGGATGCGGTAGACGGCCACGAGTTCATTGCCTGCGAAGCCGATCAGCCCGGCCACCGCAACCCAGCCGACGTGTGCAACCGGGGCAGGATCGAGCAGGCGTCGGATCGCCTCCACGGCGGCGATGACGGCGGAGGTGGCGATCATCGCGACGACGAACAGTCCGGCTAGGTCTTCGGCCCGGCCGTAGCCGTAGGTGTAGCGGCGATTGGCCGCTCGACGACCGATGGCGAAGGCGATCCACAGCGGCACGGCGGTCAGCGCGTCGGAGAAGTTGTGGATCGTGTCGGCCAGCAGCGCCACCGACCCGCTGACCGCGACCACCAGCAACTGAAGGACGGCCGTGACGCCGAGCACGACGAGGCTGATCTTGACGGCGCGGATGCCCTGGGCGGAAGACTCCAGCGCCGAGTCGACGGAGTCGGCGGCGTCGTGGCTGTGTGGGTGGAACAGGCCACTCAGCCAGCCGCGCAGACCGCCGCGATGGTCGTGCTCATGGCCATGCTCATGGGTGGGGCTGTCGTGAGGATGTGGATGGCTCATCTCAGGCGCCCTCGGCGGCGCGGTGCAGTTGGAGCAGGTCGGAGTCGGGGAGATGGCGCCCCGGTACGCCCTGACCAAGGTGTTCGGCGTTGTGGATGGCATCGGTGACCAGTTGGGCGATGTGCTCGTTCTCCAGCCGGTAGAACACCGAGGTGCCCTCCCGTCGGGTCTGCACCATCCGGGTCATCCGCAACTTGGCCAGATGCTGCGACACAGATGCGGGGGCCTTGCCGACCTCGGCGGCCAACTCGTTCACCGACATCTCCCGGCCGATCAGCGCCCACAGGATCCGCACCCGCGTGCCGTCGGCGAGCATCCGGAAGCCCTCGACCACCAGGTCCACCTGGTCGTCCGGCAATGACCGGCGACAAGGCTCCGTATCTGCGCGCATGCGTAGATAGTAGACCAGTAGCACTGACGTTCAGGCGCGTCGCGAGACATGGCTCTCCACGGTCCGTCCACCGCCTCGTGAACGCTTTGCGGTTACAGTCGCTATCATCGCTGAATGACGATGAATGCCGCTGTGGTCGAAGAGGCGGAGCCCCCGGTCAGCGAGGCTGCTGCGCTGGCGGCGGCGGCCTGCATGTTCCGCAGCCTTGGCGATTCGACGCGTCTGGCGATCCTTCGACACTTGGCGCTCGGTGAGCACAAGGTCGTCGACCTGACCGTGCACCTGGGCCTCGCGCAGTCCACCGTCTCGGCGCACCTGGCCTGCCTGCGCGACTGCGGCCTGGTCTCCTCAAGGCCGCAGGGGCGGGCGTCGATGTGGTCCCTGACAACCGCCCCAGAACTGCTGGACGTGCTCGCCGCCGCCGAGCGGCTGCTCGCGGTCACCGGCGACTCGGTCGCGCTGTGCCCGACCTACGGCGAGGCGGCCAACCGATGACCACCATCGCCGCACAGCCGCCGCTGACGGCCGCCGAGCGCACCCGGCTGGGCCGCCGCGCCCAACTACTGGCCGGGGCGTCGGTCGCCTACAACATCGTCGAAGCAGTCATCGCGGTCACCGCCGGACTCGTCGCGGGATCCGTCGCGCTGATGGGCTTCGGCCTCGACTCGGTCGTCGAGGTCTCCAGCGGGGTAATCATCCTGTGGCAGTTCCGGCACAAGGTGCCCGAGACGCGGGAGCGGCAGGCGCTGCGGCTCATGGCGCTGGCCTTCTTCGGTCTCGCCGCCTACGTGACCGTCGAGTCGGTCCGGGATCTGTTCTTTGCCAGCAGCGAGCCCGCGACCTCGCCGGTCGGCATCGGCCTGGCGATCGCCTCGCTGATCATCATGCCGTTCCTGTCCTGGGCGCAGCGCCGTACCGGTCGTGCGCTGGGTTCCACGACGGTGGTCGCCGACTCCACCCAGACGCTGCTGTGCACGTACCTGTCCGCTGTGCTGCTGGTCGGGCTGGTGCTGAACGCGACGCTGGGCTGGGGCTGGGCCGACCCGATCGCCGGGCTGATCATCGCCGCCGTCGCGGTCCGCGAGGGCATCGAGGCGTGGAAAGGCGAGGGCTGTTGCGCCCCCGGCGCGGGCGGCCACGCCGAGCAGGATGACTGCGGCTGCGATGGGGGCTGCACCGACACCTGCTGCGCCCCCGCCGACGCTGTGCCCGCTCCGCAGAGCATCGAGATCACCCAAAGGCCCTGATCACCGTCCACGCCCCCAAGCCGGGGGGCACGTCCGCGCAGGACCACGAGCATTGGCCGCCGCGAGAAGGGGCGCCGACCGATCTTGTCGGTATCGGACGGCACCGTCCGAGCATGTCGATGCCGGTCAGCAGCGCCAAGGTCGCCCTGCTGTGGGACCTGGATAACGTCTGTGTTCCCCGCGCTGACCTCGATTCCCTTGCAACAGCGCTCTGTGGCCTCGTCAAGCCCGAAGCGCCGCGAATCGCATCGGCCAACTGGGGGGCGTTCCGGCTGGCTCGGGACACCCTTCGGGCGCACGGCATCCGCGTGCTTTGCGGAGCCCGCGACCCCGCGGGGGCCGACGGTGTGCTGCTGCAACAGGCGCGGCGCCTGCGGAAGCGCGGAGTCGAACGGTTCGTCGTCGCCAGCAACGACCACGCCTTCGCGCACATCGCCAAGAAGGCCGATGTGCACGTGGTCACCCTCACCGCTGATCTGGTTAGTGGACGGCTTCGAGCAGTGGCTCGCAGCATCACCGTGCTTGCTCGTGAAGGGAACGGTTGGCGCGCGGAAGACCAGGCGAGTGCTGGCAGGCTGCCTGACGGAGTCGATCTCAGCGGCGCATGAGTCGATCGACCAAAGATTGGAAGCCGGTCAGGTCAGCGTGAGTGAGGAGTTGGGTTGGACCCGCAGGTGCAGGAGGACGAGGCGACCCACGTCGATGACGACCAACTGCGGGCGGGTCTGATCTTCGCCTTCGAGAGCCGCGAGGATGTGCGGCAGGTCGCTCTGCCGCTTGCAGCCATGGTCGAGGAGGTCAACGGCTGGGTCAGGTCGGCACGGGATCAGTCCTGGAAGGGGGGCTCAGGCAAGAAGAACCGTGACTCCCTGCTGTGCGAGATCGAGGCGTCGGATCAGACGGTCGGCCCTTCTCTCCACGAACATCTCGCTGACACGCTCACCGACTATGGCGAGATCGCACGCAGAATCCTGTCCGGCGACAATCGACACGACGACGTAGCCGCCCTCGCCAGTGCCAGCACGGCCCTCAACGAACGTCTTTCGGCTTCAGCGGGGCTCAAGGCGACTTGGGCCGATGCCAGGACGGCCGTCGAGGCTTCGGACTTCTTCGCCGCAGTCGAAGCCGTCAGGCAACTTGAGACCCAAGTGGGTCTCGCCGGTCGTGACAGCGAGCAAGTCTTTCGTGGCGTGCTGGACATCCTCGCGCGGGATCAGCGGGCGCTAAGGAACGCACTGCAACTCGGCGAGGCCCAGCGAGGACCTGCGCGCGAGGAGGACGCCGCTTCTCCGAACCTTTCCGCAGAAGAGGTTCTCGACCTGGCGATGCAGCACCTCGTGGAACCTGGGCAGACCGGCCATGTGGTCGTCTGGTCCCTGTACGACCACGCGCTCACCAACCGGGGGATCACAGAACTTGGCCCGCTGACGGTTCTGATGGCGCAATGGATCATCGCTGTCGCCTTCGACAACCAGGACGCGTCCTCTCCTCTCATCGAGGAGGTTCGCAAGTTGTGGCATGCGGAAAGCGATCACAAGGACGGTTACGACTTTCGGATGCACGTGCTCGTCCGTATCGACATGGGCGTCCGCAGCACCGTGGGAGCCCTCGACGCCGCGGCCGACCTGGTGAACACCTTGATGGACGGATTGATCAGCACAGGAGCCGGAGGACGCTGGGGCAAAGCGAAGTGGTCCACGCTCCTGGTCGACGGCGAGGAGTGGGCATCCCGGTTCGGTCGTGGAAGTAGACGCCCAGACTTCGATGACACCTTCGGGATGGGCGCCGTCGCCGAGGCGCTGGAGAGTGGCGTTCAGCGGTTTCCCAAAGCCCTGATGGAACGACCCGTACCGCCACACCTTCGTGAAGCACTGCGCATCTGCGCCGAGGCATTCCACGCGGACTCCCGCGCGGTCTCCCTGTACGGCGAGTGGCACAACGATGAGCGAACTGTCCTGCTCCTCCTCGACTCTGCGTTCGAACACCTCGTGGCACTAGGCCGGACCCGGTCCAAGACCCTCAGCGACCGGATCAGTGACCTGTGGCCCGCAGCCAGCCGAACTCAGCAGATCATCTGGGCCATCAACTCCTGCCTGACCAGGCGAAGCGGCCTCGTCCGACGCCCTCCGGAAGCGGCAGAACTAGAGAAGGAGATCCGGAGGACATCCAGATACGGGGAATCGACCCACGTGCTGACGGCATACCAAGCGATGGACCGGCTCGTAGCGCTCACCGGATCACCTCTGCACGCCACGGTCGTCCGGCGGAGCCTTGGCCAACTGGGCGATCCAGACCTCTACGCCGCCGAGAGCGTCCGGCTGGAGCGGAACGCGCAACTGACCATCGACCGGCAGCGCCGTGTCCGGAACTCGATCACCCACGGCAACCCAGTAACCCGCTATGTCCTGCGCACAGTCGTGGACTTCTCTCACTTCCGGACCGGCGTCGCGCTCAGGGCAGCGCTCGACTCCTTCAGCGAGGGCATTCCCCTGGAGGAGTACCTGCTCACGAAGGAGCAGGAACGAGACGAGGACACCAGGTTGATGACGGCGGGACTGTCTCAGGTGGACATCTGGCTGGCTCGGGAGTCGCAGGAACCGCACGACTCCGAGTAGGTGCGGCGCAGCGAAGTCCTTGCGGGAATCGAAGGGCGGTAAGCGTCATGGCTGTGGCCCGCGCCTACAGCGGAAAGCCTCCCGCGTCGGCGCTGGCTCGGTTAGCGGCAGCACGTGCCGCGGCGAGGGCGCGGAGGATGATCGCCAGCCAGTCATCGCCGAGGCGATCTGCGATCATCCCAAGGAGGGTTGGGTGGTTGCTGCTCGTCCAGAGGCTGGCGGCGATCTCCAGCATCAACCTCTCCTTGGGCGAGAAGGTCGCGTCACGCAGGAGACGGTCGAAGTCGACCTCCTGGCGCCTGTCGTCGATGCAGTTCCACACCCTGAAGTCGAGCGGGAAGGCTTCCTGGGCGATGAGCAGGACGGCGGCGAACTCCGGGGATCGACGGGGACTCAAGTCCGGCTCCGATCGGCTCAGGTGGGGTGATGGCCCGCGACAGCGCTGGGCATCGACCATCCAGCGCCAGAGACGTTGCGAACGTATGTTCGATAGTGGGAGTCGTCAACGCGGCTGCCAGCGCCAGGTGAGCAGTCACTCGGTCGGGTGAACGCCCGCAAGCCACTGCCCACCGAGGCAGCGACTCGCCCTAGCGAAGTCGCAACCGACTGAACAGCAGGCGCCACAGGCTGTCGCCGGAGTGCTCGACCCGCCGGGCCGCGTCAGTCGGACTGCTCCTGAGTCAGGCTGCTCGACCAGTCCCCGAGTTCGCCCGCCAGTTCGACGAGGTCGGAGGCGGCTTGCTGCACCATCGCATTCCCCGCGCCGCTGTCGACGGCAAACCCCAGCGTCTCGGCGACTTCTGTGAGTGTCTCGTGCCAGCGGATCAGGTCCCCGCGGAGTCGATTGGCCCCTTCCGGATCAAGGACGAGGTGGCCGTTCGGGTCCGAGTGCACCGTCTTCGGCGCCCGCCGTGCTCGCTCGACGGCCCCACTGCGGGCCTTGGCCTTGTCCCGCATTCGACGTTTGGCAGAGGACCGCGCCTCCCTGAAGTGGAAGTCGCAGTAGGGCGACCTGCTGCCTTGGTCGCGGGTCGGAACGAGGTGCCCGGCTTCGTGACATGCACGGCAATACCGGGTCCCGTCGATGGTGATAGGCCAGTTCTCCTGAGGGAGCCCGACACGCCCCGGAGACGGGTCTGACGGGTTGGTGCGGTCACTCAACGTCGTCACCCGACCGTATGACAACCTGGATCGACGGCTCAAGATCGGCTAGAAACCGCCTATCTGTCCATAAGCACGAGATAGGCATCCAGTGACCATGAGCATTCGCCAATGCAATACTCATGATCACCTCGGTTCGGACGGGACGCCAGCAGACGACGCGGCAGTCCACTGCGCGCGTCGGTCGGCTCGTCGTCGTCGGGGACCGCTCGGAGATCCCGGTGAGTGACGAACTCGCCGCCTACATCTTGCGTCAGTACCAGCCCAAGCAGCCCGTCGACACGGCCGTGTTGGGCTGGGCGCGCAGGCTTGTGCTCGAAAGCCGCCCCACGAGCCGGGACGACGCCAGGATCTTGATCCGTCGTATCTGCCTTCTCGGCGCCTGGCTACGCGGCATCGGCTACACCCTCGACGAGCCCACCCAGGACTTGCTGGACGACAGCCTGATCCACGCCTACGTCGAGGCATCGGACTTCGGAGCGGGGACACGGCAGACGATGGTGTCCGCCTTCCGCCGCGTGCGTCACGCCACCTCCCCCGACTTCAAGGTCGTCTTCTCCAGCACGCGCACCGACGTGGAGTCGGCGGTTCTCCCCGTCACCGACGCGGAGGTCCACGCCTTCCAGCGTTGGGTGGAGGGCATCGACACCCAGCACAACCTCCACCACGACGGACTTCTCCTCGTCGCATTCCTTCGGGGCGGCGGCTGCACGAAGCCCGACCTCGACCGGATCGAAAGCGCCTCGATCCGCGCGGCCGGTGGCGGCAACGTCGCGTTCGACATCACCGGTCCGGCCAGTCGGACCGTCACCGTCGACCGCCACTGGGCCAGCGTGCTGCGACCGTTCCTCGCGGTGCACAGCGAGGGTTCGCCGTTCGACCGGGACGGCGTGGCTCGGCGCGGATCCGTCTGCCTGAAGAACCTGGAGAACTTCTACTACTGGCAGCGCAACCGGCTCGATGAGAAGGGGAAGCGCAGCCTGCCCGGCTTCCTTAACGTCAACACCTACCGAGCAGCGTGGATGGTCGACCGGCTGGAGCGCAGCCAGCGGCTCGACCTCCTGCTCGCAGAGGCCGGACTCGTGTCCGCCGCCGGACTCGACCGGTACCTCCAGTTCCTCCCCGACAGCATGGCGCCCCGGCGGGCCGCCTCATGACTGCGTCCAACATCGGCATGGAGGCTGGGCTGACCGATGCCGCCATCTCCTCCCCCGACACGTGGACCGATGGCGAGAAGGCAGGAGCGCTGCTGGGGGGTCAGGCACTTACCCTCGCCTACGCCGCGATCCAGTCCAGCGGCATCGCAGAACTGGTCCAGGACCTGACCTGCAAGCCGCGTGGTCGCAAGCAGCGGGGCCTGACAACTGTCGACGTGCTGGCGGCCTGCATCGCCCTCTCCTTGAACGGCAGGGCTCCTCAGTTCCGCGCGATCGCCGAACTCCTGCACGAGATGCCCGAGGTCGAGCGGATCGCCCGTGGCATCACGCGACCGTGGCCGACCGCCTCAACTTCACAGGCGGACGCTCGGCGGATGAAGCGAGCAGCCGAGGAGGCGGTACGGCGTCGGTTCGAGGCGCTCGTTCAGGCACTGGACCCGTACGAGGGTCCCCGCAACCACCGCATGGAGGTCGGCTCCCTCATCGGGGTCGCCCAGAAGCACGCCGCTGCTGACGACGGGACCATGGCCGCCAAGCGCGCCCAGTTGATCCGTCTGATGAACAGCCTTGTCCAGGGCACGGTCGATCTCGTCCCTAGCGACCTGCTCGGACAGATGGGCTCGGCGTTCGCCATCGATGGCACCTTCACCCCCACGTGGGCAACCGGCCCCAAGGGCCATCGGCCTTTCACCGCAGCGCTGGCGGCAGCCACCGGGCTCCAGGAGTCCTCGGCCGTTGAGGAAGGAGCAGCAGACGCGATCCTGCGCGGGATGAAGAGGACCGCCGATGCGGTCATCTCCGCAGACCCCGAGGCCGGTTGGTACATCCGGCAGGAGGCTGACGGAAACACGGAGACCAAGGGCTTCGGTTACGAGGCGCACCTGGCCGTTGTCACCGACTCCGATGGCCAGACGGGCAGCACGTCCTTCCCCAGCCTCGTCGTGGGCCTGAGCATCGACACCCCCGGCTTCCGCCCCGGCCCCAATGCGATCGAGATCGCCAAGTCCGTGAAGACTTGGGGCGCGTCCCGGTCGATCGACTTCCGCATCGGGGTCTTCGACGCCCTGTATCCCCTCCTGGACATCCACGACTTCAAGCGGCCCCTCCGCGAGTTGGGCGTCATGCCGATTCACCGCCTCCGCCAGGACCAACTTGGCGCCTCCGGCGTGAGCCACGAGGGCGCCAGCCTCATCGAGGGCACCTGGTACTGCGCCCAGATGCCCACTCACCTGGTCAACGCCAACAAGGACCGCGCCGCCGACAAGATCGACGACGCACAGCAGGCGAAGCGTCTGGCTGGCCGGGAGGTCTACCGGATGTACCGGGTCTCCGGCGACGACGTGCTCGACAAGAACGGCCACCCCAAGGACCACCGCTACGAGTGCCCCAGTTCCCGGCGCAGCGGTCGACAGGTCACATGCGCGCGCGATGAATCGGGCGTGCCTCGCACGGACGACAAGACCGGCCTTCCCCTTCCGCCCCTCGGCATCAAGGCGCTACCCCTCCTGGAAGACGGGAAGACCCACGCGCCTGCCGCGTGCGGGCAACGGACCTTCCAGATCCCGGCGTCCCTGAGCATCCAAGGTCGGGAGCAGGCGCATCCGTACATGAGCGCCGAGTGGCGGGCGACCAACAACCGCTTCCGCTCCACCAACGAGGGCAAGAACGGCAGCGTGAAGGACCCCACGGCTGAGCGCATCGGCACCAAGGGCGTCCGCCGGGTCAACGGCATGGCGGCCAACGGCATCCTGCTCGCCTGCCAGATCGCCGCCAGCAACCTGCGCGCCACCAAGAACTTCCTGGTCGCGGCAGAGGTCGGCGAGGACGGTCGCCTCATCCGGCGCTACCCCCAGCGCGGCAAGCGCCCGCTGACCCCGCCCCGGAAGCCCCGCACGAGCGCCCAACGGCCCACTGAGGCGGCGCGACCACCCGCCGCCCGACCGCAACGGCGGCTCTCAGCCCGCACGCGCGTCTAGCCACACTCCGCGACTCAGACAGCCCGGCTCCTAGCCCAAGATCACCCCGGTCTTGGGCTAGGAGTCGTTGCGTAGCGGCGTCTGTAGGGGCTGGCGCAGCCTCCGCAGGTATCGAACCCGCAGCCGACCAGCCCAAATGACAAGCGCCGGAGCCCTTCGGCTCCGGCGCTTGTCATTTCGTGTACGTGAGCCGCCCACTTTCGTGGACAACCCGGAGTGGGCAAGGGGGGAGTTGAACCCCCACGTCCTTTCGGACACACGGACCTGAACCGTGCGCGTCTGCCATTCCGCCACTTGCCCTGGCGAGCGCCGACATTAGCAGCCGATGCGCCGTACCCCGGCCCGGGGTGGGTCGTTGCACGGTCGACACCGACCTCGACCATGTACCGCCAGGACCCCTGGCGAGGCTGTACAGCGATGCAAACGCAAGGTCGTGCGGGGCGTCGCGCCTTCCTGGCCGGACGGTGGCGTGCGGCCCGGCTACCATCGCGGTGGCACCGCGGGACATCAAGGCGAGCGCAAGGGAGCGACTGTGGGTGTGCTGCAGCGCTTCGAGCGACGCCTCGAGGGCATGGTGGGTCTGGCATTCGCCCGGATCTTCAAGGGCAAGGTCCACCCGGCGGAGATCGCCACGGCCCTCCAGCGCGAGGCCGACGAGCAGCGTTCCGTCGTCGGTGAGGGCCGCGTCCTCGCCCCGAACGTGTACGTCGTCCGCCTCGGTGAGACCGACTTCGGCCACCTCGCCCAGTGGTCGGACCAGCTCGCCGCCGAGCTCGCCGACATGGTCACCGAGCACATCGACGACGAGGGCTACCAGGTCTTCGACAAGGTGACGGTCCGGCTGGAGCAGGACGACGATCTCCCGACCGGCGTCTTCGAGGTCAGCTCGCACGTCGCCGACCCGGCCCGGCCGCTCCCCCGGGAGGACGTCGTCGCCGGCGCTCCCGCACTCACCGGTCATCCCCCGCTGCCGCCGCTCCCCCCGTTGCGCGGCCGCACTCCCGGCGACACCGGCGCCCACGGGCCGTCCGTCGTCGGCCGGGCCGGCTCGCGGGTGACCCACGTGCTGGTGGTGGACGGGCCCGGCACCCGCCACGAGCTGACCACGGGGCGAAACGTCATCGGCCGCGGCACCGAGGCCGACATCCGCCTCCCCGACACCGGGGTCAGCCGCAAGCACGTCGACGTCGTCCTCGAGAGCGGGGTCGCCACCGTCGAGGACCTCGGATCGACCAACGGCACCCTGGTGAACGGCCGCCGGATCAGCCGTCAGGCGCTCGCCGACGGCGACGTCATCCGCATCGGCCACTCGGTACTGGTCTACCGGCAGGACGGCCAGTGAGGGCGACGGTGGCTGCGTGACGGCCGAGATCGTCCTGCAGGTCTTCCGCTTCGGCTTCCTCCTGCTGTTGTGGCTGTTCATCTTCGCCGCGTTCCGCGTGGTGCGCGCCGACCTCTTCGGCGGCCGAACCGGCCGGGTCGCCTCCGTGCCGCCCCGTGCCGCCGCCACGAAGAAGCGCGGCCACCGCGGCCCGCGCACACTCGTGGTCACGGCCGGCCCGCTCTCCGGGACCAAGATCACCCTCGGTGACCAGCCGATCCTCATCGGCCGGGCCGACGACTCGACGCTCGTCCTCACCGACGACTTCGCCAGCTCCCGCCACGCTCGGCTGACCAACCGGGGCGGCCAGTGGTACGTGGAGGACCTCGGATCGACCAACGGCACCTATCTTGACCAACAGCGGGTCCAGGGGCCCCTGCTGGTCACCCCCGGGCAGCCGATCAGAATCGGCCAGACCGCGCTGGAGCTACGTACGTGAGCGATCGTACGAGCTCACGCATGAGCGGAACGGTCCCGATAGCAGAACAGACGAGCGACCCTACGAGCGCCGGGGAGGAGAACGCGTGAGCCTTGTCCTCAGGTACGCGGCGCGTTCGGACCGCGGCCTCATCCGGGGCAACAACCAGGACTCGGTCTATGCCGGGCCGAGGCTGCTCGCCGTGGCCGACGGCATGGGTGGTCACGCGGCCGGCGACGTCGCCAGCAAGGTCGTCATCGCCGCCCTCGAGCACCTGGACGACGACGCGCCTTCCGGCGACATGCTGCAGGCGATGCGCGAGGCCGTCTTCGAGGGCAGCGAGCACCTGCGCGAGGTCATCCGCGAGGCCCCCCAGCTCGAGGGCATGGGGACGACGCTGACCGCGATCCTGTTCGCCGGAGGCCGGCTGGCGCTGTGCCATGTCGGCGACTCCCGCGCCTACCTGCAGCGCGACGGCGTGATGTCACAGATCACCCACGACGACACGTTCGTCCAGACGCTGATCGACGACGGCCGGATCACGCCGGAGGAGGCCAACAGCCACCCGCAGCGGTCACTGCTGCTGCGTGCCCTCAACGGCCAGGACGTCGAGCCGGATCTGTCCATGCGTGAGGCCCGTGCCGGCGACCGATACCTGCTCTGCTCCGACGGGCTCTCCGGCGTCGTCAGCGAGGAGACCTTGGCCGAGGCGCTGAAGGACCCGGACCCGCAGACGACCGCCGACCGGCTGATCGAGCTGGCCCTGCGTAGCGGCGGTCCCGACAACGTCACCGTGATCGTGGCCGATGTCGTGGACGACGACGGCCGTGGTCCGCTGATGGAGCCCGTGGTCGACGGCGCGGCCGGCGACAACCGGGGTCAGCGGCACATCGACGGCCGCTCGGCCGCCGGTCGCGCGGCGCTCGCCGACCCGCCCGCACCCCCGCCCCCGGCGTCCACACCGCCGACGGGCGGCGGCCTCTCCGCCCGCCGCCGCCCGCTGCGACTTCTCCTGGTGGCGGTAGCTGTTCTCGTCCTGCTCGTGGCCGGAGCGATCGGCACCTACGTCTGGGCGCTGGGGCACTGGTTCGTCGGAGTCAGCAGCACCGCCACCACCGAGAACGTCGCCGTCTTCCGCGGCCTGAACGTCTCGATCGTCGGGTTCGACCTGTACAAGATGGACGACGACACGGGCCTTGCCGTCACCGACCTCACCCCCGCCGCCCGCACCCGGGTGCGCGGCGGCATCACCGCCCAGGACCGCACCGACGCCGACCGCATCCTGGCCGCCCTCCGCGACCAGCGGCTGCCGGTGTGCCCGGTGCCCGGGAACAGCTCCACCGGCGTCCCCGGCGCCGCCACGACCACCGCCCCGCGGCCGTCGCCGGCCGGAGTCACGGCTGGGCCCACGACGGGCGCGCCGGCACCCACGACCACCCCGGTGCCGGGCAGGACCGTCCCGAGGACGTCCGTCCCGACGCAGTCGTTGCAGCCGGGAGTGGACTGCCGGGAGGTGAAGTGATGTCCGGACCGACCACCGATCCCCGCGGGACCACGACCGCACCACCGCGGCGCCGGGGCACCGAGGCCGCCCTGCTCGGGTTCGCCGTCTTCATCACCGTCGTCGCGCACTGCATCGTCGACCTCACGATCACCAACTCGCTCGGCTCGGAGGTGATCACCTTCGGGCTGTGGATCTCCGCGCTGTGGCTGGTCGCGCACCTGGCCGTGCGCCGCTGGGCGCCCTATGCCGATCCGCTGCTGCTGCCGGCGGTGGCACTGCTCGTCGGGCTCGGCCTGACCGTCATCCACCGGCTCGACCTGGCCGGCAAGCAGGTCAACGGCAAGGTCACGCGGGCAGACGCCCCGGTGCAGCTGATCTGGGCCACCCTCGGCGTCGTGCTGTTCGTGGCCTTCCTGGCGCTGGTGCGCGACCACCGCTCGCTGTCGCGGTACGCCTACACCCTGGCGCTGGTCGGGATGGGGCTGCTGGCGGCACCGGCCGTGCTGCCCGCCTCCCTCTCGGAGGTCAACGGCGCCAAGATCTGGATCCGGCTCGCCGGGTTCTCCATCCAACCCGGTGAGTTCGCCAAGATCTGCCTGGTCGTCTTCTTCGCGGCCTATCTGGTGGACAAGCGCGACGTCCTCGCACTGGCCAGCCGCAAGGTGGTGGGCCTGGAGTTGCCGCGGGGCCGCGACCTCGGCCCGGTGCTGCTCGCCTGGATCCTCTCGATCCTGGTCCTGGTCTTCGAGCGCGACCTGGGCAGCTCGCTGCTGCTGTTCGGGATCTTCGTCGTGATGCTGTACGTGGCGACCGAGCGCGCCAGCTGGCTGGTCATCGGCCTGGTGCTGTTCGCCGGCGGTGCGTTCATCGCCTACCAGGTCTTCGGCCACGTCCGGGACCGCGTGGACGTGTGGCTCGATCCCTTCGCCTACGCCAACGGCATGGGCTACCAGCTCACCCAGTCGCTGTTCGGGCTCGGCACCGGCGGCCTGTTCGGTGCCGGGCTGGGCGGCGGCCGCCCCGACCAGGTCCCGGTGGCCAAGAGCGACTTCATCGCCTCGGCGATCGGCGAGGAGCTGGGGCTCTTCGGCCTGGTCGCGGTCATCGTCGTCTATCTGGTGCTGGTCGAGCGCGGCCTGCGGACCTCGCTGATCGTGCGGGACGCCTTCGGCAAGCTACTGGCCGCCGGGCTCGCCTTCGCGGTCGCCTGGCAGGTCTTCGTCGTCCTCGGCGGCGTCACCGGGCTGCTCCCGCTGACCGGCCTGACGACGCCGTTCCTGGCGTACGGTGGGTCCTCACTGGTCGCCAACTTCGTCCTGGTGGCCGTGCTCGTGCGGATCAGTGACGCCGCACGCCGGCCGGCCGCCCCGCACCCGGCGCCGCAGCCCCGCATGGGCGACGCCCCGACCGAGATCGTGCAGCAGCCTTGAACGCCCCCCTTCGCCGTGTCGCGATCAGCGTGCTGGTCCTCTTCACGTTGCTGATCCTCAACGCCAACTACATCCAGGTGGTCCGTTCGGACGAGCTGCGCAACAACCGGGCCAACACCCGGGTGCTCGCCGAGGAGTACAGCCGCCAGCGCGGCTCCAT
This sequence comes from Blastococcus sp., assembly GCA_025465355.1. Taxonomy (GTDB): domain Bacteria; phylum Actinomycetota; class Actinomycetes; order Mycobacteriales; family Geodermatophilaceae; genus Blastococcus_B. The sequence continues at coordinate 14,047 of JAODNN010000143.1, read as the reverse complement.
CGTCGTCGCGGGCAACGAGATCGCCCAGTCGGTGCACACCGGTGACCAGCTGAAGTACCTGCGCAAGTACCCCCAGGCCTCGCTCTACGCGGCGGTCACCGGGTACTACTCGCTGGTCTACGGCAACACCGGCCTCGAGCGGGCCGAGAACGGGGTGCTCGCGGGCTCCGACCCCCGCCTTTTCGTGCGGCACCTGGCGGACCTGTTCACCGGCCGGGACCCCGCCGGCGGCGACGTCGTCCTCACCCTGGACCCGGCGGTACAGAAGGCCGCCATGGACGGGCTGCAGGGCGTCACCGGCGCCGTGGTGGCACTCGATCCGTCGACCGGCAAGGTGCTGGGGCTGGCGAGCTCGCCCAGCTACGACCCGAACCTGCTCTCGAGCCACAACCCCGCCGCGATCCGCGCCAACCAGTCCAAGCTGGCCGCAGCACAACCCGACCCGACGATCAACCAGGCCATCACCGAGCGGTACTCCCCCGGGTCGGTGTTCAAGGTGCTCGTCTCCGCCGCTGCCCTCTCGACCGGCAAGTACAACCCGCAGACCATGATCGCGGCGCCGCAGCGGCTCCAGCTGCCGAACAGCAGCAAGCAGCTGGAGAACTTCAACGGCGAGGTCTGCAGCCCCAGCGGCTCGCAGACGCTGATCCAGGCGCTGACCATGTCCTGCAACACCGCGTTCGCCAAGCTCGGCATGGACCTGGGCGAGGACAAGATCCGGAAGATGGCCGAGGCGTTCGGGATCGACGACAAGGGCTTCGACATGCCCCTGCACGTGAACCCGAGCACCATCGGGAACATCGACGGCGCAGCCCAGCTGGCAACCAGCTCGATCGGACAGCAGGACGTGCAGCTGACGCCGATGGAGGGGGCGATGATCGCGGCCGCCGTCGCCAATCAGGGCACGCTCATGAAGCCGTACCTGGTCGATTCGATCCAGGCTCCGGATCTCACCGTCGTCGACAAGACCAAGCCCGAGGAGCTCAGCCGCCCGATCTCGTCGTCGGTAGCCGGGCAGCTGACGCAGATGATGACCAGCGTCGTGGACCACGGCACCGGCCGGAAGGCGCAGATCCCCGGCGTCCAGGTCGCGGGGAAGACCGGGACGGCGCAGAACGCCGCGACCGACCATGCCTGGTTCATCGGGTTCGCCCCCGCGGACCACCCCAAGATCGCGGTAGCCGTCTTCATCAAGAACGGCGGGGCCACCGGGGGCGACCTCTCCGCGCCGATCGCCCACCAGGTCATGCAGGCCTACCTCGCTGGGCACGGCGGCTGATGGCGCTCACCGTAGGCAGCGTCCTGGCCGGCCGCTACGAGATCACCGCGCACATCGCCACCGGTGGGATGGGTGAGGTGTGGAAGGCGCGCGATCGGGTGCTGGACCGCGACGTCGCGGCCAAGGTGCTCAAGAGCGAGTACACCGACGACCCGAGCTTCCTGGCCCGCTTCCGCAACGAGGCCCGGCACACCGCGGCGCTCTCGCACCCGAACATCGCCTCGGTGTACGACTACGGCGAGACCGAGGAGAACGGCCAGCAGCTGGCCTTCCTGGTCATGGAGCTCGTCGACGGCAAGCCGTTGGTCACGATCCTGCACGAGGAGGGCCGCCTCCCCGTCGACTGGACGCTGCACGTCCTCGGCCAGTCCGCCGACGGCCTCTCCGCCGCCCACCGGGCCGGCGTGGTGCACCGCGACATCAAGCCGGGCAACCTGCTCGTCCGGCCGGACGGCGTCGTCAAGCTGACCGACTTCGGCATCGCCCAGGCCCGCGACGCCACCCCGCTCACCCGGACCGGCATGGTGGTCGGCACCGCGCAATACCTCTCCCCGGAGCAGGCCCAGGGCATGGAGGTCACCGCCGCCTCCGACGTCTACTCCCTCGGTGTCGTCGCCTACGAGTCCCTGACCGGCGCCCGGCCCTTCGACGGGGCTTCCCAGGTCGCCATCGCCCTGGCGCACATCAACCGGCCGCCACCCCCGCTACCGGCCAACGTGCCGCCGGCCGTCCGTCTGCTGGTCGAGCGCGCGTTGGCCAAGGACCCGGCCGACCGCTTCCCCGACGGCGGCGCCTTCGCGGACGCGATCCGGCGGGTCGCGGCCGGCGGCACCCTCGCCGCGGCCGCCCCACGCACCGGTCCGGTGACCACGCCGGGACCCGTCGTCGCCGGCCTCGCCGACGGGCGCACCCAGGTGCTCCCGGCGACCGGGCCCGGCGCGACGGCGGCCGGCGCCGCGACGGCCGCGCTGACCGGAGGAACGCCGCCTGGCAGGCCGCCGGGCATGCCCCCTCTGCAGGCTGATCCGGGCGACGACTGGCTGGCCGAGGACGACGACCTCACGCCGGACGAACGCCGCAGGAACCGGTGGGTGTGGGTGTCCGCCGCGCTGGTGCTGCTCCTCCTGCTCGGCGTCGGCGCCTACTTCCTGCTGTTCGCCGGCGGGCCGGGCGGCAACGGGACCGGCACGGAACGCTCCACGGCCTCCCAGACCAGCGCCAGCCCCACCGGGATCTTCCTCGACCCCCAGACCTTCATCGGGCGGCCGGCCACCGAGGTCGCCCAGCAGCTGACTGCCGCCGGTCTCAAGGTCACCCAGCAGGACGCCCCGCGCGCCGTGCTCGATGCCCTCGGCCGGAGCCTGAACCCTGGTGACGTCGCCGGAATCGCTCCCTCTGACGTCCAGGCGGCGCCGGGCACGTCGGTGGTCCTGTACGTCGCCCAGCACGGCTACACGCCCAGCAGCGGGCAGCACAGCTCTGCCCCGGCCACCACGTCCGCGCCCCGGACGACGGCGTCCACCGCGCCGACGACCTCGGCGCCTCCGACGACATCCGCGACCACCAGCGCGAGCGTGCCGACGACGACCGCACCGACGACGACCGTCGAGTCGGGCAGTTCGGCGCCTCCGTCGTCAGGGCCGGCGTCGTCTCCAGCGGCCGACACGGGCTCTGGGTGACCCCGCTCCCCCGCGCCGCCCGGAATTCGGCTTCCCCAGCGGTTAGGCTCCCGCCCGGTGCCATGCCTGCATCCATGCGTACATCCATGCCTGCATCCATGGCGTCCTTGCCCACCCGTGCGCCCGCAGTGCCGGTCGCCTGCCTGGTCTCCGCGGCTTAACCCCCGGACAACGCACCACCACGACGCACCACCCCGCCCGAGAGGACTGTCGATGACCACGCCGGAGGTGCTCGGTGAGCGCTACGAGATCGGCGGCGTCCTGGGCCGTGGCGGCATGGCGGAGGTCCACCGGGGACGCGACCTACGGCTGGGGCGCGAGGTCGCCGTCAAGGTGTTGCGCAACGACCTCGCCCGCGACCCGTCCTTTCAGGTCCGCTTCCGGCGCGAGGCCCAGGCAGCGGCGTCCCTGAACCACCCGGCGATCGTCGCGGTGTACGACACCGGCGAGGACCGCACGCCGATGGGCGCGACCCCGTACATCGTCATGGAATACGTCGAGGGCGAGACCCTGCGCGACGTGCTCCGGCGGGAGGGCCACCTCTCCCCGGAACGCGCGATGAGCTTGTCGGCGGACATCTGCGGCGCCCTGGACTTCAGCCACCGCAACGGGATCGTGCACCGGGACGTGAAGCCCGGGAACGTGATGATCACGCCGCAGGGCGCCGTCAAGGTCATGGACTTCGGGATCGCGCGGGCCGTCTCCGACTCGGCGGCAACGATGACGTCCACGGCTGCCGTGATCGGCACCGCCCAGTACCTCTCTCCGGAGCAGGCCCGCGGCGAAGGCGTCGACGCCCGCTCCGACGTCTACTCCCTCGGCTGCCTGCTCTACGAGCTCGTCACCGGTGCGCCGCCGTTCACCGGGGACTCCCCGGTCGCCGTCGCCTACCAGCACGTGCGCGAGGACCCGCGGCTGCCGTCCTCGATCAACCCGCAGGTGCCGGCGGAGCTGGACGCGATCCTGCTCAAGGCGATGAGCAAGAACCCGGCCAACCGGTACCAGTCGGCCGCCGACATGCGCAACGACCTTCTGCGGGCCCTCGCCGGGCAGCGGGTGGAGGCGACCCCGGTCATGGGGGACGCCGAGAAGACCACCATCCTGGCCGCGACTCCGGGCGGCTACGGCTACGACGACGACGCCGGCTGGGACGACGACGAAGCAGCGCGCCGCCGCAAGAGGCGCCTGATCGCGATCTGGGCGGTCGTGGGACTACTCGTGGTGGGCGGCGCGATCGCGGTCGCCGTCGCGCTCAGCGGCGGCAAGGCGCCGGCCCCGACGCCCCCCGCCCAGGTGGCGGTCCCGATCCTCACCGGCAAGACCCAGGCCGAGGCCGAACAGGCGCTGGCCGCCCTCGGGCTCGAGGTCGGCACGGTGACCCCGCAGACGACCACCAACCCCACCGACGTCGGCAAGGTGCTCAGCACCGCTCCCACGAGCGGGGCCCAGGTGGCCAAGGGCAGCAAGGTGAACCTCACGGTCGGCCAGGCGCCCGACACCGTCGCCGTGCCGCCCGTGGTGGGCCTGGACGTCGACCGTGCCAAGACCACCCTCAAGAACGCCGGCTTCACGTTCAACACCGTCACGGTGGACAGCACCAAGCCCGCAGGCACGGTCACCGCCGTCGACCCGGCCGAGGGCACGCCGATCGCGCCCGGGTCGGCGGTCACCCTGAGCGTCTCCGACGGCGACGTCGCGATCCCCGACGTCCACGGCAAGAGCCAGGCGGACGCGGAAAAGGCCCTCCGTGACGCCGGGTTCACCGACGTCAGCACGCAGAGCGTCGAGAACGACAGGGTCCCGCAGGGTCAGGCAGTCGGGACGGAGCCGGCTGCCGGGACCCAGGCCAAGGCCGACACCCCGATCACCCTGCTGATCGCCGTCCCGACGCCGCCGGCCACGTCGACGACGCCCAGCCCCCCGGCACCGACGACGTCGGCCCCGAAGTCGTCTCCGAAGGCGCCTCCCGGGGGCTGACCGTCAGGCGGTAGCGGCGGAGAGGCGGCGCGCACCCGCGGCCGCCGCCTCGACGACGGCGGCGTCCGGGGCGAGGCCGCAGACGGCGAGCCAGCTCGCCAGCATCCGGTGCCCGCCCTCGGTGAGCACCGACTCGGGGTGGAACTGCACGCCCTCGATGGGCAGCTCGCGGTGCCGCAGTGCCATGACGATCCCCGACGCCGTGCGACCGGTGACCTCGAGCTCCGCCGGTACGGTCGCCGGGTCGACGGCGAGCGAGTGGTACCGGGTCGCGGTGAAGGGGGACGGCAGCCCGGCCAGGACGCCGGCGCCCTCGTGCAGCACCTCGCTGGTCTTGCCGTGCAGCAGCTCCGGCGCACGCACGACGACGGCACCGAAGGCCTCGGCGATGGCCTGGTGTCCGAGACACACGCCCAGCACCGGCGTCCCCGCCTCTGCCGCCGCCCGCACCATGGGCACCGTGACGCCGGCTCCGGTGGGTGTGCCGGGCCCGGGGGAGAGCAGCACGCCGGCGACGTCGAGGTCGGCCAGTTCATCCACGCTGACGGCGTCGTTGCGCCGCACGATGCAGCGCACGCCCAGCTGACCCAGGTACTGGACGAGGTTGTAGACGAAGCTGTCGAAGTTGTCGACGACGAGGATGGGGCGATCGGCGGCGGACATCACGACTCCAAGGTGTACACGCCCACGCCGGGCGCGGGCCAGCCGATCCTCAGTGAGGGATGGCGTACTGCAGGTCCAGGGGGCCGTCGTAGGCCGGCAGCGTCACCTGCGCGCGCGGATGCACCTCGAAGGTGAGCCCGAACGCGTCGACGGCCTCCTGGAGCACCGCCACCTGCGGCGAGGCGGCCAGCTGGGCCCGCACGGCGTCGGCGTCGGCGATCGCCGTGATCACGAACGGCGGTGAATAGGTGCGCCCCTGCAGCAGCAGGGTGTTGCCGACACAGCGGACGGCGCTGGTGGCGATCAGCCGCTGGTCCATGACGGAGACGCCGTCGGCCGCCGCGGCCCACACCGCGTTGACCACGGCCTGGACATCCGACTGGTGGATCACCAGGTCGTCGGGGCGCGCGTTCACGGGCAGCTGGCCGTCGGCTCTCTGGGGTGCGTCGTTGAGGGTGATGACCACGCCGGGGCCGGTGAGCGGGACCAGTGCCGCGGACAGGGCGCCGGCGTCGCCCGTGCCCTGCGCGGCGGCGACCGCTCCGTTGCGCGACGCGGCCTGCTTCGTGAGCTGCTGCACCTGGCGCTGCAGGCCGGCGAGCTGGGCTGCCTGGCTGATGACGGCCTTGTTGCGCTGGCCGATCAGCTCGGAGAGCCTGGTGACCTGGCCGGCGCGCAGGTCGGTGCCCTGGGCGGCGCTGCTCGAGGTGGCGAAGAGCAGGCCGGCCGCGAGTGCGGCGATGGGCACCAGCGCCCCCCAGGCGGAGACGCGTCGGCCGCGCACGAGGCCCCGGAGTGAGCGGGCCACGGCACACCTCCTCGGGCATCCGGGCGACGGCGACACGGGGCGCGCGCGAGGCTCTGCGCGGTAGGACGCCCCCGTCCTCACCCGGCAGCTTAGGCTGGTACGCGTTCCGGCCGGAGGCGACAGCCCGGCCCCCCGGAGGGAGAACGCAGGTTGCCCAAGTCCAAGGTGCGCAAGAAGTCGGTGTACACCCCGCCCGAGGGTGTGCTGCGGTCCCAGGCCGCGCAGGCGCGCGCCGCCCGGCCCAGCCCCCGGTGGTACGCGCCGCTGATGGTCGCCCTGATGGTGATCGGGCTGCTGTGGATCGTCGTCTACTACGTCGCCGGTGACCGGATCCCGCTCATGGTGTCGCTGTCGGCGTGGAACTTCGCCATCGGTTTCGGCGCGATGGTCGCCGGCCTGGTCATGTCGATGCGCTGGCGCTGACCCGCCCGCTCCACCCCCGCTCTCACCGAGGCCCTCGCCCCCTGACGGGGCGGGGGCCTCTGTCGTCGACGGAATCCACGCTGTGCACAGACAAGAGCTTCGTCCACAGGTCGACATGGCGCTCCACCCCCAGGGTTGTCCACCGAGTGTGGAGAGACCGAACGGGGCCGCACCCCGCTGACCTGCGCAGATGCCGAGCATGAGACGCGTGTGACGACGACGCCACGGCAGTAACTACAGCCGTGTGAGTCTGTCCCCAGTTGTGTACTGCGCTGTGGACACGTCGACATGGGGTCAGCGGACGAGGCCGTGAGTCGACACGGGCTCCGGCACCTTCTACCCACTTGACCTGCGGTTCACACGCGCGCCGGTCACGGACCGCAGTAGTTCCCTCACCCGGCGACCGGTCCCGTTCCGTCACATCGCCGGTGGGAGGCTGTGGACGTGCAGTGGTCACCCCGTCCGGCGGAGACGATCGCATGGGCAGCCGTCGGGCTGGGGATGGTGATCGCCACTGTCGTCGTCGCCGACGCGCCCGGCCGGATCCTCACGGGCGCCGCCGCGCTGCTCGTCCTCGTCGTGGCCGCCCGTGACCTGCTGAGCCGTCCTCGCCTGTCGGCCGGCCCGGACGGCGTCGAGGTACGCATCCTCGCCGGCCGGCGGCACCTGGCGTGGCCGGGGCTGCGGGTGGGCGTCCGCGCGACCCGCCGGCTCGGCCTCCGGAGTCGGGTGCTGGAGCTGGACACGGCCAACGGACCGGACGACGAAGGCGTCCTGGTGCTGCTGGGGCGCCGCGATCTGGGGACCGACCCGGACGAGGTGGCCCGGACGCTGCGCGCCCTGGACCCGACTCGAGGCAGGAAGGGCTAGAAGCCCGACCCGGTGAGGGTGGAGGCGGTCAACGCCAGCACCACGAGGACGACGGCGAGCACGCCCACGCCGACCGCCTGTGCCACCGGCCGTCGCGGGGTGGCCACCATGACGGCCGCAGTCAGCGCGCCGGCGACGAGACCGCCGAGGTGGCCGATCAGCGAGACACCGGGCAGGAAGCTGATGAACAGGTTGATCGCCAGCAGGGTGAGCAGGCCGCGGAGGTCCTGCCGGCGAGCCACCATGACCACGCCGAGGCCGCCGAGCAGGCCGTAGATGGCGGTGGAGGCTCCCGCGACCGCCTGATCAGGGGCGCCGAACAGCTGGATCGCGGTGGCGCCGCCGAGGATCGAGACGAGGTAGAGCGTGAGGAATCGCCAGCGGCCCAGCAGCCGTTCGAGCTCGGAGCCGAACACCAGCAGCGCGAGCATGTTCAGCGCCAGGTGCACGGGCCCGATGTGCAGGAACGCGGCCGTGATCAGCCGCCACCACTGCCCGAAGTCGACCAGAAAGGGCACCTGGGCCAGTTCCCCGAAGACCGGCGACAGCGAGTTGTCGAGCGGGGAGGCCCCGTTCAGGCCGGCCGACACCGCCGTCACGAGGAACATCGCGACGTTGATCGCGATCAGGGTGAGGGTGACCGCACCCCACCGGCGCCCCGCCGCCTGCAGCCCACCGGTGCGCCGGGCGGGGCGCACGGAGGCGTTCCCTCCCCGGACGCACTCAGGGCATTGGAACCCGACCGAGGCCGGGATCATGCACTCCGCGCAGATAGGCCGCTCACACCGCACACAGGCGATGCCGGTCGGCCGGTCGGGGTGCCGATAGCAGGCGGTGGTGGGGGGCGCCGGCTGGGGCTCGGTCAGCTGCGGTGCACCTCGACGGACTCGATGACGACGTCATCGACCGGCTTGTCGTTGCGGCCGGTCGCGACCTTGGCGATCCGCTCGACGACGTCGCGGGACGGCTGGTCGACCACCTCACCGAAGATCGTGTGCTTGCGGTTGAGGTGGGGGGTCGGGCCGACGGTGATGAAGAACTGGGAGCCGTTGGTGCCCGGGCCCGCGTTGGCCATGGCGAGCAGGTACGGGCGGTCGAAGGCCAGGTCGGGGTGGAACTCGTCGCCGAACTGGTAGCCGGGGCCACCGAATCCCTGACCGAGCGGGTCGCCCCCCTGGATCATGAAGCCGTCGATGATCCGGTGGAAGATCGTCCCGTTGTAGAGCGGGTCGGTGGTCTTCTCACGGGTCGCCGGGTGCGTCCACTCGCGGCGGCCCTCGGCCAGGTCCGCGAAGTTGGCGACCGTCTTCGGAGCCTGGTCAGGGAAGAGGTCGACGGTGATGTCGCCCTGGTTGGTGTGCAGCACGGCACGCCGGGCGGGAGTCGATTCAGTCACGGGCCCAGTGTTCCACGCTGATGCGACACCGACCCGGGGCCGCCCGGCCGGCCGGCCGGAGTCGAGGCCGCGGAACGTGCGCAGGGAGATGGCTTCGGCGTCCGAAACGATCCCCTTCCGGATCGCTCGTTGCGCACTCCCTGTTGTTTCGCGAGCGGGGCTTCTACGGTCTGCCCGTGCCATCCCTCCGCCGGTCAGGGACGACCGCGTTCGCCGTTGCAGTCCTGCTCCTCGGCGCCACGGTCGTCACGGCTTCGGCCGCACCCGCGGCAGCACCGCGGCGAGCGGGGATGCCTCGGACACTGGCCTCGGCCGTACCCGCGAGCGCGCTCGCGGTCACCTCCACCTTCCCGGCGGATTTCGTCGCGGTGACCTGGGTCGGCGCTCACGGCGACGCGCAGGTCCGCTTCCGCCACGGCGGCTCGTGGAGCTCCTGGGAGGCCATGGGCGAGGACGGCGTGGAGGAGCCCGGAAAGTTCGGGTCCGCCCTCGTGCCCGCGCACCACGCCGATGCCTATCAGGTGCGCGTGCCCGGTGGCACCAGGAACGCACGCACGGTGGCCATCAACACCACCGACGGCCCGAGGACCACCGCGACCGCGGCACCGGCCGCGACGTCCACCACCGCAACGGCGACGTCGTCCCCCGTGTACGTGTCGCGGGCCCAGTGGGGCGCCGACGAGAGCCTCCGCTTCGACGCCGGGGGGAACGAGATCTGGCCGGCGGAGTACTTCCCGGCGCAGAAGCTGACCGTGCACCACACGGCCACCACCAACGGCGACCCGGACCCTGCGGCCACCGTGCGCGCGATCTACCGGTACCACGCGATCGACCGCGGCTGGGGCGACATCGGGTACCAGTTCCTGGTGGACGAGGCAGGGCACGTCTACGAGGGGCGGCACACCGACGCGGACGCGGGAACGCCCATGGCGTTCGACGACGCCGGCCGCGCGGTCGTCGGAGCTCATGTCGCCGGCTGGAACTCGGGCAACGTCGGCATCTCCCTGCTGGGAACGCTGACCGATCGCCGTCCCACGGCGGGAGCCCAGCGGGGTCTGGAGCAGCTGCTCGCCGCCCTGGCCGCCCGAACCGGGATCGGTCCGACCGGCTCGGGTACCTACACGAACCCCGCCAGCGGCAGCACGTGGACCGGGCCGAACATCCCTGGCCACCGTGACTTCGCGGCAACCGACTGCCCGGGCGGGATCACCTACGCCCTCCTGCCGACCATCCGGCAGCGCGTCGCCGCCCGGATGGCGGGCACGCTCGTGGAGGACACCACGCCGCCGGTGATCTCCTCCATCCGCACCGTCCCCAGCGGCACCACGGCGACGCTGACCTGGACGACAGCCAAGGACCGCTCGGACTCGCAGGTGCAGTACTGGCGGAAGGCGACGCCGGCCGGCGTCACGACGACGCCGCTGGACCTCCGGCTCGTCGAGGCGCACCGGGTGGTGCTCTCGGGCCTCCGCCGGGGGACCGCCTACGAATACCGCGTGGTCAGCGTCGACGTGGCGGGAAACCGCCGGATGTCGGCGACGGCTTACGTGACGGTCCCCTGAACCGACGGGTGCGGGCGGAAGGCCCTGCGGGAGCTACCAGGCCCTGCGGGGGCTACGGGGTGCGGTGGAGACGAGGGGAATCGAACCCCTAACCCCCGCCTTGCAAAATCGACCGAGGGGTGGTTTGACAGAGTGGGCTGTCGCTGAAAATCGTTCTGACCAGCGCTTTTATAGTTGACGAGGGTCGGGTGCCGTTGGCTGTTTCCGGCCATTTTGCGGACTTTCTGCGGACTGGGCGTCGTCGCAGCTGTCCCCTGGGAAGCTGCGCCCAAAGGCAGCAGCCGCCCCACGCCCGCGAAGTCTCTCCGACTGCGCCGGCCGCCGGAAGGGCGCTGCGCGTCCCTGCGGGATGAGCCTTCGGCCCACCCTTCCCCCGGCGCTGCGCAGTCGGAGGTCGGCTGGTTATGGGGAAGCCGGGTGGGCCCTCGGCTCCCCCTCCGGGTCAAACCTCGACGCGGTAGGGCCCGACGTCACCCGCCAGTTGTCGACGGTGGCGCATCGTCGGACCAGGATCGGTACAGCTGGTGGACGCCCTCCGACTCGGCGAGCACGGTGCGCCACTGGGTGTTCTGCAACTCCGCCACCACTGCACCACTGCACCGCTGACTCGAGCGTCTGTCGCGGCGTGGGGAAGTGACCGTCGGGGAGGACGGTGTACAGGTGGAGGTGCGGGAAGGTGGCGTGGCTCTTGCCGGCCGAATGCAGTGCATCGCCCAAAGCTTCGCGTTGTCCGGAGTCCTGAACTCGTATAGGTAGGCCAAGGTGGTGACCCGCCAGCGCCCCTGCTGGATGTCGTACTTCTCCGGGTCGGTCGGAATGCTCCGGTAGTGCATGGACGCCAGGAACCGGCTGCCGGCGGCCTGGCCGCGCAACACGATGCCCTGGCCCGCGTTCAGGCTCCAGGAGTGGGTTTTGCTCGTGTCCGCCCGGCCGCGGGGTGAGACGACCACCTTGCCGGTGCCCGGCAGGCCAAAACTCGCTCGATGGGTGCCAGGAAGGCTTCGACAGCTTGATACGGCGTCGCTCCTGGCACGACCGATCAGCGCACGAGAGGCAGCGCCATGAGCACGTCGAGCAGCCCAGGGTGGGCATCGGGCTCGACGTCGTCGAACATGCCGGCATCGAGATCCGCGAGGAACTGTTCGCCGCTCAGGTTGAGAGCGCTGCGGACGATTCGGTCGAAGACCGCGGCGGCTTCCTCAGGGGTGAGTTCACTGACTTCGACAGACGCGCTGCTCTCTGCGATCGACATAGTCCCCCTCCTTCATCCACACGTCCATCCACAAGGACGTCCACACCCACGTGTCTACAGGGTGCCACCGACATGAATCTCGCGGCGAGCTGGGCCGCATGCGCCGTCACACGTTCGGGGTGGCCCGACGTCAGATGACCCCAAGTGAGGCGACCCTGCCGGCCCCGGCGTGATGCCGCTGCCTACTGCCGCGTTCGGCCATATGCGCCCTGAAGGCCGCTTTAGGGGCACGTCATGCCGTTCGAGGGTGCGGCCGTCTGGGTCTCTGGTGGTCAGCCTGCGCTGCTCCGGGTGACGCTGTTGACCGGCGCGGTCGCTTATGTAAAGCCCGCCTTCGACCGCGAGAAGCCCTACGGTCGGCTCCCTCTGCCACACGTTCGGCGCGGCCGGACCGAGCCGCGGGCCCCATGGTGGGTTTGCATCGGGCGCTTTGCGGGACCTTCTGATAATAGTCTGAGCGGGGCCCGCCACAACGACTCAAGGGACCCCGTTCCCTCCTGGTCGCGACCCTAGCCGTGGTCGATTCTGGTCCAATGGCACTGATAGGGCTTCACAACCGGCGTGCCGAACGCTTCTCGTCCCGCACATAGACTGGCACCCTTAAGGGGCGCTCCAGCGAGAAACCGCCCCGTTCGTGCTACATGGCTCACAGTCGCTCGGATAATACGGAGGACTCATGGTCGTTGTCCGCCTATTCGTCGCAGTTCCGCAAGGCCGCTTTAGCGACGCATTGAGCGTGCTGGGCACAAAAGGCCTGAACGTCACAGAACTCGGCTCTCATCGATTCTCGGTCCCTCCGCGCTACAAGGTGATTGCTGCAGCAATCGCGCGAGACTCTTCGCGCTATGCCGCCCAAAACCAACAGCGCCAGGTTGCCAGCCAACTGCAGGCCGCCGGCATACCTTATCGACTGTTGGCCGTCGACCCAGCGGCACAGTGGCCCGATCCTTATGGGACGTGGCACGTCCTTCGCCAGAAGAAAGCGGTTGGCCCCGTTCGCCGGGCGTTTGCACAAATACCTGGCGTAGGCGATCCGAACGCCAGTTCGTTTGCAAAGAAGTTGCTCCGACGCATATTGGCGTCGCCCGTGCTAGGGACCAGTACCATCGTGACGGGCCAGTCTGAGGCTGAAGCGAACCGCAATAGGAGGGCGCTGCACGAGGCGCGCGGTGAAGCATTTTCGGCGGCAGGTGATACTTGGATCCTTGAGCAGATTGACAATCCGAACAAAACTCCCCGCGCAGGGAGTCGAGGCGCGGGCCGTCTTCCGGGTGGCGTGCTTGTAGGCTGGGGGCTCGTGCTTCTCGCGACCGTCCTATTGGCGGTTTTCGGGCTAGGGTGGGCACTAATCGTCGCACTAGCGATCGATCTCATGGTCGTCGTTATCATTTTCGTACAACTGCGGTCGCGGGGCGCGCCGGCGGTTAGCAAGCACTTGACGATCCTTTTGGGTACTTCTCTCGGTGCTGGCCTGCTGGCTGCTGGCTTGATACATCCTGCGCTCGAAAATCGACGTCAAGCCACAATCACCGCCTTCGATATCGGCATTCTGCTGGCCGTCTTGGGTCTTACCTTCCAGATGCGAAGGTGGCGCGCTGGCCGTTTCCTCCCATGGGTGCTACCTATCGTCATTGGGGGTGCCGCCGCCCTAACTCCAATGGTCGGATGGTATACGTACGCCATCTACCTGGATGCGCTAAATATTCCGTACCGTTCGGCGTCGTTTTCGACTAGGGAGGAGGCGATAGCCGGCGTCTCAACGATGATCTACTGGATAGGCTTTGTCGCAGCGGGCGTGGGCTTGCTTAGCCTGTGGCAGTGGTTGACGGGGCCTGAACCGCTTCTGATGAATGTTTTCGCTGTTCTTATCGCAGTCTCAGCCCTGCTGGGATCCCTAACGCACTCGACGAACGAGGCGCACAGCGCAGCACTTGCATGGCGGTCTCAGGGAAGTCCCGACAGCTGGTATGCGATCGACCCAACGCGTGTCTGTGTCACCACTATCCCGTCCAGTCCCAGTATACCAGCGTCAATCCCTATATATGGGAACGCGAAGGCGTTTAGAACCGACCGCCCTCACTATCTATTGGGCGACGCGGAAGGCTCTTGGCTCCTTTGGGATTCCTCTGGATACTGGA
>JAODNN010000134.1 GCA_025465355.1 Blastococcus sp. | reverse complement strand
TGGTGGGCGAAGATTTCCTGTGGCGTGCGGGACATGGCTACCTCCCGAGACCGGACGGCCGTGATGCCGTTGCCGCCGGAACGTAGTCCGCCGGAGAGCCCGTGGGCCGTCCTCAGGCCGCCCTGTGACGGACCGGGCGGCGGGCAGATCTGAAGTGCCGCTCGGGGCGATGCAACGCAACGTTGCAAGGAGCTCTCCGCGTCGGAGGCGTACCTGCCGATATCCCAGGGGTGACCAGCCCCTCGGCGCCGAGGCCCGCCGCCGTTGCCGTCGCGGCCACGCTCTCCGCCGTGTACTCCCTGGGCCTGCTCTGGTTCGGGTTCGCAGCACTGGCCGTGCTGTTCCGAACCCATGGCTGGGGTGACCGAAATGCCGCGAAGGGGATGGCCTACGTCGGCGTGCTGGGGCTGATCGGCGCGGCTCTCCTGATCGGTGGGGCTGTGCGTACCTGGCGCGGCTCGTTCGCCTGGACGCTCGTGCCCTTGCTGGCGGTGCTTCTGCTCGGGTCCATCGGGGAAGTGGTCGACCTGGTGGGAACAGCGACCACGCAGAGCAACCTGATCGGGGCGGCGATTCTCGTGGCCGCGGCGGTTCCGATCGGGTTGCTGGGCACCCGTTCGGCGCGGAAGTTCGCGGCTTCACGCCATCGGCGACCGTGACGCCGGCGGTCTTCACTCCGACGTCGGCGGCCATCGTGCTGGCCGAGCCCATCCCGAGGCGGCCGAGCGCAGCGAGGACCTGATGACCTCGGCGGTGTTCGGTGCTGTCCAGCATCTGCCGCGACCGCGCCGCACCACTGACCCCCCACGCATCGAGGTACTGGTGGGAACGGTTCCCATGTGCGCTAGGATACGGGAATCATTCCCACGAAGAGAGGTTCGCGATGGGCTGGAGAACGATGCGCACCGGTGCAGTCGCCGTGGCGTCGTCGGTTCTGCTGTCGGTCGCGGCCTGTGCGAGCAGCACGTCGGCCGCGAGTTCCTCGCCGGCGGCGAGCGGGGTGAACGTGGTGGCCTCGACCAACGTGTGGGGGGACATCGCCGAGGCCATCGGCGGGAACCGGGTGCAGGTCACGTCGATCATCTCCGACCCGTCGGCGGACCCGCACTCCTACGAGGCCAGCGCACGGACCCGACTGGCCGTGTCGAAGGCCGACGTCGTCATCGAGAACGGTGGGGGTTACGACGATTTCATGAGCCGGCTGGTCTCCTCGGCCCAGCCGAAGGCGGTGATCAACGCCGTCGACGTCTCCGGGAGGGCTGCAGCCGCTCGCGCCGCCGGGCAGGACCTGAACGAGCACATCTGGTACGACTTCCCGTCGGTGGCGAAGGTGGCTGACCGGATCGCCTCGACCCTGTCCTCAGCCGCACCCGGCGACGCGGGCACGTTCCGCGCCAACGCCACGCGCTTCCAGGGTCAACTGCACGACCTGATCACCCGGGAGGCCACCGACCGGCTCGCGACCGAGGGGGCCGGCGTGGCGATCACCGAGCCCGTGCCGCTGTATCTGCTGAACGCGCTGGGTGCGGTCAACAAGACGCCGCGGGCCTTCTCGAAGGCGGTCGAGGACGGCACCGACGTGCCCCCGGCCGTGCTGCAGCACACCCTGGATCTCTTCGGCGGCGGCGCGGTGAAGGCGCTGGTCTACAACGCCCAGACCACCGACGCGCAGACCGAGCAGCTGAAGAAGGCAGCCCGGGACCACCACGTGGCGGTGGTGCCGGTCACCGAGACCCTGCCGCCGGGGAACAGCTACCTGGCGTGGATGACGGCCAATCTGGCGGCGATCAGCAAGGCACTCCGGGCATGAGTTCCCAGCCGGTGACGATGACGACAGCGACCGCCGCGCCGCCCGCGCCGTCGGACGGGCGCGAGGATCGGACCGCTCCGGTGCTCAGCGCCCGAGGGGCGGCGGTCGGCTTCGGGGACCGCGTGCTGTGGCGCGACCTGGACCTGGACCTGGCGCCCGGAGAGTTCCTCGCCGTGCTCGGGCCCAACGGAGCCGGCAAGTCAACCCTGCTCAGGACCATCCTCGGCCATCAGCCGCTGGCGGCCGGTCAGCTCCTGGTCGCCGGGCGCCCACCGGGCCGGGGAAACCGGGCGATCGGCTACGTGCCGCAGCAGAAGTCGATGGACACCGCCACTCCGCTGCGTGCCCGAGACCTTGTCGCGATGGGCATCGACGGCACCCGCTGGGGCCCGCGCCGGCGCAGCGCGGAGGACCGGCGGCGGATCACCGCGGCCCTGGCCGAGGTCGGGGCCAGCGGCTACGCAGACGCGCCGATCGGTCTGCTCTCCGGTGGCGAGCAGCAGCGAGTGCGCATCGCCCAGGCGCTGGCCGCCGACCCGAAGCTGCTGCTCGCCGACGAGCCGCTGCTCTCCCTGGACCTCGGCCACCAGCGGGCGGTCAGCGAGATCATCGACCGCCGCCGCCGCGAGCACCACGCCGCCGTCGTCTTCGTCACCCACGAGATCAACCCGGTTCTCGGGCTCGTCGACCGGATCCTCTACCTCGTCGGCGGCCGGCACCGGCTGGGCACCCCGGCGGAGGTGATGACCTCGGCCAACCTCAGCGAGCTCTACCAGACCCCCGTGGACGTGCTCGAGGTCCGCGGCCGGATCGTCGTCGTCGGCGCGCCGGACCACCCGGCGGGCCCCAGCCAGCACCACGACCACGGCCCCGGGGCGGACGACAGATCGCCGAGGACCGCGTGATGGGCTCCCTGTTCGACTTCTCCGACTACGGCGCGCTGCTCGGCCTGGTCACCAACTCGCTGATCGCGGCCGCCCTGCTCGGGGTGGTCGGCGGCCTGGTGGGCGTGTTCGTGCAGATGCGCGACATGCAGTTCGCCGTCCACGGGATCAGCGAGCTGTCCTTCGCCGGCGCCGCCGGCGCGCTGCTGGCAGGGGTCAACGTGGCGCTCGGCTCGATCGTCGGCTCGCTCATCGCCGGTGCCCTGATCGGCGTGCTGGGTGTGCGGGCCCGCGACCGGAACTCGGTCATCGGTGTGCTGATGCCCTTCGGCCTCGGCCTGGGGGTGCTCTTCCTCTCCCTGTACTCCGGCCGGGCGGCGAACAAGTTCGGGCTGCTCACCGGCCAGATCGTGGCGGTGGACACCGTGCAGCTGAGCTGGCTGGTCGGCGTCGCGGTCGTGGTGCTGGCGGGGCTGGCGGTGATCTGGCGGCCGCTGATGTTCGTCAGCGCCGACCCCGAGGTCGCCGCCGCCCGCGGGTTGCCCGCCGGAGTGCTGTCGGTGACCTTCGCGCTGCTGCTCGCCCTGGCCGGGGCGCTCGCCGTGCAGATCATCGGGGCCCTGCTGGTCCTCTCCCTGCTGGTCACCCCCGCCGCCGCGGCGATGCGGGTCACCGCGTCCCCCGTTCTGGCGCCGGTGCTCAGCGTGACCTTCGCGGTCGTCTCCGCCGTCGGCGGCATCCTGCTCGCGCTGGGCTCCAGCGTGCCGATCAGCCCCTTCGTCACCACCATCTCCTTCGCCATCTACCTAGTCTGCCGGCTCCTGTCCTGGCGCCGGATGCGCCGCGGATGGGGCAGGCGGGGCCCGGCCGGAGCACCGGCGCGGGAGGAGGACCTCGCGTCGGCAGGAGCGCCGGCGTGACGACGCGGGCCAGCCGGCAGCGCGCCGCGGTCGAGGCGGTCTTCGATGGCCTCGAGGGCTTCCACAGTGCCCAGGACGTGCACGCCCGGCTGCGCGCCGGCGGTGACCCGATCGGGCTGTCCACGGTGTACCGGGCGGTTCAGGCCCTGTCCCAGGAGGGCGCGCTCGACGCCCTCCGCACCGCGAGCGGGGAAACGCTCTACCGCCGCTGCAGCACCCAGCACCACCACCACCTGGTCTGCCGGAACTGTGGCCGCACCGTGGAGGTGGCCGGCCCCGCGGTCGAACGATGGGCCGATCGCGTCGCCGCCGACCACGGCTTCGCCGACGTCAACCACACGCTGGAGATCATCGGCACCTGCACCACCTGCGCCGCCGCCTGACCGCCTCGGCGAAACCCCTAGTTGATCATCGTCATATGGCGCCCCCCGGCGGCGTGTCGAACAGCCATATGCCGATGATCAACTCGGGGAGGGCGTGTCGTGGGGTCCTCCGGGAACTGGGAGTCGGCGTCCGACCTCGACCTTTGCCTGTTCCGGAACCCGCCGCCACCCGAAGCCACCACTGAGCGGGATCGTCGCCCGATCGAAACGGCCCCGTCATCCCGCATCCGACGAGCGCGTTCAGCCGTCGACGGTGACCGCGTTGAACGGCAGGTGCGGCTCGATCCAGGGGAACACCACGAAGAGGAGCAGCGCCACGACGGCGAGCACCAGGATGAGCGACAGCAGCGCCTTCAGTCCGGTCCCGCCAGGCAGGGAACGCCAGATCCAGCTGTACATGGGGTCCTCTCAGAACCGGGGGAACGCGCGCCTGCGATCAGCCCGCACGCAGCGCCGCCGGCCCCTGCGGCTGGTCGGCCTTCCGGATGCCGGCGCCCTCGAGCTTCGCGTGGATGATCAGGCGCTGGTGAGCGGAGTACCGCGGATGACAGGTGGTCAGGGTCAGGTAGGCACCGCTCGGTGCGGCGTCGGCGGCAGCGTTGGGGCGCGGGGAGATCACCGCGAGGTCGGTCGGGGGGACGATCTGCTGTCCCGGGATCCCGCTCGGATCGGTGCCGAAGTTCCCGGTGCGCGGATCGCCCAGCACGCGGTAGACGAACCAGCTCTGCGCCGTCTCGACGACGATCGGATCACCCGGCCGGAGCTTGTCCAGCTCCAGGAACGGTGAGCCCTTGCCCACCCGGTGCCCGGCGAGCGCGAGGTTGCCCTGCTCGCCCGGGAACGCCGTGCCGACGTAGTGGCCAGGGCCCTGGGTCAGCTGGTCCTGCCCAGTGCCCTCGACGACCACCCGCTGGTAGTCCGCGCCGAGCCGCGGGATGTGCAGGATGGCGAACGCCTTGCCCACCGCGACCGCGCCGTGGGCGGTCGACGCCGGCGGCAGCTGGGGCGCGCTCTTCCACTCCTGCTGCAGCTGCTGGGTGAGCGTCGTCTGCGTGTGCTGGTTGAGCAGGTCGGTCACCCACAGCTCGTAGACGACGAACAGCAGCAGGACTACGCCGCCGGTCACCAGCAGCTCACCCAGACCGCGGGCGACCGTCC
Source organism: Blastococcus sp. (assembly GCA_025465355.1). GTDB lineage: Bacteria > Actinomycetota > Actinomycetes > Mycobacteriales > Geodermatophilaceae > Blastococcus_B. Next base: position 1,374 of record JAODNN010000134.1, on the reverse strand, counting down.
GCCACCGCTCCGGACGGACGTCGTCGCGGGCGGGCGGGCGCCTGCGGGGGTCGAGCAGATCGTGCGGGATGCGGTCCTGCGGGGCAGTCTCGTCGACGGCGTCGTCCCAGGGCAGGACGTCGTCCTCGGTCTGGACGCCGTCCACGGGAGCTTTGTCGTCCACGCATGCTCCCGTGTCGGCCTGCTGCACCTACGGCGGGGCCGGCTGTGCCTGTCGAGCCGATGCTAGGTGAGCGATCCGCCGGCCTCGGGGCGCGACACGACCCGGGCCCTGTCCCCTGGGAAAGGGGCAGGACCCGGGCCTGGTTGCCGTGCGGATTACGAGGCGCGGCGGCGCCGGGACACGATCAGCAGCCCGGTGCCCACCACGAGAGCGAGCAGGCCGGCCACACCGGGCCCGACGATCGAGGCACCCGTGTAGGCGAGCTCCGCCTTCCCGGCGGTGACCGTGATCGGCAGGTTCATGTACCGCGTCTGCCCGGCCGGGTCGACGCCCGCGGCGACCAACGTGTGGTGGCCGTTCGGCAGCCCGGCCGGCACCGTCACCGTCACATCGAAGGAGCCGGAGGCGTCGGTCATCACCGTGGTCAGCACCTGGGGCGTGGAGTAGACGAGGACGGAGACGAGCGAGTTGGGCATGTAGCCGGTGCCGTGCAGCTTGACCTGCTGGCCCTTGACCACCTCACCCGTCGCGCCCGAGCCGGCGCCACCTCCGGGCACCGTGAGGGCGCCGTCCGAAGCCGGGACGGACTCCGGCGGAGCCACCTTCGCGATGGTCAACATGTTGGACGGGTCGCCGGCGTTGCCCTCCGAGTCCACCGCGCTGACGCCGGCGGTGTAGTTCGGGCCGGGAGGCGCGGGCGCCTTGCACACCCGCACGGTGACGGCGGTGTCGCACTGGAACGCGAGGCCGCCGCTCTGCCCGGAGTTGTAGCCCAGGAAGGCCTGGTAGCCGTTCAGCGCGTAGGTACCGGTGGTCACCGGGGCGTCCCAGGTGATCGTCACCACGGAACCGGAGACGGTGTAGGCCACGTTGGTGGGGGCGCCGATCGGCTTGAACGGCGTTCCGGTGACCGTGCCGGCCGGACCGGGGACGCCGTCACTGCTGAGCGCCCGCACGCGCACCGTGTACGGCGTGCCGTTGGTCAGGCTGTCCAGCACCAGCTCGAACGCGCCGTCGTCGGTGTAGTCGGGGTCGAAGTCGGTCCAGGTTCCGATGCCGATCTGGTACTGCCAGGTGTCGGGGCTGGCGCCGCTGTCCCAGTTCGGCTTGAAGTCGACGGTGAGCTGGCCGTCGCCGCCCTGGGCCGTCAGGTCCGTGGGCGCGGCCGGGATCTGGTCCGCGGTGCAGTCCTGGTACTCGTAGGTGATCGA
>JAODNN010000013.1 GCA_025465355.1 Blastococcus sp. | reverse complement strand
CGCCTCGGCCTCCTCGGGGCCACGGTCGCGCAGGAAGCAGGCGATGATCCGGGCGGTCAGCCCGTGCTTCTCCTCCGCGGTCCGGAACGCCTCCCCGAGGCCCTCCATGACCACCTCGAGCGGCACTCCACGGCTGGTGTGCGCCTGCGGGTCGACGAAGACCTCGGCGTGCCGCACACCCTGGGCCGCGGCCCGCGCGAAGTAGGCGTCGGCGAGGTCGGCGAAGTCCTGCGGCTGCTGCAGAACCGCCGTGAGCTCGTAGTACAGGTCGAGGAAGGACTGCAGGTCGGCGAAGGCGTACGCCTGCCGCAGCGCCGCCAGATCGGGGTGGCGCAGCCGGGTGCCGTTCCGGCCGGCGAGCGCGAAGGCCAGCTCCGGCTCCAGGGTGCCCTCGAGGTGCAGGTGGAGCTCGGCGGTGGGCAGGAGCGGGACGTCGGCGTCCCCGTCATGGTCGTGGGAGGGTGCGCTCGGCGACGGCATGATCGACGACGCTAGCGGGACGCGCACGGTGGACGAGAGGGTGGCCGCTCGCAGACCGCCGAGGCGCTGGCCGCCGTCATCGAAGGCCTGCTCAGCGACGGTTACCGCTTCGCACTCGTGAAGGAGATGCTGCGCTGACCGGCGAGGGATGACCAGGCGTCCTCGCGCACGAGGCCCAGGTGTGTCAGTGCGCGGGCCACCCCGTCCCGGGTGTTGCTGCTCGTGACCCAGCGCGCCGCCGCCTGCACCTCTGCCGTCGCCTGGCCCATCGCGACCGGGTGTGCGACCGCGGCGAACAGGCCGAGGTCGTTGGGGCCGTCGCCGATCGCGGCGGTCTCCTCCGCCGGGATGCCGAGGCGGGCGGCGAGCGGGGCGATGCCGGAGGCCTTGTCCACGCCGGCCGCCGTGATCTCCAGGTTGGCCGGGTGCGAGAGGGTGGCGGTGACCGACCGCGGCAGGGTGCCCGCCAGCTGGGCCAGGGCAGCGATCTGTGCGTCGCCGGTGGCCATCACCATGAGCTTGTGCGGCGCTGCGTCGGCGTCCGACTCCTCCGGCGTGCTCACGATCGGCTCCTCCCCGGTGAGGGAGGCCTCGTGCCGGACGCTGTCGGTCAGCTGGGGAACGCGCCAGCGCAGCCCGATGTAGCGGCCGACGGACAACCCGGCGGCGAGCGCGCGGGTCTCGACGTCACGCGCGGCCGCCCGGTCGAGGGTCGTCTCGCTGAGCACCTCGAGCTGCCGGCCGGTCCAGCGCGCGACGAGCGCGCCCTGGTATCCGATGAACCACTCGTCGCGCAGGCCGAGCCCGTCCTGGACGCGTGACAGGGCCACCGGCCCGCGCGAGGAGGCGAGGACGGCCCGCACGCCGCCGTCCCGGGCCGCCACCACCGCCGCGACCGTGGACGGCGCGATGCCGCCCTCCGGGGTGAGCACGGTGCCGTCGACGTCGAGGGCGACGAGACCGACGGCGGCCGCAGGCTGGACGGGCACCGCTAGATCCTCCCGGCACAGCTGCTCGCCGCCGAGATCGCCCTCGCGCGTGGCTTCGACCCGGACGCACCACGCGGCCTCAGCACGGTCACCGGACGTGCTGAGCAGTGGGCGCCCGGTCACTCGTGAGCGGGGCCGCTGCCCGACGGCGGGAACTCGTGGAAGCCGCGGTGCTCGTCGTGCCAGCTCGAGGCGGCGGGGAGGACCAGCGCCGCGGCCAGCGTCCCGGCGACGAGCGTGGCCCCGAGGATTGCCACACGGGGTCCCCAGCCGCGGAGCTGCGCGCCGCTCTCCTGCCCGCGAGTGCGGCTCGTGGCCAGGACGACGGACGGGACCAGCCGGGCGAGCACGTGCAACCCGGCGACCACCGCGAAGACGATGAACAGCGCCTGATGGATGGACAGCCAGTCGATCCGCTGCCCCAGGACGGTGGCCAGTGGCTGCCGGCTGCTCGCTGGGCCGGCGGCGATCAGCCACAGCCCGGACGCGAGCACACCGATCGTCCCGGCGATCACGAGCGGACCCAGGATGCGCAGCAGCAGTGGTGGGGGGCCGGCCCGCCGGTAGGGCCGGTGGCCGGTGTAGTAGCGCACGATCCGCCAGCCGGTGCTGGCGATCTTCAGTGCCGCGACGGCCGCGAGCAGGACCCCGACGACGACGTGCCAGCTGAGCAGCCCACGGACGTCGAGCAGCGTCACCAACTCGACGGCGATCAGGACGAGGAGCAGCAGTCCGGTCCAGGCGGTCAGCTGCGCGTTGCCCGCCGGGCCGGAGGAGCGGCCGATGACCGGATCGGGCCGGTGTCGGCGGCCGACCGCCTCGTCGAGCACGTCGTCGATCACCCTGACGCCCACGGACCGCACCTGCATGGCTCTCCCATCCCGTTCGGCTGCATGTTCCCGCCGATGGTCGGCCGGTCGAGGATCGCCGTCCTCGCTGTGCGCACGCTGTGCTCTGACTGTGCGACGGTCTGCTCGCGCCCCGGCGGTGGGAGCTCACCACCTCGGGTGGGTGAGACCGCCACGATTCCCTATGCGGACCGTGATCGGTGGTAGAACGCAGCGTGACATCCACGTCGAAGAGGTCGCAGCGCCGAGGCGAGGTACGGCTCCCGGCCGCCCTCGCCGTCCTCGTGGCCATCGCCCTGTACGCACTGCTGCCCGAGACTCTGCTCGTCGGGCCGCGATTCGTGATCCCTGTCCTCGGCGTCCTTCTGCTGGTCGCGCTGATCGTGGTCAACCCGACGCGGCTCACCCGTCAGACCCGGTTCTCCCGGATCGCGTCCCTCGCGCTCGTAGGGCTCATCGGTGTGGCGAACACCGTCGCCCTGGTCCTGCTCCTCGGCGCCCTGCTGGCCAGCCAGGTCACCGACGGGCGGGAACTGCTCACCGCGGCGCTGCAGGTCTGGCTGACCAACATCATCGTCTTCGGGCTGGCCTTCTGGGAGCTGGACCGCGGGGGCCCGGTGGCCCGCACGCAGGAGCCACGCGACCGGCTGCCGGCCGCCGACTTCCGGTTCTCGCAGGACGAGAACGACGACGCCGTCACCGAGGTCTCCGCCGGGTCGAGCAAGGTGTCCGGCTGGGTCCCCGCCCTGCACGACTACCTCTACGTCTCGCTGACCAACTCGACCGCGTTCAGCC
>JAODNN010000037.1 GCA_025465355.1 Blastococcus sp. | reverse complement strand
GCGCAGGCGCTTCCTGGTCAAGCTGACGGTCATCTCCTCGCTCGGGGGGCTGCTCTTCGGCTACGACACGGGTGTCATCTCAGGCGCCTTGCTCTACATGAGGGCCGACCTGCACTTGACTCCGATCACCGAGGCGACCGTCGTCAGCGCGCTCCTCTTCCCGGGAGCGGCGGTCGGCGCGCTGCTGGGCGGCAGGATCGCCGACGCTCTGGGTCGGAAGCGGAGCCTCGAGGTCTGTGCAGGCCTGTTCCTCCAGGGGGCGATCGGCTGTGCCACCGCGCCGAACGTGGCGGTCATCGTGGTCGCCAGGATCATCCTGGGTCTCGGTGTCGGTGCCGCATCGGTGGTCGTCCCCGTGTTCCTGGCGGAGATGGCACCCGCGCACAGCCGCGGCCGAATGGTCACCATCAACGAGTTGATGATCGTGACGGGACAGTTTCTGGCCTTCGCCATGAATGCCGTCCTCGATCAACTGATCCGGGACCCGCATGTCTGGCGGTGGATGCTCGCAGTCGCCGCCGTGCCGGCCATCGCTCTGTTCGTGGGCATGCTCGCCGTGCCGGACTCGCCACGCTGGTATGCCGTCCGCGGACGCCTCGAGGAGGCCCGGCGAGTGCTGCAGCAAGGTCGGGAGCCCGCCGAAGCCGTGGAGGAGTTCGCGATCATCGTCGCGCACGCGAGGCGGGATGTCACCGAGGACAAGGGCGCCGCACTGCGGGATCTGCGTGCCTATCCCTGGATGCGCAGGATCCTCTGGATCGGGTGCGGCCTGGGCATCGTCCAGCAGGCCACCGGCATCAACACGGTGAACTACTACGCGCCGACGATCCTCGAAGCCACCGGGCTCGGCACCAGTGCGGCTCTGATCGCGACGATCGGCGTCGGCGTCACGTCGGTGACCATGACCATCCTCGGCATCGTGCTGCTCGGGTACTTCAACCGGCGCTCGCTGCTGATCACCGGCCTCAGTGGCGTCGCCGCGTCGCACCTGGTGCTCGCCGCGTCGTTCCTCCTGCCGGAGTCGACCGGGCGAAGCTATCTCATCCTCGCGGCCATGATGCTGTTCGTCGCGTTCGTCCAGTGTTTCATCGGGATCCTCGTCTGGCTGCTGCTGTCCGAGATCTTTCCCATGACGATCCGGGGTTTCGCGATGGGCATTGCGGTCTTCGTCGTCTGGACGGTGAACGCCCTGATCTCCTTCGTCTTCCCGCCTCTGGTCGCGGCGGTCGGGCCGACGGTCACGTTCGGCCTCTTCGTGCTCATCAACCTGGGCTCTCTCGCCTTCGTGGTGAAGTTCTGCCCCGAGACCCGCGGCCGCGGGCTGGAGGAGATCGAGGACGACTTCCGCGAGCACGACGCGGCGCATGTCGCGCACCGACCTCCGGTGGGCGTCTACGGCTCCTGACTGGGCGCCTCCAACAGGCAGGCCTGTGGCTCTCTCCATGTCCCCGATGGAGATCGCGCCGCCAGGGGGCACACGCCGACGGAGGCTGGACGAGCGGATCGACACGGGACCCCGGTGGGGCCGACGTCTTCTCATGGACGTCGCTCCCACCGGGGTCCTGCTGTGTCGTCCGCTCCCGGCAGTACCCCGCCCGGCGGGGTCCTGGAGATCCGGGCAGATCGACGCGGGCAACGCCGGTGCCGAGCGTCCCAGTCGTCACGCGACAGACGTCGCAGGAACGGCTATGCCCCCATCGCGAAGTGCTGAGGGGATTTTGAGGGTTCCTCGGCGTTGACCGAGACGTGGCGGAGGCCACAGCCTTGACCCCAGCGCGGTCCCGCATCCGGGCCGCGTCACAACGGAGGAGGAGTGCCGTGGCGCTGGACGTCGGGGTCATCGGGGTCGGCATGATCGGCCAGGAGCACATTCGCCGACTGGACGGCGGGCCCGGCGGCAGCCGGGTCGTCGCGGTGGCCGATGCCGACGCCGACCGCGCCGCTGGCGTGGCCGACCGGCTGCCGGCCGCGAAGGCGCTGCCCACCGGTGAGGATCTGATCGCATCGGACGCGGTGGACGCGGTCGTCGTCACCTCGTGGGGGCCGACGCACGAGCCGTACGTCTTGGCGGCAATCGCCGCCGGCAAGCCCGTCTTCTGTGAGAAGCCGCTGGCGATCACGCAGGAGGCCTGCGGGCGCATCGTGGACGCGGAGGTCGCCGCCGGCCGCCGGCTGGTCCAGGTCGGCTTCAACCGCCGCTACGACCCGGCACACCGTGCGCTGAAGCAGGCGTTGGACGGCGGCGCCATCGGGGCGCCGCTGCTGGTGCACTGCGCGCACCGTAACGCCTCGGTGCCGCCGCACTACACCCGCGACATGTCCATCGCCGACACGGCAATCCACGAGATCGACGAGCTGCGTTGGCTGCTCGGCCAGGAGATCGCCGCCGTCCAGGTGCTCACCCCGCGCAAGAGCAGCCGCGGCGGCGAGCTGCAGGACCCGCTGCTGGTGCTGTTCGAGATGGCCGACGGGGTGCTCGTCGACGTCGAGGTGTCGGTCAACATCCACTACGGCTACGAGATCCGCTGCGAGGTCTCCGGCGAGACCGGCACCGTCGAGCTGGCCGACCCCGCACCGGTGACCATCCGGCGCGAGGGTGCCGCCGCCGGGCTCGTCCCGGCAGACTGGCGGGAGCGCTTCGCCCTCTCCTACGACATGGAGCTGCGCGAGTGGGTCGACACCGCCGCCGCCGGACGGCCGCCGCTGGGCCCCGGCGCCTGGGACGGCTTCGTCGCGCAGGTCGTCTCCGACGCAGCGCTGCAGGCGCTGCACACGGACGGGCGGGTCGCCATCGAGGTGCCGCCCCGGCCCGGTCTCTACGCCGGCCCCGCGGCGCCGTGACGACGCCGCCCACAGCCACCCGCCGCTGCCACGCCCCGAGGAAGGCGCCATGACGCCCACCCCCACCATCACCAACCGCGAGCTGTTGGCCACCTGCTGGACCTCCGCCGGAGACGCGGCCCCCGACCGCGGCGACGAGGTCAGCCCCGTCGACCTGCGCACCCGGATCGAGACCGCGGCCGAGGTCGGCTGGGACGGATTCGGCCTGCTGCACGCCGATCTGGCGATCGCTCGCAACACCCTCGGCCTGCCGGAGCTGCGCCGGATCTTCGACGGCGCCGGGATCCGGCACGTCGAGCTGGAGGTCCTGCCCTGGTGGTGGACCAGCGACGAGCGGCGCCGCATCTCCGACCAGCGGCGCACCCGCCTGCTCGACGCCGCCGAGATCCTCGGCGCTCGGACGATCAAGATCGCCGCCGAGGGCGGCGGCCAACCGGTCGACCCTGCACGTTTCCACGATGACTTCGACCGCCTGGCCACTCAGGCGGGCAACGCCGGCACGCGCGTCGCGCTGGAGCCCATGCCGATGACCAACCTGGCGACCGTCCAGGCCGGCGCCGACTTCGTCACCGCCGTGGGCAACCGGTACGGCGGGCTGACCGTCGACACCTGGCACGTCCACCGCGGCGGAACCAGCTACGCCGAGCTGGAGCGGATCCTGCCGGTGGAGTACCTGTTCATCGTCGAACTCGACGATGCCGACGAAGAGGTCGTCGGCACGCTGTGGGAGGACACGGTCAACGCCCGCCGCCTCCCGGGGGAGGGCGTCTTCGACGTCCCCGCTTTCATCGCCGCCGTCCACCGCGCGGGCTACCGCGGCCACTGGGGCGTGGAGATCATTTCCGAGCAGCACCGGCAGCTGCCCATCCGCGAGGGGCTCACCCGCGCCCGCGCCGCCACGCTGCATGCACTCGACGCCGCGGAGGCTCTTGTGGCCTCGGCCGGCTGACCCGACCACCCCCGACTCCCGCCTGGAGGTCTGTCATGCCTGATGCGCCCAGCGACACCGTGCTCTCCGCCCCGCCGGCACCCGCCCGGGCAGGCGGCGAGCTGTTCACCGAGGAGCGGTCGGCCGATGTCGTCGCCGCCAGCTTCGACAACACGCCGGACCCGCGACTGCGGCAGGTGCTGACCTCGCTGGTCCACCACCTGCATGCGTTCGTCAAGGAGGTGGAGCTCACCGAGGAGGAGTGGGGCGTCGCGATCGATTTCCTCACCCGCACCGGGCAGACATGCAGTGACGTGCGGCAGGAGTTCATTCTGCTGTCCGACGTCCTGGGCGTCTCGATGCTGGTGGAGACGATCAACCACCGCACCGGCGGCACGTCGACGGAGTCCACCGTGCTGGGGCCCTTCCACATGGTGGAGTCCCCCGAGCGGGAGCTGGGGGACAACATCGCGCTCGACGGCAAGGGCACCCCCTGCCTGGTGTCGGGGCAGGTGACCGGTCCGGACGGCGAGCCGCTGGCCGGCGCGTCGGTGGACGTGTGGCAGACCAATGAGGACGGCTTCTACGACGTCCAGCAGCCCGGCCTCCAGCCGCCGGGCAACCTGCGCGGGCTGTTCAGCACGGACGACGAGGGCCGGTTCTGGTTCCGCTCGGTCGTGCCGCGCTACTACCCGATCCCCGACGACGGCCCGGTCGGCAAGCTGCTGGCCGCCACCGGCCGGCACCCCAACCGCCCGGCGCACCTGCACTTCATCGCCGCCGCCCCCGGCTACCGGCCGGTGACCACGCACGTGTTCGTCGCCGACTCCCCGTATCTGGACTCCGACGCGGTCTTCGGGGTCAAGGAGAGCTTGGTCCGGGACGTGCCGGAGGTCGACGACCCGGCCCGGGCGGCAGAGGTAGGGCTGTCCAACCCGTTCCGCACGCTGACCTTCGACCTGACCCTGCTCCGCGCCAACCAGGCCCCGGCGGCACAGCCGGCGGACGGGGCTCCCGGAGGGAGCACGTCATGATCCGACCGTTCGTCTACCAGGCGTTGCCCATGCGGGTGGTGTTCGGCGCCGGGTCGCTGGCCAAGCTGCCCGACGAGGTCGAGGCCCTGGGGCTGGCCCGCGTGCTGGTCCTGTGCTCGCCCGAGCAGGAGGACACCGGGCGCATGGTGGCGGCCGCGCTGGGCGAGCGGGCGGCCGGTGTGCTGCCCGAGGCCCGGATGCACGTGCCGGTCGAGGTCGCCGCGCGAGCCCGGGACCTCGCCCGCGAGCTGGGCGCCGACGGCTGCGTCGCCGTCGGCGGAGGCTCGGCCGTCGGGCTGGGCAAGGCAATCGCGCTCGAACACGGCCTGCCGGTGATCGCCGTCCCGACCACCTATGCCGGGTCGGAGATGACGCCGGTGTGGGGGCTGACCGAGGGCGGGCAGAAGCGCACCGGACGCGACGTCCGGGTGCTGCCGCGCAGCGTCGTCTACGACCCCGAGATGACGGTGACGCTTCCCGCGCAGATGTCAGCGACCAGCGGGATGAACGCCGTCGCCCATGCGGTCGAGGGCCTCTACGCCCCCGACGCGACGCCGATCGTCTCCCTGATGGCCGAGGAGGGCGTCCGGGCGCTGGCCGCTGCGCTGCCCCGGGTGGTCGCCGACGGCGCCGACCTCGACGCCCGCGGCGAGGCGCAGTACGGGGCGTGGCTGTGCGGCGCGGTGCTCGCGGCGACGACCATGTCGCTGCACCACAAGCTCTGCCACACCCTCGGCGGCACCCTCGACCTGCCCCACGCTCAGACCCACACCGTCGTCCTGCCGCACGCCCTGGCCTACAACACCCCGGCCGCGCCCGAGGCGGTCGCCGCCCTCGCGCGCGCCCTCGGCGGCGTACCCGACCCCGCCCGAGAACTGTGGGAACTCGCCGGCCGGCTGGGTGCGCCCCGCTCGCTGCGCGAGCTCGGCATGCAGGAGGCGGACATCCCGCGCATCGCCGAACTCGCCGTCGCCAACCCTTACGCCAACCCCCGCCCCGTCACCCGCGAGGGCGTCGAGGCACTGCTGCGCGCTGCCTGGGCCGGTGCCCCGCCGCCCCGGTCCGCGTCGACCATCCCGGCTCGCCCCACCGAGTGAAGGAGCAGGACATGACCGAGCCCGTGGTCGTAGGACTCCTGGGCATCACTCATCCGCACGCCTCGGCGCGGGTCCGCGCGCTTCGCGAGATCGACGGCGTGCAGGTCGTGGCCGCCGCCGACGAGGACCCGCGGCTGAAGTACTTCACCGACAGGTACGACCTCGCGCCGGTCACCACCGAGGAGATCCTGGCCGACGACCGCATCACCGCGGTCATGGTGCACTCCAAGAGCGTCGACATGGTCCCGCTTGCGCTGCGCGTCCTCGACGCGGGCAAGGCCGTGCTCGTCGAGAAGCCCGGCGGCGCCGCGCTGGCCGACCTCCGGCAGCTGGCCGCAGCGGCACAGGCGCCCGGGGTGATCGCGCAGGTCGGCTACAACGTGCGCTTCGCCGAGTCGGTGACCCGCGGGCGCCAGCTGCTCGACCAGGGACTCATCGGTGACGTCGTCTCGGTCAGTGCGCGCGGCGCCCCCCTCATCGGCGAGCACCTGACCCAGCACCTCAACCAGCCGGCCGACATGGGCGGGGCGCTGTGGATCATCGGTTGTCACATGCTCGACGTCCTGCTGGCGCTCTACGGCCGCCCCGACAGCGTGAACGCGCGTGTGCGGAAGTACGACAGGCTGTCCGACGCCTCCAGCCGCGAGGACGCCGCCGCGGTGATCCTCACCTACCCCGAGCGTCAGGTCGTCTTCGACTTCGACGTCTACGACCGCCTGGAGTGGTTCGAGAGCTCCCGGGTCACCTTCCACGGCACCGGTGGCTTGCTGGAGATCGGCATCCTGCCGGAGTCGGTCCGCGTCTACCTGCCCGGGGCCCGCGACGGCTGGGGCGCGGGCTGGACCACCTGGGAGGCCAGCCGCTTCACCGTCCCGTTCGCCCGCACCGAGCAGAACAGGTTCTCCGAGCTCCCCGAGCTGGACAACATCGACTTCTTCCGATCCGAGATGCGCAGGTTCGTCGACAGCGTCCGCGCCGGGGCGCCGGTCGCCGTCCCGGTCAGCGATGCCCTGGGTGTCGCCCTGGTGGTCGATGCCTGCTACCGCTCCGAGCAGGCCCACGGCGCGGACACGCCGCTGGCGGACCCCGCCTGACCGACGGCTCATCCATCCTCGCGAGAAAGGCCCAGCATGCGGATCGGACTCATCGGTCTCGGCAGGATCGGGGCGTTCCATACCGGCACGCTGGTCGGCATCCCGGCAATCCACTCACTCGTGGTCACCGACCTGATTCCCGAGAGGACGAAGCAGGTCGTCGACCGTCACCGGTCTGAAGGGGTCGAGGGCGTCGACTCTCTGGCGGCGCTGCTCGCATCCGGCGTCGACGGGGTGATCATCGCGGCGGGGACCGACGCGCACCCCGAGCTCGTCCTCGCCTGCGTCGAGGCCGGGCTGCCGACGCTGTGCGAGAAGCCGGTGGCGCAGACCGGCGCAGCGGGAGCCGAGCTGCTCCGCCGGCTCGAGGGCTCCTCCGTGCCGGTACAGATGGGCTTCCAGCGCCGGTATGACGCCGCTATCGCCGCGGCCCGGGCCGCCGTCGCCAGCGGCGAGCTCGGCTGGATCAACACGATCCGGTCCACCACCCTCGACCCCGGACCCCCGCCGCCCGAGTACGTGGCGGTCTCCGGGGGCATCTTCCGAGACTGCGGCGTGCACGACTTCGACGTTCTCCGCTGGGTCACCGGCCAGGAGGCCGTCGAGGTCTACGCCACCGGCAGCAACCGAGGCGCGGACTTCTTCCGCCGGTACGACGACGTCGACACCTCCGCCGCCATCGTCACTTTCGCCGACGGGGCGCTGGGGGTCGTGTCGAACACCCGCTACAACGGGCGGGGCTACGACGTGCGGCTGGAGGTCCACGGCTCGGAGGACAGCGTCGTCGCCGGCGTCGACGACGGGTGGCCGATCCGCCCCACCGAACCGGGGGTGGAGTTCCCGGCCGGCCCGCCCCATCGGTTCTTTCTGGACCGCTTCCTCCCCGCTTTCCGGGCGGAGTTCGAGACCTTTCTCGAGGTCGTCGCCGGCGACCGGCCGTCGCCGTGCACCGTCGCTGACGGACTGGAGGCCGACTGGATTGCCGAGGCCTGCGCCCGGTCGGTGCGGGAGCACCGGCCGGTGCGGATCGACGAGGTGCGCATCGCATGACCGCCACCACGGGAGGGCAGGACAGCGGTTCCGGGAGCGCGCAGCCCTCGGCGCTCTCTGGACCCCTCCGTGTCGGCGTGCTGGGCGCGGCGCGCATCGCTGAACTCGCCATCGTCAAGCCCGCCCGGGTGACCGGAACCCGGCTCGTGGCGATCGCGGCTCGCGACCGGGCGCGGGCCGCGGCGTACGCGGCGGAACACGGGGTGGAGCGGGCGCTCACGTCCTACGCCGACGTCGTCGCCGCACCCGACGTCGAGGCCGTGTACAACCCGCTACCAAATGCGCTGCACGGCGCGTGGAACCTGGCCGCCATCGACGCCGGCAAGCACGTGTTGTCGGAGAAGCCGTTCGCCGCGAACGCCGAGGAGGCGGCCGAGGTGGCTGCCGCGGCACACGACCGCGGCGTGCTCGTGGTCGAGGGGTTCCACTACCTGTACAACCCCGTGACCAAGCGGTTGCACGAGCTCCTGGCCTCCGGGGAGCTGGGGGAGCTGGTGCACGTCGAGACGACGATCGAGATCCAGGACCCGGGGCCGGGCGACCCGCGCTGGTCGCTGGCCCTCGCCGGGGGAGCCACGATGGACCTCGGCTGTTACAGCCTGCACGCCCAGCGGGTCCTGGCGCCCTGGGGTGGCGGGGAACCGGAACTCCTGGCTGCCCGTGCGGGCGAGCGGCCGGGGGAGCCGGGTGTGGACGAGTGGCTGGAGGCGCAGCTGCGCTTCCCGTCGGGGGCTACCGGGGTGGCCCGCTGCCACCTGGCGAGCGACCGCCGGCAGATGACCTACCGGGTCGTCGGGAGCCGCGGCGAGGCTCTGGTCGCGAACTTCGTCGAACCCCATCTGGACGACCGGCTGATCATCCGGACCCCGGCCGGTGAGCGGGTGGAGCGCCACGGCACGAGGTCGTCCTACACGTACCAGCTCGAGGCGTTCAGCCGCGCTGTGCGCGAGGGCGTCCCGCTGCCCATCGACGTCGACGACGCGGTCGCCAACATGCGGCTGATCGACGCCTGCTACGCGGCCGCTGGACTGCGACCCCGGCCCCGAATGCAGTCGGCAGGCATGCCGGGAGCCGAGTCGTTCACGTAGCCCACCCGGCCGAGGTCGATGTGCACCCGCCGGATCAACCGCGGAGCGGCTCCGGGAGCGGAGGGAGTGGGGCGACGGGCACGGGCAATGTCTACCATCTTGATCGAATTTGACGGAAATGCTGGGGGCGTGCCACGCTGCCCGCAGGTCAAGAGCGCCAGCGCGAAGCCCCGGCTTGCTGGCCGGCAACCCTCCGCGATGGGGTGCCCCGGGTGACGACCTGGCGTGGGCCGACCGGTCCTCGCAAGCGCGGACCCGGTGCGCGGGTCCCGAGTCCTGTGGAGGTCCCGTGCCCGGCACGGTCCTGTCCCGTCCGCCCGGCCGCCTGCGCGGCCGGCCCGCTGCTGCCCGTGGTGGGCGCCGGCACCGAGGTGCCGACGGTCCCCTCCGGCCGCAGGGCGTGACGGTGTCAGCCGGCCAGCAGCACCGTCCGCAGCTCGTGCGCGCCGTCGGCCCGCGTCGCCTCGTAGAACCAGCGGGCCCGGCCGTCGGGCAGGGCGACGACGTCGGCGTAGCGCAGCCCTCCGGGCGGGTGCGGGCTCTGCAGCAGCGGGCCCTCGGCCGCGGCGACGAACGCGCCGTTGCCGTCGGAGACGGCCAGCCCCGTGCGTTCCTCCCAGTTCTCCGCGGCGGTGGCCCGCCCGTCGTAGAGCGCCCAGCCGCTGTCGCCGCCCAGGACGACGGTGGCGAACCGGACCCCGCGGGCGTCCCAGCTGCCGGGGGTGCCGGTGAGCGCGGTGCCCCGCCAGGTCCACTGCACGCCGTCGGGGCTGGTCGCGTGCTCGGTGGTCATCCGGTCGGTGGCGTGCGGCTCGTCCAGCGGGTGCACCGAGGCCCACAGGTGCCACTGCCGCCCGTCGTGCCGGATCACCGGATCCTTGACCGCCGCCGTGCCGCTGCCGGGCAGCACGGTGCGCGGTGCCGCCGTTGCGAGGCCCTCGACGGTGCCGGCCTCGAGCAGGTCGACCCGCCAGTGCTTGCTGCCCGGGGTGGCGCAGCTGACGTACAGCCGCCAGCGGCCCTCCGGGGTGCGCACCAGCGCCGGGCGCTCCAGGGACTCGGCGCCGAAGTCGTCCTTGCCCAGTTGCACCACGGGGGTGAACCGGACGCCGTCGGCCGACCTGGCGACGACGTTGGCGAAGCCGCGGCCCTTGCCGACCGGCCGGCGCAGCCGGTAGGCCAGCCACCACGTCCCGTCGACCAGCAGGGCCGACGGGCCGCCCACCCAGGCGCCCGGCCGGGGGTCCTCCGGGGCCAGCACCACCTCGGCCGCGGACCAGAACCGGTCCAGCTCCGGAACCCGCGGTCCAGGCGACGGCCGGACGGGATGAGGCATGGAACGACTCCGTTCTCGGGCGGGGGAATCCCGCCCAGTCTGCACAGCCGACCCGGACAGCAGGAGGAAGCCGAGATGACCGCCCCCGCAGACCGCCTGCCGCAGTTCGTGATCGCCGGCGCTCCGAAGGCCGGCACCACCGCGCTGCACGCGGCGCTCGCCACCCATCCCGACCTGTATCTCTCCCCGGTCAAGGAGCCGAAGTACTACCTCACCGACGGCCGGCCGCCCCCGCGCAGCGCGCACCGCGGCCCCGGGGACGCGCACAGCGCCCGCGAGTGGATCTGGCGGCGCGAGGATTATCTCGCCCTGTTCGCCGGAGCGCCGCCGGGCTCGGTACGCGGGGAGAGCACGCCGTTCTACCTCTACGACCGCGCCGCGCAGACGCGGCTGGCCGCCGACGTGCCCGATGTCAAGGTGATCGTCGTCGTCCGCGACCCGGTGGACCGGGCCTGGTCGAACTGGGTGCACCTGCGCGCCGACGGGCTGGAGCCGGAGGCCGACTTCGCCGCCGCCGTGCGCCTGGAGCAGCGCCGCATCGACGCCGGCTGGGCGCCGTTCTGGCACTACCGGGGGCTGGGCCGCTACGGCGAACAGCTGCGTGACCTCTACCGGCGGGTGCCGCGGGAGAACGTGCGCCTGCTGCGCTACCGGCAGCTGGTCGACACCCCGCGGGAGACGCTGGACCGGGTCAGCGACTTCCTCGGTGTGACGCCCGGCGTCGCGCACACGGTGGCCCCGGAGAACGTCAAGCCGTACATCGCCGACACGCCGCGGTACGGCGCGCTCTCGCGGACGGTGTGCGCCGGGGCGGCCCTGGGCGCCTACGCCCCGCCGCAGGTGTGGCGGCAGGTCAGCCGGCCGCTGATCGCCGCGCTGCACGCCGGGCGGACCCCGCGCCCGCCCATGCCGGTCGAGATCCGGCGAGAGGTGCTCGCGCCGCTCCTGCCCGACATCGAGCTGCTCGAGGAGCTCACCGGCGAGTCGTTCGCCGACTGGAAGGGCGACACCGGCCGCGGCAACTTCCGATCCCGTTCGGCCGGTTCCGTGCCGGCCGCTGACAGATGACCCACCCCGAACCGAGGAGGCGCACACCCGTGTCCGTGACCGACGAACTGCTCGCCAACAACGCCCGCTACGCCGAGACCTTCTCCGGCCCGCTGCCGCTGCCGCCGTCCAAGCAGGTCGCGGTAGTGGCCTGCATGGACGCCCGGCTCGACGTCTACCGAGCACTGGGGCTGCAGGAGGGTGAGGCGCACGTCATCCGCAACGCCGGCGGCGTCGTCACCGACGACGTCATCCGCTCGCTGACGATCAGTCAGCGGCTCCTGGGGACCAACGAGGTCGTGCTGGTCCACCACACCGACTGCGGCATGCTGACCTTCCGCGACGAGAGCTTCCGCAGCTCGATCGAGCAGGAGGTGGGGCAGCGCCCGGCCTGGCACTCCGAGGCGTTCGGTGACCTCGAGCAGGATGTGCGGGCGTCGATCAAGCGCATCACCGACAGCCCGTTCGTGCCGGGCAAGGAGAGCGTCCGGGGGTTCGTCTTCGACGTCGCCACCGGCCGGCTCACCGAGGTGCAGTGATCACCCGCGATCGGCGAGGAGAGCGATGTGACCCTGAGGGACACCGCCACGTTCGCCCGGGAGTGGGCGGCCTGGCACCAGCACCACGAGACGGTGCGGGCGGACCCGCACGGCTTCCTGGCGATCAGCGGGCGGTACTGGCACCGGGCGAGCGCCGCGGAGGCGGCGGAGCCAGTGGCTCCGCCGCCGACCACGACGACGTCCGTGCGCCGTGGTGTGCCCGGCCCCAGGGGACTCAGGACGCCACCTTCGGTTGATCACCGGTGCTCGACGGCCTCGTCGGACAGCCCCCAGCGGGCGAGGGTCCGTCCATGTTGTCGTCTGCGCCAGTGAGTCCGCGCACCTGTCCGCCCCCGGCGAACACGGTGTGCAGTCCGTGGCCGGCCCAGCGG
>JAODNN010000153.1 GCA_025465355.1 Blastococcus sp. | reverse complement strand
AGGGGGTGTCGATCTCCTTCGGCGGGCTGAAGGCGGTGGACGACGTGACGCTGACCCTGCGACCGGGGTCGATCACCGGGCTCGTCGGCCCGAACGGCGCCGGCAAGACGACGCTGTTCAACATCCTCAGCGGCCTGCTCACCCCGGACACGGGGAAGGTCCGCCTCGGCGACACCGACATCACCCGGAAGTCGCTGGACACGCGGGCCCGGCTCGGCATCGTCCGGTCGTTCCAGGACATGCGGCTGTTCATGGGCATGAGCGCTCGGGAGAACGTCCTGCTGGGCATGACCCCGCTGGCCGATGAGAAGATCGTCCCGCTGCGCGGCGGGCTGGGCCGGCGCAAGGCCGAGCGCGAGCGGGTGGAGCGGGCCGACCAGCTGCTCGCCTACCTGGGCCTCCACCACCAGGCCGCCACGCTCGCCGGTGACCTCTCCTACGCCGAGCAGAAGCTGCTGATGATGGGCCGGCTGCTGGCCGCCGACGCCGACTGCTACCTGCTCGACGAGCCGATGTCGGGCCTCGACGCGGCCGGCCGCGAACGGATCATGAAGCTGCTGAAGGACACCGTCGCCCGCGGCGCCACCATCTGCCTGGTCGAGCACAGCCTCGACGTGATCCGGAACGTCTGCTCGTGGGTGGTCTTCCTCGCCGACGGCGCCCTGGTCAAGGAGGGCCCCACGGAGGAGATCACCACCGACCGCGAGCTCGCCGCCATGTACTTCGGCAACTGAGGGAGACCGACATGGGCCAGATGCAGGGCAAGGTCGTCATCGTCACGGGCGCGGCCCGGGGCATGGGCGCGGCCGAGGCGGAACTGATCGCACGGGAGGGCGGCGCGGTCGTCGTTGCCGACGTCGTCGCCGACCAGGCGGAGGCGGTCGCCGAGGGCATCCGGACGGCGGGCGGCCGGGCGGTCGCCGTCGCGCTCGATGTGACCTCGGAGAGCGACTGGGCGAGCGCGGTGCAGGTCGCCGAGGAGCTCGGCGGGATCCACGCCCTGGTGAACAACGCCGGGATCAGCTACCGGGTCGGCCTGCTCGACACCGACCTCGACGACTGGAACCAGGTCATGGCGGTGAACCTGACCGGTTCGCTGCTCGGCATGCGCGCTGTGGTGCCGGTCATGCAGCGGCAGGGCGTCGGCTCGATCGTGAACGTGTCCTCGATCGCGGGCCTCACCGCGTACCCGGCGTCGGCGTACTCGGTGAGCAAGTGGGGCGTACGCGGGATGACGAAGGTCGCTGCCCTGGAGTTCGCCCCGTTCGGCATCCGGGTCAACTCGGTGCACCCGGGCATCATCGAGACCCCGATGCTGGACAACGCACCGGACGTCATGAAGACGGCGTTCGCATCCGCAACCCCGATGAAGCGCATGGGCCAGGCCGGGGAGGTCGCGTCCGCCGTGCTCTTCCTCTGCTCCGACGGCTCCAGCTACATGAGCGGGGCGGAGCTGGCCGTCGACGGCGGCTTCACCGCGGGCGGCGCCTTCCGCGGCGTCCTCAACGAGATCGAGACGGCCAACGGGGCGCCGGTCGCACTCCGGACGGACCGCGCATGAGCGGTCTCGAGGGCTGGGATCCGGCCCGCACCGCGTTCCTCGTCCTGGACTGCCAGAACGACATCTGCCACGAGCGGGGCGCCTTCACCGGTCCCATCGCCGGCCAGATCCGCGGCAGCGGGGTGTTCGACGCCATCGGCGCCTGCCTCGCCGCGACGCGGGCCGCCGGAGTGCTGGTCGTGCACGTCCGGCACCTCGTCGACCCCTGGCTCGGTGCCGACGCGCAGGAGGGCAGCCGGGTGTTGCGCGGCATGCGCAGGCTCGGGGTCCTGGTGCCCGGCACGTGGGGCGCGCAGATCGTCGACGAGGTCGCCCCGGTCGACGGCGAGCCGGTGGTCGACAAGTACCGGATCAGCGCGTTCGCCGGCACCGACCTCGACCGCATGCTCCGCCAGTCCGGCGTCGACAGCCTGGTCCTCAGCGGCGTCAGCACGTCCTTCGTCGTCGAGGGGACCGCCCGCGACGCCGTCGACCGCGGCTTCCGCACCGCGGTCGTCGCCGACGGGTGCGTCGACCTCCAGGAGGAGTCGCACCGGGTCGCCCTCCGGCACGTCCTGCCGATGCTCACCACCGTCACCGACACCGCCGCCGTCGCCGGATGGCTCGGTGCCGTGCCGGCCTCCGCCACCACTCGATGAGTCCCAAGGAGCACCCCATGCAGTTCGGCTACGTCCTCGCCGGCCAGTACCTCCCGCAGGACGACCCACAGGTCAAGCTCCGCGAGGCGATCGAGCAGGTCCGTGCCGCCAAGCAGGCGGGGTTCACCTCCATCTGGGCCACGCAGCACTTCCTCGCCGACTTCCAGTTCATGCAGACCCTGCCCTTCCTGGCCCGGCTCTCGGCCGAGGCCGACGGCATGGCAGTCGGGTCGGGAATCCTCATCGCGACGCTCTACAACCCGGTGCTGCTGGCCGAGGAGGTCGCCACCCTCGACGTGCTCACGGGTGGCCGGTTCGTCCTCGGTGTGGGCGCCGGCTACCGCGACAAGGAGTTCGAGGCGTTCGGCGTCCCGAAGAACGAGCGGCTCGGCCGGCTCGCCGAGACGATCGACCTCCAGCGCAAGCTCTGGAGCGGCGAGAAGGTCACCTACCACGGGAAGTACCTCCACCTGGACGACGCGCAGATGCAGATGCCCCCGGTGCAGGGCGCGAAGCTGCCGGTCTGGATCGGCGCGCAGGGTCCCAAGGGCATCAAGCAGGCGGCCGAGCTGGGCGACGAGTGGCTCGTGTCGCCGGAGCTGTCGATGGCGACCATCGCCGAGCGCCAGCCGATCTACCGGGACGCCCTGCCCGAGGGCGTCGCCCCCGAGGACCGGATGTACCCGGCGCTGCGCGAGACCTTCGCGGCCAAGAGCCACGAGGACGCCGTCCGGATCGCGCGGGCGGCGCTGGAGACGAAGTACGCGGCGTACGCGTCCTGGGGACACGAGGTGGGCTCGTTCGACGACATGGCGAAGGCCTCGTTCATCCTCGGCTCGGTCGACGACTGCGTGGAGCAGGTCGAGCGGTACGGCACGGAGCTCGGTACCAAGTTCCTCGGCACCCGGATGCAGTGGCCCGGGCTGGCGCAGCGCGACGTCCTGGACAGCATCGCCGCGTTCGCCGAGGTCATCGAGCGCTCGGCGTCCTGACCCGGCCCGCACAACCACGACGAGGAGGACGACGTTGTCCGAGGACATGGCCGGGGTGACCATCGGCCGGCTGCTGGAGCGCGCGGTCGAGAAGTTCGGCGACCGCGAGGCCTACGTCTTCGAGGACCGGAGGCTCACCTTCCGGGATCTCGCGCGGGAGACCGACGTCTGGGCCCGCGCCCTGATGGCGGCTGGTGTCGCCCCCGGCGACAAGGTCTCGCTGATGATGGCCAACCGGCTCGAGTGGGTGCTCATCCACCTGGCCGTCTCCCAGATCGGGGCGGCGCTCGTCCCGGTCAACACCGGCTTCCGGGTGGACGAGGTCGGCTACGTCGTCGGCCAGTCGGACTCGGTCATGTTCATCGTCGGCGCCGAGGTGCGCGGCAGGTCCCTGGCCCAGGACGGCCTGAAGGTCCTGCAGGACGAGCGGGTGAGCGCGCGGACCCTGGTGGTCGTCGGCGGCCCAGCACCCGAGGGGGCGCTCGCGGCAGAGGACCTGCTGGCCCGCGCCGGCGAGGTGACCCCCGAGGAGCTCGCCGAGCGGAAGGCCACGGTGCACCCCGACGACGTCGTGCTGACGCTGTACACGTCGGGGACCACCGGCTTCCCCAAGGGAGCCATGCACTCGCACAAGGTCATCCGGAACATGGCCGACGCGGCTGACCGGATGCGGCTCACCCCGGAGGACACCGTCGTCCTCTACCTGCCGCTCTACCACGTGTTCGGGGCGGCTGCGGTCGTCACCTACATGTACGCCGGCGGCAAGGTCGTGCTGGTCGAGAACTACGACGTGGCCCGCTCGCTGGAGCTCATGGAGCAGGAGCGCGCGACGATCGTCTACGGCATCAGCACCATGTACTACGACCAGATGCAGCACGAGGACTTCGCCAAGCGCGACCTGTCCTCGATCCGGCTCTGCGTCACCCCGGGCACCGGCGACCTGGTCCGGCTGGCCACGGAGAAGATGGGGCCGTCGGTCAACGTCTACGGGATGACCGAGACGACGTCGATGACGGCGTTGTGCGAGCTCGCCGACCCGATGGAGTTCCGAGCCGAGACCGTGGGCAAGCCGCTGCCGGGCTTCGAGGCGCGGATCGTCGGCGCGGGCGGGGAGACGCTCGGGCCGGACACCGTCGGGGAGCTCGTCGTCCGCGGGCACCCGGTGATGCTCGGGTACTACAAGAAGCCCGAGGCCACCGCGGAGGTGCTCGACGCCGACGGCTGGTTCCGCACCGGCGACGCCGCCTCGCTGACACCCGAGGGCTACGTCCGCTACGCCGGCCGGATCAAGGAGATCCTGCGCGTGGGCGGGGAGAACGTCGACCCGATCGAGGTCGAGACGGTCCTGATGCGGCACCCGGCGGTGGCCATGGCCTCCCTGATCGGCATTCCGGACGACCGGCTGGACGAGGTCGGCGTGGCCTACGTGCAGCTCCTGCGTGGGGCCACGGCGACCGCCGACGAGTTGCGGGCGTTCCTCAAGGAGAAGCTCGCGTCGTTCAAGGTTCCGCGGCACGTCGTCCTGATCGACGAGTTCCCCAAGACCGGAAGCGGCAAGATCCAGAAGTTCGTGCTCAAGCGGCAGTACCTCGAGCAGTCCGGGATCGGGGGGTGACGGCCGACTTCGAGGAACTCCTCGAGAGCGGTTTCGCCCCGCACCTGCTGGGCGGGCACATGGGTGTCCAGGTCATCTCGTGCGGCGACGGCAAGGCGCGCCTGCGCCTGCCGTTCCGCCCGCACTACCTGCAGAACCTCGGCGTCATGCAGGGCGGCGTCGTGGCGACCCTGGCGGACATGACGATGGCCTGGGCGGTGCTGTCGGCGGTGCACCCGCGGCCGGCGCCGACCATCGACCTGACCGTCAGCTACCTGAAGCCGGTGGTCGGCCAGGACATCGAGTGCGAGGCCACGGTGCTGCGCGCCGGCCGGTCGGTGGCCTCCGCGCGGGCCGAGATCATGACGACCGACGGGGTGCTGGTCGCCTCGGCGTCGGCGAGCTTCCTCGTCCGCGAGGCCCCGGCCGCCCGATGACCGGTTCAGCGGTCGACGCACCACCGCTGGCCGGGATCCGGGTCGTCGACCTGGCCAGCTACACGCCCGGCCCGCTGTGCTCCTCGATCCTCGCGGAGCTCGGCGCCGAGGTGGTCAAGGTGGAGCGGCCCGATGGGGGAGACCCGGGTCGCACGGTCACCCCGGGCACCTACCGGGTGCTCAACCGGGGCAAGCGGGTGGTAGAGCTCGACCTCAAGGCGCCGACCGGACAGGCCGCACTGCACGAGCTGGTCGACGACGCCGACGTGCTGGTCCAGGCATTCCGCTCCGGGGCGGCCGAGCGGATGGGGGTGGGCGCGGCCGAGCTGACCGCCCGCAACCCGCGGCTGGTCCACTGCTCGATCAACGGCTTCGGGCCGGTGTCGGCGGCCGCGGCGCACGACATCGACGTCGTCGCCCGGACAGGGCTGCTCTGGATGTCCGGAGACGCCGACCGCGAGCCGCGCCGCTCCGGTGCCGTCCCGCACGCCGACGTGGCCGCCGCCCAGTACGCGGTCGCTGCGATCCTGGCCGCGCTGCTGCGGCGAGAGCGCACCGGGCGCGGCGCGGTGCTCGAGGTGCCGATGGCCGCCGCGGCGCTCAAGCTCGCCGAGTTCCGGCTCGCCGACCACGCGGCCGACGGCGCCCCGTCGCGGGCCCGGTTCCTGTCCCGGGCCGCCTACGGCGCCTTCCGGGCGGCCGACGGACGGCGGGTGGCGCTCGCCTGCGTCAGCGACGTCGATTGGGCACACCTGGTCTCCGTCCTGCCCTTCTCGTGGCTCCGCGACGACGAGCGGCTGCGCACGGCCGCGGGGCGCGCCGAGCGAGCCGACGTCGTCCGCGCGGAGCTCGACCACGCGTTCGCCACCCGGCCGGCGGCCGAGTGGGTGACCATCCTGGAGGCGGCGGGCGTGCCTGCCGCCCCGGTGCACTCGCCGGTCGAGCTCGCGGCCGACCCGGTGATCGAGGCGATGGGGGTGCTGCGGCCGGCGAGGGACGGCGAGCTGCCGGAGGTGGCCTTCCCGGTGTCCGGACTGGGTGTCGGCACGGACGCGGCCCGATGAGCAGCGCGACGACCGCCGTCGGGCGCCCCCCGGCCGAGGACAGCCGGGCCGGCCTGGCGGCGGCGCTCGTGGCCAACCTGTTGTGGGGGCTGTTCCCCCTCTACTGGCCGCTGCTGAAGCCGGCGACGCCGATGGAGATCCTGGCGCACCGGATCGTCTGGTCGCTGCTGTTCGTGGTCGCCCTGCTCGCGGCCAACCACAAGCTCGGGTCTCTGCGCCGGCTGCTCCGGGACCGGCGCTCGATGCTGGCGCTCACCGGGGCCGCGCTCTTCCAGGGGCTCAACTGGGGCACGTACATCACCGCCGTCAACAGCGGTCAGGTGCTGCAGTCCTCGCTCGGCTACTTCATCACCCCGCTGCTCGCGGTCCTGCTCGCCGTGGTGCTGCTGCGGGAGAAGCTGCGCCGGACCCAGTGGATCGCGGTCTCGCTCGGCGGGATCGCGGTCGTGGTTCTGACCGTGGACTACGGACACCCGCCGTGGCTCGCCCTGATCCTCGGTGCCTGCTTCGCCGGCTACGGCTTCCTTAAGCGGACGGCGGCCAGCGGAGCCATCGAGGGGGTGGCCGTCGAGACCGGGGTACTCGTCGCGCCGGCGCTGGGCTTCCTCGTCTGGCTCTCCGCGCAGGGCGACGGGGTGTTCAGCCCGGATGATCCCGGCCGGGTCGCGCTGTTCGTCAGCTCCGGGCTGCTCACCATGCTGCCGCTGCTGTTCTTCGGCGCCGCCGCGACCCGTCTCACGTTCACGTCGCTGGGCCTGCTGCAGTACGTCGCCCCGGTCCTGCAGTGGGTCATCGCCGTCGCCGTCGTGCACGAGGCCATGCCGCTGTCGCGGCTGTTCGGCTTCGCGCTGATCTGGTGTGCCCTCGTCATCCTCGCGCTCGACGGCTGGCGCGGGACGCGCCGCGTCATCGCCGCCCCGGCCGAGGCCCGCTGACCGTCTTCGTCCGACCCGTTCCCACGCCACCCAGGAGAGAACCCGTGCAGATCCGTGAAGCCGTCGTCGTCGAAGCGCTGCGCACCCCCATCGGGAAGCGCAACGGCTCTCTGGCAGGCGTCCACGCCGTCGACCTGTCCGCGCACGTGCTGCGCGCGCTGGTGGACCGCACCGGCATCGACCCGGCCGAGGTCGACGACGTCATCTGGGGTTGCGTGTCCCAGGTGGGGGAGCAGTCGAGCAACGTCGGCCGCTTCGGGGTGCTCGCGGCCGGCTGGCCGGAGAGCGTGCCGGCCGTGACCGTGAACCGGGCGTGCGGGTCCAGTCAGCAGGCCCTCGACCAGGCCGCGCACATGGTGATGGCCGGTGCCGCCGACGTCGTCGTCGCCGGTGGGGTCGAGATGATGACCCGCGTCCCGCTCGGCTCGGCCCGCGCGACCGGCTTCCCGTACGGGCAGACGGTGTTCGACCGCTACGGCATCGAGAACTTCAGCCAGGGCACCGGCTCGGAGATGATCGCGCAGAAGTGGGGGCTGTCGCGGGAGACGCTCGACGCCTTCGCGGCGCGGTCGCACGAGCGCGCCGCGGCCGCCATCGACGCCGGCGCCTTCGAGGAGCAGATCGTGCCGGTCCCGGTCGAGGGAGGCGTGTTCACGACCGACGAGGGCGTGCGTCGCGGCACCACGGTGGAGACCCTTGCGAAGCTCAAGCCCTCGTTCGTCGAGGACGGCGTCATCCACGCGGGCAACGCCTCCCAGATCTCCGACGGCGCCTCGGCCCTGCTGGTGACCACCCCCGAGAAGGCGGCGCAGCTGGGGCTGACCCCGCTGGTGCGCTACCACTCCGGCGCGGTCGCGGGCGACGACCCGGTGATGATGCTGACCGCGCCGATCCCCGCGACGGCGAAGGTGCTGGCGCGCTCGGGGCTCTCCATCGACGACATCGGCGCCTACGAGGTCAACGAGGCGTTCGCGCCGGTGCCGCTGGCCTGGCTGGCCGAGACCGGCGCCGACCCCGAGCGGCTCAACCCGCTGGGCGGCGCGATCGCGCTGGGCCACCCGCTGGGCGGCTCGGGTGGGGTGCTGGCCGCCCGGCTGATCCACCACATGCGCGCCAACGGCATCCGCTACGGCCTGCAGACGATGTGCGAGGGCGGCGGAACGGCGAACGCCACGATCCTCGAGCTGGTCTGAGGGTCCCGCCGTGAGCTCCGTGACGACACCCGACGTGCTCGACGAGATCGAGACCTGGTCGCCCGACCGGGTGGCCGAGCTGGAGGCCGGGCGGCTCGCCGAGCAGCTGGCCTACGTGGGTCAGGCGTCGGACTTCTACCGGAGGAAGTTCGCCGACGCCGGAGTCGACCCGGCGTCGATCCGGTCGG
>JAODNN010000148.1 GCA_025465355.1 Blastococcus sp. | reverse complement strand
CCTACACGTCGCGGTCGATGACCAGTCCCGGCTGGCTTACGTCGAGGCGCTGCCCGATGAACGCGATCCCAGCAGTGCTGGGTTTCTCCGTCGGGCGGTGGCTTGGTTCTCCCGCCACGGCGTCGTGGTCGAGCGGGTGCTCACCGACAACGCCAAGGTCTACCGCGTCGGCCGGCACTGGGTCAGCGCCTGCGCCGAGCTGGGCATCGGGCGTCGGTTCACCCGCCCGCATCGCCCGTGGACGAACGGGAAGGCGGAGCGGTTCAACCGGACCCTGCTTGACGAGTTCGCCTACGCTCGCCCCTGGACGTCCAACACCGACCGGCTCGCCGCTCTCGACACCTGGGTGCACGCCTACAACACTCGACGAGCCCACTCCGCCATCGGCGGCCGCCCACCCATCACCCGACTCGCCAGCTGAGCCCGGATCAACAATGTGGTGGGTCACCACATCTAGACGTCGATGGCCCGTTCAACGGCGTCATTGACCGGCGACAAGATATGCACGTTTCCGAAGCCTGCGAGGCGGGACACGGGTAATTGACCTGTCCTGGGATCTCGGGCCACGTGTCATAACCGTGACCGAAAGGGCGGCCAGCGCGAGAAGCTGCTCAGCGGCCCTGGGACGTCCGCCGCGATCGACCACCTACCTCAACGGGCGGCGCGGCGCACACTGTTCGAACTGAAGGGCCGCCGGATGAACCGGCAGCAGGTGAACTACCTACTCGGCAAGCTCCGCGAGTAGGCCGGGATCCCCGTCCGGATCAGCAAGCACTCGTTGCGGCACACCGCAGCCACGTCCGCGCTCAACGAGGCGGGGGCAGCCTCCGCGACGTCCAGGACGCGCCGGGCCACAAGGACCCGCGCCCCACGAACCGGTACAACCGCCCCCCGCCAGAAGGCCACACGCGGGGCAAGTTGGACGAGCCGCTCAGGCGCCTCGGCCATGATTACGAGACCCTCGCATAGCTGCGATCTCAGCAAGGTGGCGGGAATCCGGCTATACATGCTCGCTCATGGTTCCCTAACGAAGCCACGCAGCACCGCTGTTGGACGTCCGAACCCTCGTCAACGGCTCCTGGACGCCCGCTTCGGCCGGACCGGCCCGTACAGCTCACGTCCTGGGTGCGGCACGCTCGCCGAGCTGGGCGCCTCCGAGAGCGCGAGCGTGACGTCGCGTTTGTTGCGCCCACGAGGGCCCACCCGCCCGGCGACGCGTCGAAGCCGACCGCTTCCTTCGCAGTTCCAGCGCCTAGAGGACGTCGCTGTGTTCGGCGATGAGGCGCGCGGTGATCGCTGGGTTGGCAACGCGCTACCGCCAGCTGGCAGAGGCCTGACCTTACCGCGCGTGGGCCTGACGCTCACCTTTCGCCGCCGCCTGCGGCGGCTCCGGCTCCCGGACGGAACCGACCGGTGCAGTTCCGCGACGGCCGGCCGTTCTCCGCGATCAGCTCTCCGCGCAGATATGTGCGCACGACCTGGCCAGTGACGGACCTGCCGTGGAACGGGGTCCAGCCGGCCTTGGACAAGACGTCCTCGTTGCGCAGGGTCCGGGTCGCGGTGGGGTCGACCAGGATGACGTCCGCGTCGGCCCCGCCGGCCAGCCGGCCCTTGACCGGCCAGAGCCCGTAGAGCTTCGCCGGGGCTTCGCTGTATACGCGGGCGACGTCCTCGTAGGCCAGCTGTCCGCGGGCGGCGGCGTCGAGGAGGAGCGCCATGGTGCTGTCGAGACCGGGGAGCCCGAAGTGGACGTTCCAAATGTCGCCCTGCTGCTTCTGCGCCAACGTCGATGGCGCGTGGTCGGTGGACATGTGGGTCAGCACGCCCTCGCGGAGCAGCCGCCACATCTGCGCCTCGTCATCCGCGGTGCGAGCTCTGGCGGGTGGGGTGAACTTCCGCAGTGCGCCGTGCTCGTGCACCTCGTGCTCCCGGAGCAGGAAGTACTGCGGGCACGCCTCGGCTCCCAACCGGGCGCCCCGTGCCCGCTCGGCCGCCACGTAGCCGGCGACCTCGGCGTTGCTGACGTGCGCCACGTTGGCCCGCGCCCCTGTGCGTCGCACGAGCAGGGCGGCCACGGCCGCTGCCACCAGCTCGGCGTCCCAGCTGCGCCACTCGGTCAGGATCCCGCCGTCGACCCGCCCCTCAGCACGCAGCAGCGTCTCGGCCGCCTCGGTCAGGGACTCGTCCTCGCAGTGCATGAGGGTGACGGCGTCGACGAGAGCGCTGGCCTCGAGGTGAGCCTTGAGCGCCGCCGCGTCATGGCCGGGGACACCGTGCGTCGTGCAGGTGAAGAGCTTGAAGAATGCCACCCCCGCCTCCCACAGGGCGGGGACGGCATCGGTCAAGCCCGGCCAGGCGTGCGCGGCGAGGCCGAAGTCCACGTTCGACCGGCCCTGGAGATGGCGCAGCTTGTTCCGTAGGTCGTCGACGGTCCGGACGGGCTGTCCGTGCGAGTGCTCGATGATCGTGGTCACCCCGGACGCGGCGGCGGCGCTGGTCCCGGTGGGGAAGTCCTCGCGGTCGATGCTCCCGGGGTCCATCAGGTGCACGTGGGTGTCGACCGCGCCGGGCATCACCAGCAGGCCCGAGGCATCCACGGTTTCCCGCGCTGCGGGGCGCCCGGGGCCAACCGAGCGGATGCGGCCGCCCTCCACGGCGACATGCGCGCGTCGCCTGCCCTGTGGGGTGACGACGGTGCCGCCGGCGATCAACAGATCGACATCGGGCATGACGGGTCCTTTCAGGAGTAGCGCAGGTCGTCGGTGGTGGCGAACCAGTCCGACGAGCTCTCGCCGGTATTGAGGATCAGGCTCTGTGGACGGGTGTAGGCGTGGAAGGCCTCCAGCCCGTTCTCCGAGCCCAGGCCGCTCGCCTTGAAGCCGCCCCAGGGCGATGCCGGATCGATCCGATGATGGTCGTTGACCCACACAATGCCGATGTCGAGGCGCTCGCTGACCCGGACCGCGCGGGCGACGTCCCGCGTCCAGACCGATGCGGCCAGGCCGAACGGTGAGTCGTTGGCCTGGGCGGCGGCGTCCCTCTCGTCGTCGAACGGGCTGACCAGCGTCACCGGGCCGAAGACCTCCTCGTACCAGAGGTCGTGCTCGGGGCGCACGTCGGCGACGATGGTCGGCTCGTAGAACCATCCCCGGGTCAGGTCGTCCCGGTCGGGAATCCGGCCACCGCACAGGACGGTGGCGCCCTGCTGCCGCGCCCGCTGCACCGCGTCGGCCGTCTTGTCCCGCTGGGCCCGGGAGACCAGGGGGCCCACCTGCGTCTGCCGGTCCAACGGGTCGCCGAGACGCAGGGCGCGGGTCCGCTTCACCAGGGCCTGCACCACCGGCTCGTAGAGTTCCCGTGCGATCAGCACCCGCGCGCCCTGCACACAGGTCTGGCCGGTGGCGATGAAGGCGGCGAACAGCGCGCCGGCGACGGCCCTGTCGACGTCGACGTCCTCGAAGACCAGTACCGGCGCCTTGCCGCCGAGCTCGGCCGTCACGGGGATCAGGGACCGGCCGGCGTTGGCCGCGATCACCCGGCCGGTCTCGGTGCCGCCGGTCACGTCGAGCTTGGCCAGGC
>JAODNN010000141.1 GCA_025465355.1 Blastococcus sp. | reverse complement strand
CCCATCGGGTCATGGAGTTCGAGCGCTCGGCGGCCGGGACGATCAAGCGCGTCGTCCGCCCGGAGTCCTCCGACCCGGACTGGACCGCCGACCCCGGCCTCTCCCGGATGACGCCGTTCCTGGAGACGAAGACCGTCTGGCACCCGATCGGCGTGTGACGGCCCCGTCCCGGGTCCCGCCCCGAGCTCGCGAGGGGTGGGATGGACGGGGTCCTTCATCTGGCAGGGTGTCCCCGTGGCCAGGCCCAGCATCGTCCCGATCGCACTCACCCTCGACGACCGCACCGGCTACACGTTGTGGGCACCGCCGTGGGAGGAGGACGGCGAGGAATGGCAGGCGTTCCTCGGCACGACCGAGGACGACCCGGAGTCCGGCAGCCACTCGTCGGTGCACCTCTTCCCCACTCCTGCGGCACTCGCCGCGTACTGCCGCACCAGCACCGACCACGACCTCGCCGACCACCCGGTGTGGCCGGTCGTCGTAGAGCTCGGCGCCGCCGACCTCACCCCTGACGAGGACCACCGCTTCGACCTGGACGGCGTCTACGACATCGCCGCGGAGAACCCCGACCGCTGGGCCGTCGAAGAGCTCGCCGCCACGATCGACATCGTCGGCCGCCTGGCCGAGTGCCTCGACACCAGTGACGACGACGAGGAGGACGAGGACAACAACGACGACGACGGTGACGAGTTCGAGGCTGTCGCCGAGCTGGTGAGCAAGCCGGAGATCGGCTCCCTCGGGCTGGGCGTGGAGGCGTTCGTCGGCCGGTCCGGCGAGGATGCCTGGATCGGCGTGGGCGGCCTCCTCGACGACCTGTGGGAGGACGTCGTCGAGGAGCTCAACGAGCACCTCGACTGGACCGGCGCAGGCTCCGTCACCCTCGAGGACTACCCCCCTGCCTCGGCGGGCGGGGACGAGCTGGACTCCGACGAACTCGACGAAGCCGACCTGGAGGACGACCCGCTGTCCGAGGAGGCCGAAGGAGCGGCGGGCGGGGCTACGGCGTCGGCCGAGGCGGTCCCCGGCGTACGGACGATCGCCCGCGGGAGCCGGCTGACCGCCGATCCTGCGGCGGTCGCTGCTGCCGGGGAGTTCTGGGAGTCCGTCGGCATCCTGCCGGTCGAGGTGGTGGTGCCCGACGGCGCGGGCGTGACCCTGCGCTGCTACGTGGAGGACGTCGCCCGTTTCCTCGGCCGGAACGGTGAGATCTACCTGTTCGACACCCCCGCCGCCCTCGCGGCCTTCTGCGCCGGCACCGAGGACCACGACCTGACCGAGATCGCCTCGTGGCCCGAGGTCGCCGTGACCGACGTCCCCCCGCTGCCGGCGGATCAGGACCGCTACGACCTCACCGAGCTGTCCGAGGTGCTCGCCGAGGTCGCCGACGGTGCTGCCGGTCTCATGGACCACCGCGCCTTCGCCCAGCCCATCGAGGGGGCCCGCGACTTCGCCGAGTACGCCGGCCTCACCCGGGTCGAGGCGCTGCTCGACCCCACCTCCCCGCTGGGCCGGGCCGCGGCGCGCGGCGAGCGGGAGCCGGACGCCACGCTGGAGGCACAGGACGCGGCAGCCCTGCGGCCGCTGTGGGACGAGGTCGTCACCCAGATCAGCGGGGCTCTGGTCTTCCGCGACTGAAGAAGGACCCCGAACGAACGGCAGCGGCCGGCCCCGGAGATCCGGGACCGGCCGCTGCCGTCTGTGCGGATGGATCAGTTGCCGTAGCGCGACGGGCGACTACGCCCGCCAGAGCGCGGGCCGCGCTCGCCGTACGAACGGTCGCTGGAGGACCGTTCCCCGTAGGACCGCTCACCCGAGGACCGCTCACCGGAGGGGCGGGGACGATCGCCGAAGGACCGGCGCGGGCCGCCGCGGTGGCCGCCGTCACGATGCGGCCGGCCGCCAGGACCACCGGAACCCCGGCGGTTGTCGCGCTGGGTTCGCTCCTTGGGCTCCACCGGAACGCCGGACGCGATCAGCTCGGTGATCGGCGCGTCACCCGGACGGATGCGGTCGACCGGCGGGTCCACCTTCGCCTGGCGGAACCGGCGCTTGGCCTGCCCCACCTGGTCCGGGAGGAGCAGCGAGACGACGACACCTGCGGCACCGGCGCGGGCTGTACGGCCGGAGCGGTGCAGGTAGGTCTTCGAGTCCGTCGGCGGGTCGTAGTGCAGGACCAGCGAGACGTCGTCCACGTGGATGCCGCGGGCGGCGACGTCGGTGGCGACCAGCACCGGCGAGCGGGCGTCGGTGAACTCCTCCAGCGCCCGGCGACGGGCGGCCTGCGGCAGCCCGCCGTGGATGGCCTCGGCGCGGATACCCGCGGCCTTGAGGTTCTCGGCCAGCCGGTCCACGCCGAGTTGGGTGCGGGCGAAGACGATGGTGCGGCCGGGGCGGCTCGCCAGCTCCGTGGCGACCTGCAGCTTGTCGCGGAACGCGAGGCTGAAGGCGAGGTGCTCGGCCGGCGTGGCCTCGCCACCGGGGCGGACGACCTCGTGCCGGGCCGGGTCCTTGAGGTACCGGCGGACCAGGGAGTCGACCTCGCCGTCCAGCGTGGCCGAGAACAGCAGCCGCTGGGCGTTGCGGTCGGTCTGGTCGAGCAGCTCCTTGACGACCGGGAGGAAGCCCAGGTCCGCCATGAAGTCGGCTTCGTCGAGCACCGTGACGACGACCTCGGCGAGGGTGGCCTCGCCCTGGTTGATCAGGTCCTGCAGCCGGCCGGGGGTGGCGATGATGACGTCGACGCCGCGGCGGAGCTGTTGGATCTGGCGGTACATCGGGGCGCCGCCGTAGACGGTGGCCAGCTGGACGTCGATGGCCTGCCCGAGGGGCGCCAGGTTGTCGTGGACCTGCTGGGCGAGCTCACGGGTCGGCACGAGGACCAGACCGCGCGGGGCGCGACGGCCGTGCTTGACCTCGGCGCCGATGCGGGCGAGGAGGGGAAGGCCGAAGGCCAGCGTCTTGCCCGACCCGGTCGCGGCCTTGCCCAGCACGTCCCGGCCGGCGAGGGCGTCGGGGAGTGCGGACGTCTGGATCGCGAAGGGGTGCCGGATACCGCGCCGCTCGAGGGCCGTGACGAGGGGCTGGGGCAGGCCCAGCTGACCGAAGGTGGGGCCGACCGGCTCGGCCGGGGCCTCGACCACGGCGGTCTCGGCCGCGCTGGTGTTCTCGGTGGAAGTGTTCTCGGACGTGCTCTGAACGGTGTTCTCAGAGGTGTTCGACTCGAACGAGACAGGGTGGATCAATGTCATGCGGGGTGGGGCTCCGTAACAACTCGGAGCGCGTCCCGTGAAAGAGGGAGGGCACGCGGCGAAGCCGGCGTCCTCACTGGCGATCGTCTGCGCCCAGGTGTGGAACGCGGGATCTGCACGGATGCGCTCATGCCCGGACGAACCGTCCGGGAGGATGACCGGCCGATGTGCCGGTGCTACTTACCGTAGCAGCGAAGATCGTCCGGAGATTCCCCGGAGGGGCGTGGCCGCGGTCACCCCGGACGCGACGGCTCAGCCGCGGAGGGCCGCGTACCCGGGCCGGACCACCTCGGTGAGCAGCCGGTTCCGCTCGCTCTCGGGCAGGAAGGCGGCCCCCACCCCCCGCTCGGTCACGGTCTGGATGTCGTCCCAGGACCACCCGAACGTGGTGGCGACGTCGTGCACCTCGCTACTGGCCGAGACGCCGCTCATCAGCCGGTTGTCGGTGTTGAGCGTCACCGCGAAGCCCAGCCGGTGCAGCCGGTCGACCGGGTGGGCGGCCAGCGACGGGTAGGCGCCGGTCTGCACGTTGGACGACGGCGCGATCTCCAGCGGTACCTGCTTGTCGAGCACTCGCTGCGCCACGGGGCCCAGCGTGCCGTCGTCGAACACCTCGTCGGCGATCCGCACGCCGTGACCGAGCCGCTCCGCGTGCGCGCCCTCCAGGGCCGCACGGATGCTCTCGGTGCCGGCCGCCTCGCCGGCGTGGATGGTGCGGTGGCCGTGCGCCCGGTCGAGCAGGTCGATGGCGGCGGGGATCCGGTCCGGCGGGAAGCCGATCTCGGGGCCGGCGAGGTCGAAGCCGACCACCCCGGCGTCCCGGTAGCGCACGACCAGTCCCGCGACCTCCTCCCAGCGCTCGGCCTGGCGCATCGCGCACAGCAGGGCGCCGACCGAGATCGGGTGACCGGCCCGCGCCGCCTCGGCGCTGCCGTCAGCGAACCCGGCCACCATCTCCTCCACCACGGCCTCGATGGCGAGCCCACCGGCGGTGGCGAGCTCCGGGGCGAAGCGGACCTCCGCGTAGACCACGCCGTCCGCGGCCAGGTCCAGCGCGCACTCCCGGGCCACCCGGTGGATCGCCTCCGGCCCCTGCATCACTGCGACGGTGTGCGCGAAGGTCTCCAGGTACTGCACCAGCGAGCCGGAGTCGGCCGCCTCCCGGAACCAGCGCCCGAGGCTCTCGGCGTCCGAGGCGGGCAGGTCGCGGTAACCGGCCTCGTCGGCGAGCTCGAGCACGCTCTGCGGTCGCAGGCCGCCGTCCAAGTGGTCGTGCAGGAGGACCTTGGGGGCGCGGGCGACGGTCTCGGCAGTCAGCGGGAGTGGCACGACGCTGACGCTATGACACGGTCGCCCTACCGGACGACACCGCGGCCACGTGCCCCACTCCTCACGACCGGTCCTGCCAGCGGAACGTCCGCACGCAGAGCACCAGCCCGACGATGCACCAGATGCCGAGGACGAGGGCCACCCGGCCGAGCTCCCACGAGTGCGCCGGCTCCTTCGCGGCGAGGGCCTGAGGCAGGAAGACCGCGCGCAGGCCCTGAGCCATCCACTTCAGCGGGAAGATCGAGGCCACCGTCTGCATCCACACGGGGACCGAGCTGAGCTGCAGGAACACGCCGGACATGAACTGCAGCAGCAGCGCGACCGGGGTCACCGTGGCCGACGCCGACCGGCCGTTCTTGGCGACGCTGGACAGCGTGATGCCCAGCAGGGTGCAGGCCGTCGCGCCGAGGAGGGACACCCAGGCGAAGGTGAACCACTCACCGCCGGTGGGCAGGTGGACGCCGTAGAACACGACGCCGATGAACAGCAGGACGGCGATGATCACGACCGTGACCGCGAGGACCTGCACGACCTTGCCGAGGAAGTAGGCCGACTTGGGCATCGGGGTGCCGGCCAGGGACTTCAGCGTTCCGTCGGAGCGCTCGGTGGCGATGCTGATCGCCATGTTCTGCAGGCTGGCACCGAGGATGCCTGCGGCGATGATCCCGGCCATGAAGTACTGGGTGAACGTGACGCCGAATCCGATGTCGTAGTTCAGCACCGCCCCGAAGACGACCAGCAGCAGCACCGGCAGCATGAGGGTGAAGACGACGGACTCGCGCTGCCGGAAGAACTCCTTCAGCTCCACCCCCGCCCGCGAGCGGTACACGCTGGCCAGCGACGGAAGGACCGGCCGCTCCGTGGTCGTCGTCATGCCGGCTCTCCGATCATCCTCAGGTACACGTCCTCCAGCGTCGGTCGCGCGACCGCCAGGTCCGGCACCTCGCCGGGGAACCGCGCCGCAAGATCCCGCACGAACGCCGTCGGGGTGGCCGTCGCTTCACTGCGCCGGGCGCCGTCCTCGGTCCAGCTGACGACCGCCGGCGCCGTCTCACGGCCGCCGAGCACCGCGGGGACGGCGACCTCCATCAACCGGCCGTGGGCGATCACGCCCACCCGGTCCGCGAGCGCCTCCGCCTCGTCGAGGTAGTGGGTGGTCAGCAGCATCGTCGTCCCGAGGTCCCGCAGCGAGCGGATCAGCGACCAGAACTGCCGGCGCGCCTCGGGGTCGAACCCGGTCGTCGGCTCGTCCAGGAACAAGAGGGTGGGCCGGCCGACGATGCCGAGCGCGACATCCAGCCGGCGCCGCTGGCCGCCGGACAGGGTGCGGCCCCGCACCCGCGCCTTCTCGGTGAGGCCGACCAGCTCCAGCACCTCGTCGGGGTCGCGCGGATCGGGGTAGTAGGAGGCCTGCGCCTGCAGCATCTCGCGGCAGGTCAGCTGGCTGAAGCCGGCGCCCGACTGGAGCACGATGCCGAGCTGGGCCTTCCACCGGCGGTCGCCGTGCGCCGGGTCCGCGCCGAGCACGCGCACCTCGCCGCCGTCCCGGCTGCGGTAGCCCTCGCAGATCTCGACCGTCGTGGTCTTGCCGGCACCGTTGGGCCCGAGCAGGGCGAAGATCTCGCCGCGGCGGATGTCGAGGTCCAGGCCGTCGACGGCGGTGAAGTCGCCATAACGCTTCACCAGGCCGCGGATGGAGATGGCGGCGGCCGGATCGAGCGGCTCCCTCTCGGGGCCCGCCGCGAGCGTGCGAGTGGTGGGGAGGAGGGAGTCCTTCTGCACGAGCGCCCAGTCTCCTCCTACAACAGTGCGACGCACCGGGCCGCCCGGCGTGATCTTGCCGACGCCCGGGGGTCAGGCGGTGATGCGGTCCAGGATCAGCGGCAACGGCTCGTCGTCGGTGTCGATGCCGACGGCGCCCTGGAGGGCCTCCAGCGCGCGCTCGATGCGGTCCGGATCGTCGGTGTGCAGCTCCAGCAGCGGCTGACCGGCTTTGACCTGCTCCCCCACGCCGGCTGTCCAGACGACGCCGGCCGCGGCCGACACCGGGTCCTCCTTGCGCGCCCGTCCCGCGCCGAGCCGCCAGGCCGCCACCCCGACGGAGTAGGCGTCGAGCCGGGTGAGGACGCCGGTCGCCGGCGCGTTCACCACGTGCGTCTCGGCAGGCCGCGGAAGCGACGCGTCGGGATCGCCGCCCTGGGCCGCGATCATGCGCCGCCAGACGTCCATCGCACGCCCGTCGGCCAGCGCATCGGCCGGGTCGACATCGCCCCGGCCCGCCCCCGCCAGCATCTCCCGGGCCAGGGCGAGGGTCAGCTCGACGACGTCGGCCGGACCGCCGCCCGCGAGCACCTCGACGGACTCGGCCACCTCGACGGCGTTGCCGGCGGCGCGCCCCAGCGGCCGGTCCATCGCCGTCACCAGGGCGACCGTGCGCACCCCGGCGGCCTCCCCGAGCCCGACCATGGTGCGCGCGAGCTCACGGGAGGAGCCGGGGTCCTTCATGAATGCCCCGGACCCGGTCTTCACGTCGAGGACGAGGGCGTCGGCACCCTCGGCGATCTTCTTGCTCATGATCGAGCTGGCGATCAGCGGGATCGACTCGACCGTGCCGGTGACGTCGCGCAGCGCGTACAGCAGCTTGTCCGCCGGGGCCAGGTCGTCGCCGGCCGCACAGATGACCGCGCCGACCTCCTCCAGCTGCCGGAGGTAGGCCTGCTCGTGGACGTCGGCGCGCCAGCCGGGGATCGCCTCCAGCTTGTCCAGCGTGCCGCCTGTGTGGCCCAGCCCGCGCCCGGACAGCTGCGGCACGGCCACCCCGCAGGCGGCGACCAGCGGCGCCAGAGGCAGGGTGATCTTGTCGCCCACACCACCGGTGGAGTGCTTGTCCGCGGTCGGCCGGCTCAGCGAGGAGAGGTCCTTGCGCTCACCCGAGTCGATCATGGCCTGCGTCCAGACGGCGAGCTCGTCGCCGTCCATCCCCCGGAAGAAGACCGCCATGAGCAGCGCGCTCATCTGCTCGTCGGGCACCCCTCCGCGGGTGTAGGCGTCGATCACCCAGCGGATCTGCCCGGGGGTCAGGCGGAGGCCGTCCCGCTTCGCGCGGATGACGTCGATGGCGTCGAATGCGGGCACCCGTCAGCCCTCCCGGGCGGCCGCGGCCACCAGATCCTCGGGCCCGAACGCGTCGGGCAGCACCATCCGCATCGCCACGATGCCCAGCGACACGGTCTCGATGAGCATCTCGGGCCCGCCGTGCTCCCACAGCAGCTGCCGGCAGCGACCGCACGGCATCAGCGGCTGCCCGTCCCCGCCCACGCACGCGACCGCGACCAGCCGGCCACCGCCGGTGCGGGCGAGGTCGCTGACCATGCCGCACTCCGCGCACAGCCCGAGGCCGTAGGAGGCGTTCTCCACGTTGCACCCGGTGACCAGCCGGCCGTCGTCCACCAGCCCGGCAACGCCCACCGGGAAGCGTGAGTAGGGCGCGTAGGCGTGGGTCATGGCCTCCCGGGCCGCGGCGCGCAGCGCGTTCCAGTCGATCCCGCTCATGTCAGTCCTCTCCTCGCCGGTAGACCAGCCCGTCGGCCTGCGGCATCCGCAGGTGCTGGGAGGCCAGCGAGAGCACCAGGAGCGTGGTGATGTGCGGGGTGAAGGAGACGATCCCCGGCGGAAGCACGTCGATGGTCAGGTAGCCGATCAGCGCGGCGGCGGCCACCGCCGCCGCGGTGATCGCCCTTACGACCCGGCGGTGCACGGCCTGCCAGACGGCCACCCCCGCGAGCAGCACCGCGACCAGGAGCAGCAGCGCGACGACCGCCGTCCGGCTGCGCAACTGCAGGGCGTCGGAGAAGCCGAACAGGCTCGCGCCCGCGGCCAGGCCGCCCGGCCGCCAGTTCCCGAAGATGAGCGCCGCCAGACCGATGAACCCACGGCCGCCGGTCTGGTTCTCGCGGTAGATCCCGGCGATGAAGACGAGGAAGACGCCACCGAGGCCGGCCAGAGCGCCGGAGATGATCACCGCGATGTACTTCATCCGGTACACCGGCACGCCCAGAGAGTCAGCCGCCCACGGGTTCTCCCCGCTGGAGCGCAGCCGCAGGCCGAAGGAGGTGCGCCACAGCAGCAGGTAGGACGCCGGGATGAGCAGGACGGCGAGCACGGTGAGCACCCCGACCCCGTGGGTCAGGCCGCGGAGGATGCCCGCCACGTCGCTGATCAGGAACCAGTGCAGCCCCTCCAGCTTGCCGAGCAGGTCCGGTCCCGACGAGAGCACCGGCACGGTGAGCTCCGGCGGCTTGCTCGACAGCGCCGGCGACTGGGTGACGCCACCACCGGCCTTGTTGCCGGTGTAGAAGAGCTCCGAGAGGAACCGCACGATGCCGGCGGCCAGGATGTTGATCGCGACGCCGGAGACGACGTGGTCGACGCCGAACGTCACCGTGGCCAACGCGTGCAGCAGCCCGCCGAGCACGCCGAACAGCAGCCCGCCGATGACCGCGGCGCCCCAGCCCCACTGGTAGCCGGCGTACCCGGCCCCCCAGGTGCCCAGGATCATCATGCCCTCGAGGCCGATGTTGACCACGCCCGCGCGCTCGGAGAACAGCCCACCCAGGGCCGCCAGCCCGATCGGCACCGCGAGCAGCAGGGCGGCCGTCATCGTCGACGACGACGTCAGCGCCTGCTCTCCGCTGATCGTGCGGACGGCCGACAGCAGCACCAGGCCGCCCAGGAACAACCAGACCAGCCGGGTCTGGTTGTTCCCGCCGGTCAGCCACCTGAGGACGGGACCGCGCGAAGCGGGCCGGCCGGGCTCGGTGCCGGCGGACGTCACGACCGTGCTCATGCCTGCGCTCCCTGCCGCTCGTCCGTGTCGTCGGCCGGGGTGGTCGGGCCGGTGCCCGGTCCTCCGCCGCCGGCTCCCGGCCCCGCCGCCGCCGGCAGCACGCTGCTCCGCTCCGCCTGACGACGCGCGATCCGGCGGGCGATCTCATTGGCGATCACGACGGCGAGCACGATCGTGCCCTGGATGATCGTCACGACCGAGGCGGGATAGCTGGCGATCTGCAGCGGCACCAGCGAGCGGTCGAGGAAGGCGAACAGCAACGCGGCGAGAGCGATCCCGCCCGGCCGGTTGCGGCCGAGCAGTGCGACCGCGATGCCCAGGAAGCCCAGACCGGCGGTGAAGTCGGTCGTGTACGAGTGGGTCTTCCCCAGCAGGTCCGGCAGGCCGATCAACCCCGCGATCGCTCCCGAGAGCAACATCGTCTTGATCACCATCGCGCGGGCGTCGACCCCGCTCGCGCTCGCTGCCGACGGCGACATGCCGCTGGCCTTGAGGTCGAACCCGAACCGCGTGCGGTTGAGCAGCACCGAGATGGCCACCCCGGCGATGATCGCCAGCGGCAGGAAGCCGTAGAGCTCCCGGGGCGGCGATACCAGGCCGAGCGCGCTGAACACCCCGTTGATGCCGGGCAACCAGCCGGATTCGGGGAGGTCCTTCGTGGCGACGATCGAGGCACCGGGCGCGCTCCCCCGGAACGGGCCGGTCAGCAGGTAGGACGCCGTCCCGAGCGCGATGAAGTTCAGCATGATGGAGCTGATGACCTCGCTGACCCCGCGGGTCACCTTGAGCACGGCGACGATCCCCGCCCAGAGGGCGCCGACGGCCATCGCGACGAGCACGATGACCAGCACGTGCAACGGCCCGGGCAGCACGATCGCCGCGCCGACGGCCGCCGCGACGATCGTCGCCAGCCGGTACTGCCCCTCGACGCCGATGTTGAACAGCCCCATGCGGAACGCGATGGCGACCGCGAGTCCCGCGAGGAACAGGGGAATCGCCCGGTTGAGGATCACCACGAGGGCGGTGACCTGCTCGTCGGGCGTGCTGCCGAAGTCGAACATCACCTGGAACACGCGGACGGGGTCGACCTGCAGCGCCGCCATGACCGCCGAGGAGATGACCGCGGCGACGAGGACGGCCAGGACCGGGGCGAAGAGCGCGAGGCCGACCCGGCGCAGGCGGGTCATGCCGCACCCGCCGCGGTCCGGGCGCCGGTCATGTGCCCGCCGAGCTCCTCGGGGGTCAGCCGGGCCGGGTCGAGGGTGGCGACCAGGCGGCCGCGCAGCATCACGTGCAGCGTGTCGGAGAGGCCGATCAGCTCGTCGAGGTCGGCTGAGATCAACAGGATGCTCATGCCGGCCGCGCGGGCGTCCTTGAGCAGCTCCCAGATGACGGTCTGGGCGCCGACGTCGACGCCGCGGGTCGGGTGGGCGGCGACCAGCAGCCGTGGCGTCGCGCTCATCTCCCGGCCGACGATCAGCTTCTGCTGGTTGCCCCCGGACAGGGCGACGGCCAGGGTGTCGGGGCCAGGCGCCCGGACGTCGTACTCGCGCATGATCCGCTCGGTGTCGGCACGGGCCGCCCGGCGGTCGATGAAGTGCCCCTTCACGGCGGGCGGGCGGGTCTGGTGGCCGAGGATGCGGTTCTCCCAGAGCGGCGCCTCGAGCAGCATGCCCTGGCGGTGCCGGTCCTCCGGGATGAAACCGAGGCCGGCCTCGCGGCGGGCCCGGGTACTCCACGCGGTGATGTCCTCGTCGCCCAGGACGACGGTGCCCGCGGACAGCCGGCGCAGTCCCATGATCGCGTCGACGAGCTCGGCCTGGCCGTTGCCCTCGACACCGGCGATCCCGACGACCTCGCCCTCGCGCGCGACGAGGCCGACGTCGTCGACGACCGCGCGCCCCTCCGGGGTGGTCACGGTGACGTGCTGAAGCCGCAGCACCGGCGTCTCCCGCACGGTCGACTCACGGGTCTCGGGCGAGGGCAGCTCGGAACCGACCATCATCTCGGCCAGCTGCCGCGCCGTCGTCGTCTTCGGGTCGGCGGTGCCGACCGTCGTACCCCGGCGGATGACCGTGATCGAGTCGGCGACCCGGCGGACCTCGTCCAGCTTGTGCGAGATGAAGATGACCGTGAGCCCCTCACGCGTGAGCTCGCCCAGGTTGCCGAACAGGTCGTCGACCTCGTGCGGCACGAGGACGGCGGTCGGCTCGTCCAGGATCAGGGTGCGCGCCCCGCGGTAGAGGACCTTGGCGATCTCCACCCGCTGCCGGTCGCCGACGCCCAGGGTCTCGACGAGGACGTCGGGGTCGAGGCCGAGGTCGTAACGCTCGGAGATCTCGCCGATCCGGCGGCGCGCCTCGCCGAGGTCGAGCCGGCCGCCCCTCGTCGGCTCGCTGCCCAGGACGATGTTCTCCAGGACGGTGAAGTTGTCGGCCAGCATGAAGTGCTGGTGCACCATGCCGATCCCGGCCTCGATCGCATCGGCGGGACTGCGGAAGGTGACGGGCGTGCCGTCCAGCAGGATCGTGCCCTCGTCCGGCCGGTACATGCCGTAGAGGATCTTCATCAGTGTCGACTTGCCGGCGCCGTTCTCCCCGACGATCGCGTGCACCTCGCCCCGGCGGACGCGCAGATTGATGTCGCGGTTGGCGACGACGCCGGGGAACCGCTTCGTGATGCCTCGCAGCTCGACCGCGTAGGGGACGGCGGCGGTCGACGTCCCGCCCGGTTCGGGGCCGCCGGACGTGCTGCCCGGGAGTGCTCCTGGTGTGGCCATCTCGCGGCCCTCTCCCTTGCTCAGCGGCCGCGGGGGACGCGGCCACGTCTCGTCGTCGTCAGCGGCACCGCCGCATGATCTCTCACCCGGCCACCGGGTCGGCACCCCGGACCCCCAGATGAACGACAGCGGGCCCGGGCGCCGTGCGCCCGGGCCCGCCATCGGGTCGACCGTGGAGCGCGGGCCCGCCGTGGCAGGCCCGCGCCGCGGTCACGGGGTGACCGGAACCTTGATCTCCCCGCTGATGATCTTCGCGCGGTACTGGTCGATCTGGGTCTTGATGTCGTCGATCTTGCCGCCGGAGGTGGCCAGGCCGACGCCATCGCTCTTCAGGTCGTTGATGACGTCCTTGCCGCCGGTGACCTTCTTGTCGACGAAGTCACCGATGAACTTCTGGACGGCGTTGTCGACGCGCTTGAGCATCGACGTCAGGATCACCGCCTGCAGGGCCGGGTCGCCCACGGTCTGGTACTGGTCGGAGTCGACACCGATCGCCAGCTTGTTCGCGGCAGCAGCAGCCTTGAACACGCCGAGCCCGGAGCCACCGGCCGCGTGGTAGACGATGTCGGCGCCACCGTCGTACATCCCCGCCGCCACGATCTTGCCCTTGGCCGGGTCGTTGAAGCCGCTGAAGTCACCGGCCGGGGAGATGTACTGCGAATCGATCTTGATCTTGGGGTTGACCGCCTTGGCGCCGGCGATGTAGCCCGCCTCGAACTTCTTGATCAGCGGGGTGTCGACGCCGCCGACGAAGCCGATGTGGCCGGCCGTCGTCTTCAGGGCCGCGGCCACGCCGGCGAGGAACGAGCCCTCGTTCTCGGCGAAGAGCAGGCCGGTGAAGTTGTTCGGGGCCGGCTGGGTCTTGAGCGCAGCGGCGGCACCGTCGACCTGGGCGAACGTCACGTTCGGGTACTGCTTGGCGACGCCGCCGAGCACGTCGCTGTAGGCGAAGCCCACGGCGATGATCGGGTTGTACCCCTGGTCGGCCAGCTGGGTGAGCAGGTCGGCCCGGTTGGAGGCGTCGGCGTTCGGGCTGAGCTCGGTGAACTTCCCGCCGTGCTGCTTGACGGCCGCCTGGATACCCGCGTACGCGGAGTCGTTGAAGGACTTGTCGCCGCGGCCTCCGGTGTCGTAGGCGACGCCGATCTTCAGATTGCCGCCCGCGCTGCTGCCGGAGCTGCTGCTGCCGCTCGCGCTGCTGTTGTTCTGGCTGCTGGCACAGGCTGCGAGCGCCAGGCTGCCGGCCAGCAGCAGCGCTGCGGTCTTCATCATCCGCGCTCGGCGCAAGACGATCTCCTTTCTGGGGGGATCTGCCGGAGGTGTGACGGCACATCCCGATGGGTGCAGAAACCTGTGCCGCCGCGACCTGACCGGCCGGTACGAACACACGACGCTGGGCACGCTATCCGCGTGTCGGGCGCCCTCCACCGGTGCGGCCCGGACTGAGATCCGATCGTTGCGAAGCCCAGGCTGCCCTCCAGCGACCGGACACCGAGAGGTAGCGCCCCGGTCCGGAGGCGATTCCGCCCGCCGCGACCTAGCGTTCCGGTTCATGGGACGACGCCTGCGCGCCGCGCGGCTCTGGTGTGCCGTCCTGCTTGCCGGGCTCCTGGTGCTCGCCGGCGCGGCGTCGGCGGCCGCCGACCAGCCCAGGGCCAGGGCGGAGCCGTCGGCACCGACCCCGACCGCCCCCTATCCGGGCCGGCCTCCCCAGGGCTCGGCACCCGACGGCAGCACGGTGGGCGGTCCGCGGCTGGCCACCCGCGGTGTGGTGGTCGCCGCCGGCGCTCCCCCGCTGCCGGCGGGCCTCGCCGCCGCCGGCTGGCTGGTGGCCGACGCCGGGACCGGCGCCGTGCTGGCCGCCCGCGATCCGCACGGCCGTTACTACCCCGCGAGCACGCTGAAGACCCTGACCCTGCTCACACTTCAGCCGCTCCTGAGCCCGCGCCGCATCGTCGTGGGCACCACCGAGGACGAGAAC
The DNA here is from genome assembly GCA_025465355.1 of Blastococcus sp. GTDB lineage: Bacteria > Actinomycetota > Actinomycetes > Mycobacteriales > Geodermatophilaceae > Blastococcus_B. Next base: position 41,163 of record JAODNN010000141.1, on the reverse strand, counting down.
ATCGAGGGCAGCCGGGTCGGGTTGGTCCGGGGCGGCCGGTACCCGGTGTCGCTGCTGTTCCAGGCGCTGATCCTGCAGTCGGGGAACGACGCGGCCAACGCGCTGGCCCGTGCCGCCGGCGGGGTGGACGTCACGCTGCGGGCGATGAACGAGACGGCGGCGTCCATCGGCGCCTACGACACCGTGGCAGGGACGCCGTCCGGGCTCGATGTCGCGGGACAGTCCTCCTCGCCGTACGACCTGGCACTGATCTTCCGCGCCCTCCTCGCACGGGCGGCCGCCGCCGCGGTGCTGCGCACCCCGACCGCACAGATCCCGGGGGTGCCCGGCTGGAACGCCGGCTACCAGATCCAGAACCAGGACCCGCTGCTGAAGGCCTACCCGGGCAACCTCGGGGGGAAGACCGGCTTCACCGACGCGGCCCGGCACACCTTCGTCACCGCGGCCGAGCGGCACGGACATCGGCTCGTGGTCAGCGTGATGGACACCGAGCGTCTGCCGCTGCGCGCCGCCGACCAGGCCGCGCGGTTGCTCGACTGGGGATTCTCGGTGCCGGCCGGTACTCCCGGGGTCGGCACGCTGGTGACGCCTGCCGACCTTGCGGCGCACACGGCGGCGCCGCCGACGGCCACGAGCGGGCCGCGGAAGGTGGCGTCGACATATCCGGTTCTTCCGGTCCCCGGCGCGGACGCGAAGCGGGCCGCCGCGACTGTCGTTCCCGGCGTCCTGGCTGTCGGCGCGGTGCTCGTCGTGGCCGCGACGCTCCTGGGCCGCCGCCACAGATGGGGGCGACGTCCCCCCGCAGCACCCCCGGAGGTCAGCGAGGCGGTCCGGTGAGCGGGTACTCGCGAGCGATGGCCCACGCCCCGCCGGGGGTCTGCTCGAACTCGGTGAAGTGCTCCACCCGGAACTCCGCGGACAGGTCGGCGAGGCCGCTGTAGGCCAGCTCCAGCATGTCGGCCGGGACGTCGTGGGCCACCGTCACATGCGGGTGGTACGGGAAGGACAACGTGCGGGCCAGCGGCCCCTGCCGGACGTCGTTGGCGAGGAGCTCGCAGTTGCCGATGCCGCGGGCCACCGCGACGAAGACGACGTCCGAGACCGGGCTGAAGGTGCCCGTCCCGGCCAGATGCATGTCGAACGACGGGTGAGCCCGGGCCACCTCGGCCAGGTGGGCGCTGATGGCCGCCCGGTCGGCGACGGGGACCTCGGTCGGCGGCAGCAGCGTCACGTGCGGCGGGACGACGTTCGCCTGGGGGTCGCCGACCTTGCCGCGCCAGTCGACGAACAGCTGGGCCCACGGCTCGGGCAGGGGGACGACGACGCCGAGGACGGCGGTCAACGGCGGCGTACTGCGGCGCGGGACGAAGGTGTCGTCGTTCATGGGCGCGGTCCCGCTGCCGCAGGCAGGAATCCGACCTTGTCGTAGGCGGCGGCCACCGTGGGGGCGGCGACCTCGCGGGCGCGGGCGGCACCCGCGGCGAGGATGCGCTCCAGTTCCGCCTGGTCATCGAGCAGCTCGAGCGTGCGGGCGCGCACAGGCGTGACGAACTCGGTGACCACCTCGGCGAGTTCCTTCTTGAGGTCGCCGTAGCCGCGGCCGGCGAAGTGCTCCTCCAGCTCGGCGGTGCTGCGGCCGGAGAGCGCGCTGTGGATCGCGAGCAGGTTGGTCACCCCTGGCTTCTCCAGGGGATCGGCGACGACCTCGCGGCCGGTGTCGGTGACCGCGGAACGAATCTTCTTCGCCGTCACGGCGGGATCGTCCAGGAGATAGACCGTGCCCGCCGGCGGCAGGCTCTTGCTCATCTTCTTGTCCGGCGACTGCAGGTCGAGGATCTTGGCGGCGTCCGGCGGGATGAGTGCCTCCGGCACGGTGAACGTCGTCCCGAACCGGCTGTTGAACCGGGTCGCCAGGTCACGGGTGAGCTCCACGTGCTGCCGCTGGTCCTCACCGACGGGCACCTGATCGGCCTGGTAGACGAGGATGTCCGCCACCTGCAGCACCGGGTAGGTGAACAGCCCCACCGTGGCACCGCCGGTGCCCTCCCGCTGGCTCTTGTCCTTGAACTGCGTCATCCGGCTGGCCTCGCCGAAACCGGTCAGGCACTCCATCACCCACGACAGCTGCAGGTGCTCGGGCACGTGGCTCTGCACGAACAGCGTGCTGCGGGCGGGGTCGACCCCGAGGGCGAGCAGCTGGGCGGCGGACACGAGGGTGCTGCGGCGCAGCTCGGCGGGATCCTGCGGCAGGGTGATCGCGTGCAGGTCGACGACGCAGTAGAACGCTTCGGTGCTGTCCTGCAGCTTCACCCACTGGCGCAAGGCACCCAGGTAGTTGCCGAGGCTGAACGAGCCGGCCGTCGGTTGGATGCCTGAGAGGACACGGGGAAGAGGCACGCCAGCCATCAAACCAGCCGCACGGGACCGGCGTTCCCGGCTGTCCCGTTCCGCACCTCTCAGACCGCCGGCATCACCGGGCGCAGGGCGGCGACGCCGAGGTCGTCCAGAGCCGCGAGGAAGACGTCGTCCTCCTCCGGGCTGCCGACCGTGACCCGCACTCCCTCGCCCGCGAACGGCCGGGTGATGACCGCCCGCGCCTCCAGCGCGGAGGCCAGTTCCGCCGCCTGCTCCCCCACCGGCAACCAGACGAAGTTGGCCTGGCTGTCCGCGACGTCCAGCCCCCGCTCCCGCAGGGCGGTGGTCAGCCGGTCGCGCTCGGCGACGACGGCGGCACACCGGGCCCGTACCTCCTCCTCGCTGGCCAGCGCGGCGACCGCGGCGGCCTGGGCGAGGCTGGAGACGCTGAACGGCACGAGGGTCTTGCGGACCGCCTCGGCGACGGCAGGGTCCTCGGCCACCAGGTAGCCGACCCGCAGACCGGCCAGGCCCCACGCCTTCGAGAAGGTGCGCAGGACGGCGACGTTGGGCCGCCCCCGCATCAGCTCGATGCCGTCGGGCACGTCGGGGTCGGTGACGAACTCCCGGTAGGCCTCGTCGAGGACGACGAGGGTGGACGCCGGCACCGCGTCGAGGAACCGTTCGAGCTCGGCGCGGCGCACCGCCGTCCCGGTCGGGTTGTTGGGGTTGCAGACGAACACCAGGCGGGTCGTGTCGTCGATCGCGGCGGCGAGGGCCTCGAGGTCGTGCGTGTCGGGGGAGGCACTTCCCGGACGCCCCGGCACCAGCGGCACCTGGACGGCGCGGGCCCCGGCCACCTGGGCCAGCAGCGGATACATCTCGAACGACCGCCACGCGAAGGCGATGCTCGACCCGGGGTCGTTGAACGCCTGGGCCAGCTGCTGGCAGATCGTGACGGCGCCACAGCCGGTGGCCACCTGGCCGGGGTCCACGCCGTACCGGTCGGCCAGCGCGCGGGTGAGGACGACGGCCCCGTTGTCGGGGTAGCGGTTGGTCTCGCCGGCGGCGGCGGTCAGCGCCTGGACGACGGCGGGCAGCGGCGGGAAGGCGACCTCGTTGCTGGCCAGCTTCACGGCCCGGTCGACCCCGATCTCCCGTGCCAGATCGGCGGGGTTGCGCCCCGGCTTGTAGGCGGGCAGCCCCTGCACCGCGGGGCGTGCGGTCACCACGAGGTCCCGACCTCCTCTCGCGTCGCCCCTAGGCTGGCGACATGCGCGTACTCGTCGCCGGTGGAGCCGGCTACATCGGCAGCGTAGTCACGGCGGCATTGCTGGCCGACGGCCACGAGGTGACCGTCCTGGACGACCTGTCGACGGGGCACGCAGACGCCGTGCCGGAAGGGGCCGCCCTCGCCCGGGTCTCGCTGCACGACTCGGCCCCCGTGCTGGCCGACGTCCGGCCGGAGGCAGTGCTGCACTTCGCGGCCAAGAGCCTCGTCGGGGCCTCCCAGCAGCACCCCGAGGACTACTGGCACACCAACGTCGGCGGCTCGCTGGCGCTGCTGGAGGCGATGCGCGCCGTCGAGTGCCGCCGCATCGTCTTCTCCTCGACGGCGGCCACCTACGGGGAGCCGGAGTCGGTGCCGATCCGCGAGGACGCACCCACCCGGCCGACCAACACCTACGGCGCTTCCAAGCTGGCCGTCGACCACATGCTGACCTCGTACGCGGTCGCGCACGGCTTCGCCGCGGTGAGCCTGCGGTACTTCAACGTCGTCGGCGCGGCGTACGGGCGGGGCGAGCGGCACGCCGTCGAGACCCACCTCGTCCCGATCGCCCTGCAGGTGGCCGCCGGCCGGCGGGCGTCCCTCACCGTCTACGGCGAGGACTACCCGACGCCCGACGGCACCTGCATCCGCGACTACGTGCACGTCGGCGACCTCGCCGCGGCGCACCTGCTCGCCCTGCCGGCGCCGGCCGCGGGCGAGCACCGGATCTACAACCTGGGCAACGGCACCGGGTTCTCGGTCCAGGAGGTGGTCGACGCGGCGCGGGAGGTGACGGGCCACCCGATCCCCGTCGTCGTCGGCGAGCGGCGCCCCGGTGACCCGGCGCAGCTGATCGCCTCGAGCGACCTCATCCGGGCGGAGCTGGGCTGGACACCCGAGCACACCGACCTGGCCGGCATCGTGCGGGACGCCTGGGAGATCGCCCGGGCCCGCGCCTGATCCATCTCCTTCGGGGCCATCGGCTCAGCCGGCCGGGGCCTCGCTGTGTGCGTCGTCGGAATCGGCGTCCGCCGGGGCCGGAGGCGGGTCGACGAGCAGGCGGGCGATCCGCCGTCCGTCGAGCTCCAGCACCGTGAGCGTGCGCCCCTCGACCTCGATGGTGTCGCCGACCGCCGGGAGCCGGCCGAGCTCCGCGAGGACGTACCCGGCGACCGTCTCGTAGGGCCCCTCGGGCAGCCGCAGTCCGGTGACCTCGGTGAAGTCGTCGAGGTTGAGCAGCCCGTCGACCTCGCGCGGGCCGTCGGGTGAGTCCTTCCCGTCGGGGACGACCTCGTCGTCGTACTCGTCGTAGATCTCCCCGATGACCTCCTCGATGAGGTCCTCCAGGGTCACGATGCCGTCGGTGCCGCCGTACTCGTCGACGACGATCGCCAGGTGCTGGTTCTCGCGGCGCATCTCGCTGAGGGCGGTGAGCACGCCGGCCGTGCCGGGCAGCCGCTTCACCTCGCGCGCTAGGTCCCCGACGGTGGCCGCCCGGCCGGCGGGATGGCCGGGCAGGAACAGGTCCCGGACGTGCACGAACCCGACGACGTCGTCCTCGTCGCGGCCGGCCACGGGGAATCGTGACCAGCTGGAGTCCGCGACCTGCCTGGCGGCGCGGCTCGCGGTCGTGGACGCGTCGAGGAACATCACCTCGGTGCGCGGGGTCATGACCTCCCGCACCTCCCGGTCGCCCGCGCGGAAAACCTCGTCGATGAGCTTCCGCTCGTCGCTGGTGAGCGACTCGTGCGCGGCGACCAGGTCCCGCAGTTCCTCCTGGCTGATCGCTTCACCGCTGACCTTGGGGTCGCCACCCAGCAGGCGGACGAGCAGGTCCGTGGACTTCGACAGCAGCCAGATGAGGGGCCGGACCAGCTTCGCGATCGCGTTCAGCGGCGCGGCGACGACGAGCGCGAACCCCTCGGCCCGCTGAAGGGCGAGCCGCTTGGGGGTGAGCTCGCCGACGACCAGTGACAGATAGCTGATCGCGATGGTGACGAGGACCAGTGCCAGCGTGTCCGAGAGGCCCGTGCTGAGACCCCGGCCCTCCAGCCAGTGCGCGACGGGCGCCGACAGGGTGCTCGCACCGAAGGCTGCGGAGAAGAACCCGGCGAGGGTGACGCCGACCTGGACGGCGGCGAGGAAGCGGTTGGGGTCGCTGAGCAGCCGTTGCACGGCCTGCCCGCGCCGCCCGTTCTCGGCGATCGCGCGCACCTGCGACTCGCGCAGGGACACCAGGGCGATCTCCGCGCCGGAGAAGGCGCCGCCGATGAGGACGAAGACGACGACCATGACGATGCTGAGCCAGACGTCGCTCACCGGCGGCGCGCTCCTCGGGGTGCTCGGTTAGTGCGGATGTGTCCCATGGTGCCTGCTCGACGCCGACGGGGTGGGGACTTGGTGCCCTTCGGGGCCCTCCGGCGGGCCCTCAGGCGGGCCCAGAGCATCCTGCCGTGACCTATCTCGCAAGGACTGAAGGTGACCTTGCGCGCACCGTTAGTCTTCATCTCGGTAACGATTCGTGATCAGCCACCCCGTGAGGTGTCACCAGTGCACCACCGCCCCGTGGGTCCCCCGTTCACCGCCCGCCTCACCGGAGCCCTGACCCGGTGGGGTCTCCTGCTGCGCGGCAGCCTGCGGTACCGCACCGGACGGCTCCTGCTCGGTGCGGCGATGATCCTCGGCGTCACCGCTCTCATGCTCACGATCCCGGTGGTCTCGGGCAGGGATGACGGGACGCCGACGGTCGCCCTGGACGCCTCGTCGTCCGCCTCCCCGGCGGCCGACGGCTCCTCCCCCGTGGTGATGGGCGTCGACGGCCAGCCGATCCGATCGGCCGCGTTCGCCGGCGCGATCGCCAGTGGCACCACGAGCTCGGACATCACCGCCGCGCCGGGCACGGCCCAGGGAGGTCCCGGGACGACGTCCTCGAGGGCGTCGTCCCAGGGAGCGTCGGGCGGCGGCGCCGGCGACACGGTGGGTGCGCCCGCCCCGGGTGCGTCCCCCTCCGGCGGCTCGGCATCCTCGGGGACGTCGTCGTCCGCGGGTTCGTCCGCGGATTCGTCCCTGTCGGGGAACGATTCGAACGGCTCGCCGATCAGCGGGTCCGACAGCCCTCCGTCGTCCGAACCGACCGGTTCGGGGTCGGGCGCCACGCCCTCCCCCGCCTCCGTGCCGGGTGCCGAGGAGCAGGTGCTGGCCCTGGTCAACGACGCCCGCGCGCGGTCCGGCTGCGACGCGCTCGTCAGCGACGCGACGCTGGCCGCGACGGCGCAGGCACACAGTGCGGCCATGCGGGACCGTGGCTTCTTCAGCCTGGACGACCCGGTCAACGGATCCGTCCTGGACCACGGCGCCCGGGCCGGGATGATCGCGCAGGGCACCTCCGACCCCGCCGCCGTCGTGGCCGGCTGGCTGGCCGACGACACGGATCAGGCGGCGATCCTCGACTGCGGCCTCGAGTCGATGGGTGTCGGGGTGGCCGACGGCCCCGGCGGCCCGTGGTGGACCCAGCTCCTCGCCTGACGCCGCGGCGGCCCCCGACCTCGGAAGGTCGGGGGCCGCCGGTCGAGCGAGCATCTACGTCAGGCGCGGATGCCGGCCATGGCCTTCTGCAGGTTGCGGTCGATGGCCGCGAGGAAATCCTCGGTGTTCAGCCACGGCTGGTCCTTGGAGATCAGCAGGGCGAGGTCCTTGGTCATCTGACCGCTCTCGACGGTGTCGATGCAGACCCGCTCGAGCGTCTCGGCGAAGAGCGTCACCGCCGGGGTCTCGTCGAGCTTGCCGCGGTGCGCCAGGCCCCGCGTCCAGGCGAAGATCGACGCGATCGGGTTGGTCGACGTCGCCTCACCCTTCTGGTGCTGCCGGAAGTGGCGGGTGACGGTGCCGTGTGCGGCCTCGGCCTCCACGGTCCGGCCGTCGGGGCTCATCAGCACCGAGGTCATCAGGCCCAGCGAGCCGAAACCCTGCGCCACGGTGTCGGACTGCACGTCACCGTCGTAGTTCTTGCAGGCCCAGACGTACCCGCCCTCCCACTTGAGGGACGCCGCGACCATGTCGTCGATCAGCCGGTGCTCGTAGGTGATGCCGGCGGCCTCGAACTTGTCCTTGAACTCGGAGTCGAAGACCTCCTGGAAGAGGTCCTTGAACCGGCCGTCGTAGGCCTTGAGGATCGTGTTCTTGGTCGACAGGTACACCGGGTACTCGCGCTGCAGGCCGTAGTTCAGCGAGGCCCGCGCGAAGTCGCGGATCGACTCGTCCAGGTTGTACATGCCCATGGCGACACCGGCACCGGGCGACTGGAACACCTCACGCTCGATCGGCTCACCGCCGTCCTTCGGCGTGAAGGTCATCGTCAGCGTCCCCTCGCCGGGGAAGCGGAAGTCGGTGGCTCGGTACTGGTCACCGAAGGCGTGACGGCCGACGACGATCGGCTTGGTCCAGCCCGGCACCAGCCGCGGCACGTTCCGCATGATGATCGGCTCGCGGAAGATGACACCGCCGAGGATGTTGCGGATCGTCCCGTTCGGGGACCGCCACATCTGCTTGAGGCCGAACTCCTCCACGCGCGCCTCGTCCGGCGTGATGGTGGCGCACTTGACGCCGACACCGTGGCGCTTGATGGCCTCCGCCGCATCGATCGTCACCTGGTCGTCGGTGGCGTCGCGGTGCTCGATGCCGAGGTCGTAGTACTCGAGGTTCACGTCGAGGTACGGGAGGATCAGCTTGTCCTTGATGAACTGCCAGATGATCCGGGTCATCTCGTCGCCATCCAGCTCGACGACGGTGCCCTCGACCTTGATCTTGCTCACGTCAGTAGTCCCTCTCTACAGACTCTGAACCGTGGACGGCTCAGAGGTCGGCTACGTCGGCCTGCTTGGCCCGCACGGCCTCGGCCGCCTCGCGCAGGGCGGCCTTCTCGCTCTCGGACAGGTCGCCCTCGACGACCCTCCGGACGCCCTGGCGGCCGATCTCGGCCTCGACGCCCAGGTAGACGCCGGAGATGCCGTACTCACCGTCGACCCATGCGCACACCGGCATGACGGCCCCCGAGTCCTCCATCACGGCCTTGGCCATGCGGGCCGCCGCGGCGGAGGGGGCGTAGTACGCCGAGCCGGTCTTGAGCAGCGCCACGACCTCGGCACCACCGTTGCGGGTGCGGTCGACCAGGTGCTCGATGCGGTCGGCGGGAAGCACCTCGGACAGCGGCTTGCCGTCGACGGTGCAGCGCGACGGCACCGGGACCATCGTGTCCCCGTGCGAGCCCAGGGTCAGCGTCTTCACCGAGCTGACCGGGACGCCGAGCTCCTCGGCCACGTTGTTCGTGAAGCGCGCGGTGTCGAGCATGCCGGCCTGCCCCATGACCCGGTTCTTCGGGAAGCCGGTGGCCTGCTGCGCCAGCGCGGTCATCTCGTCCAGCGGGTTGGAGACCACGATGACGACGGCGTCGGGCGAGGTGCGGGCGACGTTCTCGGAGACGTCCCGCACGATCTTGGCGTTGGTCTCGATGAGGTCCATCCGGCTCATGCCGGGCTTGCGCGGGAGGCCGGCCGTGATGACGACGACGTCGGACCCCTCGGTGCCCTCGTACGACCCGCCGCCGACACCGACGACCTTGGTCTCGAAGCCCTCGATGGGCCGCGACTGGTTCATGTCCAGTGCGATGCCCTCGGGCTTGCCTTCGACGATGTCGGTGAGGACGACGGTGTCGAAGATGTCGTACTCGGCGAGCCGGAGAGCAGTGGTGGAGCCGTAGAAACCGGCGCCGACGACCGTGACCTTGCCGTTCCGCGACTTCTCTGCCATGGCCGCCAACTTATCGTCGGACGGCCGCACTCGCCCGAGGGGGTCGGTCGTGGGCCCCTGCGCGTGGCCGGACGGCGGTTCAGCCGCCCACGATCGCCACGGCGATGGCGGTGAGCAGCAGCCCGGTGCCGGCCATCAGCGCGACGTCGATCGGCCGGCTTCGAACCGCCAGGAAGCCGACCCGCCGTTCCGGGAGCAGCAGCCGGAGCAGCGCTCCCCCGACCAGGGCGAGCCCGACCACGATGAGCCCCTTGCGCCAGTGGTCCACAGCGACCAGGAGCAGTCCCACGCCGACCGCGACCAGCACCGCCAGCAGCGGCAGCTGCCGGATCAGCCCCGCGACCACAGGCCGGCGGACGTAGAGCGGCGGGCGGGTCATCGACATGGGGCCCTCAGGCGGAGAGGGCCTGGAGTGCGGCCGCCTGCTCGGCGGCCAGCACCACGTTCTGCAGCAGCATGGCGCGGGTCATCGGGCCCACGCCGCCGGGGTTGGGCGCCACATGCCCGGCGACGTCCATCACGTCGGGGGCGACGTCGCCGGCGATCTTCCCGTCCACCCGGCTGACCCCGACGTCGAGGACCGCGGCCCCGGGCTTGACCATCCCGGCGGTGATCAGCCCCGGCACCCCGGCCGCGGCAACCACGATGTCGGCCCTGCGCACGTGCGCCGCGAGATCCCGCGTCCCTGTGTGGCACAGCGTCACGGTCGCGTTCTCCGAGCGCCGCGTCAGGAGCAGGCCGAGCGGCCGGCCCACGGTGATCCCGCGGCCGACGACGACGACCTCCGCACCCGCGATCGGCACCTCGTAGCGCCGGAGCAGTTCGACGATGCCCACGGGGGTGCACGGGAGGGCGCCCGGCACATTGAGCACCAGCCGGCCGAGGTTGACCGGGTGCAGCCCGTCGGCGTCCTTCGCCGGGGCCATCGCCTCGAGGACGGCGTACTCGTCGATCTGCGGGGGCAGCGGCAACTGGACGATGTAACCGGTGCAGGCCGGGTCGGCGTTGAGCTCCTCGACCACGGCCAGGACGTCGGCCCGGGTGGCCGAGGCCGGGAGTTCGCGTTGGATGCTGGCGATGCCGACCTCGGCGCAGTCCTTGTGCTTGGCGTTCACGTACCAGCGGCTGCCCGGATCATCACCGACGAGCAGCGTCCCGAGGCCCGGGCGGCGTCCGGCGGCGGCCAGTGCCGCCACGCGCTCGGTCAGTTCGGCGCGGATCGCCGCCGCGGTTGCCTTGCCGTCCAGGATCGTCGCGGGCACGACGCACAGTCTGCCCGACGAGGTCCCGCGCGGATCGGTGCGGCCCTAGGCTCCCAGAGGCGAGCGGGGCCGGTCGGGTGAGCGGCCCCGCCACCACCGACCCCGGAGGTACGCAGGTGTCCGAGTCCAGCACGCCGGGTGCGGCCGCGCCCGAGACCACCGCGCCCCAGTACTCGACGGGCCCGGTGGCCCTCCGCCGGCCGGACATCCTGGCCGGTCTGCTGCTGGTCCTGGCCGGCGTCGCGGCGGCGCTCAGCCTGGTCGCGCCCTGGGTGAAGGGCAGCACGGCGACCGGCCTCGCCCTGGTCCGCCAGGGGTTCTCCTCCCCCGGCCACCTGGTGAGCACCGGGTTATGGCAGCCACTCGCGATCGTGCTGGGCGGTGGCGTGCTCTTCCTGATCGGTCTGCTGGTGCTGCTGCCGGCCCGAGCGCACCGCTTCCTCGGCCTGGTCGCGCTGGTCGTGACCGTCGTCGTAGCGGCGGGTCTGCTGGTCCCGCTCGCGGCCGCCACCTGGAAGTTCGACGCCTTCGACACGGGGTTCTGGCTCGCCCTGGCCGTCGGCGGCTTCGGCCTGCTCGGCAGCCTCAAGGCGCTGCTGACCCGCCCGAGGACAGCACCCGTCTGACCTCAGTTCGCGACGACGGCGCCGTGCGCGCGGGCGAACTGCACGGCGTGCACGAGATCGAGCTGGACACCGGTCAGCTCGAACGCCCGCCAGTTCACCTCGTCCATCGAGGCACCCCGCAGATCCGCGCCGCGCAGCTTCGTCGACTGCAGGCGCGCCCGGTCGAGGTCGGCGTTCCGGAGATCGCACTCGCGCAGGTCCGCGTCCGTGAAGTCGGCCTCCCGGAACCGCTGGCCGGAGAGGTCCGTCCCGGAGAGGTCCACGCCGCGCAGCGAGGCGTAGCTCCAGTCGCAGTCGGTCGAGGTCATCCCGGGCAGCTGCACCCCTGGGAAGTACGAGCCGGTCAGCTTGCAGCCCTCCCAGGTGACATAGAAGAGCTTCGCGCGGTCGAACCGGCAGGACAGGAACGCCGTGCCGACGTGCCGCGCGCCACCCATCCGCACACCGGTGAGCACGCATTCCTCGAAGACGCACCGCCGGGTGACCAGCTCCTCGAGCGAGGCGTCGTCGAACCGGCAGCGGGTGAACGTGACGCCGGAGAGCTCGACGCCGAACCAGTCGACGCGCGCGAAGTCCTCGCCCTCGTACGAGCCGCCGTCCTCCGGCGGCCCGACGTGCGGCTTGGGCCCCATGTGGGAGCCCGCCCCGAGCCTGCGAGGGGTGGGGGGCACGGGGTCCCTTTTCAATGCGCGAAGTGCCTGGTGCCGGTCAGGTAGAGGGTGACCCCCGCCGCGGCGGCCGCAGCGATGACCTCCTCGTCGCGCACCGAGCCGCCCGGCTGGACGACGGCCCGCACGCCGGCGTCGAGCAGCACCTGCAGGCCGTCGGCGAAGGGGAAGAAGGCATCGGAGGCGGCCACCGAGCCGAGGGCCCGCTCCCCCGCACGCGAGACGGCGAGCCGGGCGGCATCCACCCGGTTGACCTGCCCCATGCCGACGCCGACGGTCGCCTTGTCGTGCGCGAGCAGGATCGCGTTGCTCTTCACCGCGCGCACCGCCCGCCAGGCGAACACCAGATCGTCCAGGCCGGCGGCGTCGACCGGCTCGCCGGCCGCCAGGGTCCAGGTGGCCGGGTCGTCTCCGGGGGCGTCGATCAGGTCCCTGGTCTGCAGCAGCAGCCCCCCGCTGACCGGCCGCAGCTCCGCCCCCGCGCCCGGCACGTGCGGCAGCCGGAGCAGCCGGATGTTCTTCTTCCCCGTCAGGACGGCGACGGCGTCGTCGGTGAACGAGGGTGCGACGACGACCTCGGTGAACACGTCGGCCACCTGCTCGGCCATGGTGAGGTCGACCTCCCGGTTGGCGGCGATCACGCCACCGAAGGCCGAGACCGGGTCGCAGGCGTGCGCCTTGCGGTGCGCCGAGGCGATGTCCGCGCCGACGGCGATGCCGCACGGGTTGGCGTGCTTGATGATCGCGACGCACGGGTCCTTGTGGTCGTACGCGGCCCGCCAGGCGGCATCGGTGTCGACGTAGTTGTTGTAGGACATCGCCTTGCCGTGCAGCTGCTCGGCGTGCGCCAGGCCTGGCTGCGAACCCCGGTAGAGCGCGGCGCGCTGGTGCGGGTTCTCCCCGTAGCGCAGGACGTCGGCCCGCTCCCAGCTCGCGCCCACCCACGCCGGGAAGCCGCTGTCGTCGTCGGGCGCCAGCACGTTGCCCATCCACGAGGCGACGGCGATGTCGTAGCTCGCGGTGTGCCGGAACGCCGCCGCGGCCAGCTTCTGCCGCTCGGCGAGGGTGAACCCGCCCCCGGCCACCGCCGCCAGAACGTCCCCGTACCGCGACGGGTCGACGACGACGGCGACCGACGGGTGGTTCTTCGCCGCCGCACGCACCATCGCCGGCCCGCCGATGTCGATCTGCTCGACGCACGCGTCCGGACTCGCCCCCGAGGCGACCGTCTCGGTGAACGGGTAGAGGTTCACCACGACCAGGTCGAACGGCGCGATGCCGAGCTCGTCCAGCTGGGCCACGTGCTCGGGCTTACGGCGGTCGGCGAGGATCCCCGCGTGCACCGCGGGGTGCAGCGTCTTGACCCGGCCGTCGAGGCACTCCGGGAAGCCGGTCACCTGCTCGACCGGCGTGACCGGGATACCCGCGGCGGCGATGCGGGCGGCAGTGGCGCCGGTGCTGACGAGCTCCACGCCGGCGGCGGCCAGTCCCGCGGCCAGCTCCTCGATGCCGGTCTTGTCGTAGACACCGAGCAGCGCGCGGCGGATCGGGGTGCGGTCGGTCATCGAGAAGTCTTCCTTGTCCTGTTCATCAGGGTGGGAACCAGCTGGGCCACCGTCTCCACCAGGAGCACACGCTCCACGTCCTTGATCCGCTCGTGCAGCCGCGCCTCGTCGTCATCCGGCCGCACCTCGACCGCACGCTGCGTGAGAACCGGTCCGGTGTCCAGCCCCGCGTCGACCATGTGCACGGTGGCACCCGTCGTCGTCACGCCGGCGGCCAGCGCGTCGCGAACCGCGTGCGCGCCCGGGAAGGCCGGCAGCAACGCCGGGTGGGTGTTGATCAGCCGCCCACCGAAGGCCTCGAGCACCGCCGGGCCGACCAGCTTCATGAACCCGGCGGACACCACGAGGTCGGGGTCGTGCGCGAGCAGCTCCGCGGCCAGCGCACGGTCCCAAGATGCGCGGTCGGGGTGGTCACCGAGCGCGCAGGTGAAGGTCGGCACCCTGCGCCGGCGGGCGTGCTCGAGACCGGCCGCCGGCCGGTCGCTCCCGACGGCGACCACGGTGGCCGGGTAGGCGGGATCGTCGGCGGCGGTCAGCAGCGTCGCGCACAGCGAACCGGTGCCGGACAGCAGGACGGCGACCCGGGCCCGGACGGGCGGGGGGGCTGCGGGCACGCACTCGACCCTATAAGGACCCCGTCCTCCTCCCGCCTCGCAGGCTCGGCGCGAGCCTCTGGACGGGGCCGTTCAGCCCAGAGCCCGCCAGCGGGTGACCGCCGCCGCCAGCGCCGCCGCGATCCCGCTCTGCGCGGCGACGGCGATCGCGGTGGCCAGCGCGGGAGCCCCGACCTCGGAGAGCGCGCCGTCCCCCAGCGATCCGCCGGCGATCCACACCAGGACGCCGCTGACGACGCCCAGGACGACCCCCGCCACGATGCCGGTCAGCCCCGCCACCACCGAACCCCCGTCCTCGTCGGTGAGCCAGCGGCCGATCGTCATCCCGGCGACCAGCCCGGCCAGCGCCGGCACCACCTGGGAGACGAACGCCAGCAGCGGAACTGCCTGGGTGTCGGGCAGGGCCGCCAGCAAGGGCAGCGCGGGCACCGGGCTGAGCGTCACCCCGTGGACGGAGACCAGCGTGCCGGTGCCGACGAGGAAGCCCGGGCCGGCGGCAAGCCCGAGCACGGCCACGGCCGCGTTGGGCAGCAGCAGGACGCCGAGGCCGAGCAGCCCGACCGCGCCTGCGCCGGCGCCACCCAGCGACCCGGACACAGCGGCGTAGCCCGGCGCGTCAGCGGCCACTGCGATGCCGACGATCAGGGTGCAGAGCGCCAGTGCGGTGAGGACGCCGGCCAGCACCCCCCGCAGCATCGGGCGCGTGGCCCCGGGCAGTCGGTCGAGGGCAGCGTCGAGCTGCCCCGATTCCCGTGCCACGCCCCAGCCGACGGCCAGCAGGCCGAGCACGAGCGCTCCGGCCGTCGTCCGGAGCAATCCGACGCCGACATCGGGCGACGCGAGCGGGAGCACCAGCGCGATGACGAGGACGACATGCACCCCCGCGGCGACACCAGTGCTGAGCGCCGCGTCACGGGCGCCGGTCAGGTCGTGGGCCCGGACGATCCCGCGCCCGACCCGAGCGAGCCCCCAGGCGATCCCGAGCGTGAGCAGGAGGGGGGCCAGGACGACAGGTCCGGATGCCAGGTCGAGCCGACCGCCCTGCGCGAGCAGCCACAGCCGGCCCGCGAGCGCGACCGATCCGGTGACGGGCAGCCCGCCGGACGGATCGAGGGTCTGGACGACGACGACGGCCAGCACCAGGCCGACGAGGCCGGCGGCTGTGACGGCGGCGGACGCTGCCGCGGCGAGCCAGGGCAGCGGCAACGACCGGGGACCGTTCCCGTCGTCCCGCCCCCGCCAGGGCAGGCGTGCGAGCAGGGAGACCACACGTCCACTCTCGCAAGCCCGTCGGACGGATCGTCGGCGCACGCGCCGGGGCGGGACCAAACGCGCGGGCGAGGGGAATCACGTTCCCTCGCCCGCGGTCCGGTCAGACGGTCGAGGGCGGCTCCGGCGCCGGGGGACCTCCGGCCGGCGGCCCGTACGGCGGCGGGGCCGCGGGTGTGGAGGGAGGCGGCGGCGCGTACGTCGGCGGCGCGGCGGGAGGCGGCGCCGGCTGGCCGTACGTGGGCTGGGCGTACGTGGACTGGGCGTAGGTCGGCCCGGCCTGCCCCGGGCGGTTGCGCAACTCAGGCAGCAGAGTGAGGACGGCGAACATCGTGATCACGAGAGCGTCGAGCGTGCCGAGCAGGGCCCAGATCGAGAAGCCGACGCTGAAGGTGTCGAACCAGGCGAACAGGGTGAGCAGGAAGCCGAGCCCGGCCAGACCCACGGTGACCCAGGCCCGCGGGAACCCGAGGGTGAGTTCGTAGAAGGCGGGCAGCGCCGACCACGCCGTCGCCAGCAGGAAGAGCACGAAGGCGGAGCTGACGAGCCCGGAACTGAAGCCGTTGAGGCTGTAGCTGATACCGAAGAACGTGTCCCCGAACTCCCACCACGGGAAGAGGGCCAGGACCAGGTAGAGCAGGGTGCCACCAGCGATGACGTACGTCGACATCGTCAGCTTCTTCGGGTCCATCGAGAACCCCGAACCCGCGGGCTGGGGGGACCCGGGCCGGCCGAAGCCCGGCGGAGGTCCGTAACCCGGCGGCGCCTGCCCCGGCTGGCCGTACGGGGGCGGCTGCTGGCCGTACGGGGGCTGCTGCCCCTGCCCGGGCTGCGGGCCACCGGAGGGCGGCTGGGGAGGCAGGCTGGAGGTCATCGCAGGAATCTCCTCGCAGAGCGTCGGGGTGTGCCCACGCGCATCGTGGACGTCCCGGCATGCCTGCGCAACAGTCGTTTTGCCCGGGTCGCCCGACCGTGAGCCGCCGACCCCGGAGACACCGCTGCCCGGCGACCTCACGGAGGCCGCCGGGCAGCGGTGGAGAGCTCTGGCGACGTCAGCCGCCGACGATCTCCCGCATGAGCCGAGCCGTCTCCGACGGTGTCTTGCCGACCCGCACGCCGGCGGCCTCGAGGGCCTCCTTCTTGGCCTGCGCAGTTCCGGCCGAACCGGAGACGATCGCGCCGGCGTGGCCCATGGTCTTGCCCTCAGGGGCGGTGAACCCGGCCACGTACCCGACGACGGGCTTGGTGACGTTGGCCTTGATGTAGTCGGCGGCCCGCTCCTCGGCGTCGCCACCGATCTCACCGATCATCACGATGGCCTCGGTCTCCGGGTCCTCCTGGAAGGCCTGGAGAGCGTCGATGTGCGTGGTGCCGATGACCGGGTCGCCGCCGATGCCGATGGCGGTGGAGAAACCGATGTCCCGGAGCTCGTACATCATCTGGTAGGTCAGGGTGCCGGACTTGCTGACCAGCCCGATCCTGCCTTCCTGGGTGATGTTGGCCGGGATGATGCCGGCGTTGGAGCGTCCGGGGCTGATCAGACCCGGACAGTTGGGGCCGATGATCCGGGTGGAGCTGCCCTGGGCGTGCGCCCAGAAGTAGGTCGAGTCGTGCACCGGGATGCCCTCGGTGATGACGACGGCGAGCCCGATTCCGGCGTCCACGGCCTCGATGACGGCGGCCTTGGCGAACGGCGGCGGCACGAAGATGACGCTGACGTCGGCACCCGTCTCCTTCATCGCCTCGGCGACCCCGCCGAAGACCGGGACGCTGGCGCCGTCGAAGTCGACGGTCGTGCCGGCCTTGCGCGGGTTCACACCACCGACGATCGCGGTGCCGGAGGCGAGCATGCGCTGGGTGTGCTTGCTGCCCTCGGAGCCGGTCATGCCCTGGACGATGACCTTGCTGTTCTCGTTGAGGAAGATCGACATTCTGGTGTCCTGTCCGAAGTAAGGGCGGCGATCAGGCGGCGAGTTCGGCGGCCCGGCGCGCGGCGCCGTCCATCGTGTCGACCACGGTCACCAGCGGGTGGTTGGCCTCGGCGAGGATGCGGTGACCCTCGTCGACGTTGTTGCCGTCGAGCCGGACGACCAACGGCTTGGTCGCCTCGTCGCCGAGGATGCCGAGAGCGGAGACGATGCCGTTGGCGACGGCGTCGCACGCAGTGATTCCGCCGAAGACGTTGACGAACACGCTCTTCACGGCGGGGTCGGACAGGATGATCTCCAGCCCGTTGGCCATGACCTCCGCAGAGGCGCCGCCGCCGATGTCGAGGAAGTTGGCCGGCTTGACCCCACCGAACTCCTCACCGGCGTAGGCGACGACGTCCAGCGTGCTCATGACCAGGCCGGCACCGTTGCCGATGATCCCGACCTCGCCCTCGAGCTTCACGTAGTTGAGGTTCTTCTCCTTGGCCCGCGCCTCGAGCGGGTCGGCGGAGGCGGCGTCCTCGAGCGCGGCGTGCTCGGGGTGCCGGAACCCGGCGTTCTCGTCGAGGGTCACCTTGGCGTCCAGCGCCAGGACGGTGCCGTCGGGCGCCTTGGCCAGCGGGTTGATCTCGACCAGCGTGGCGTCCTCCTGCGCGAAGACCTCCCACAGCTGCACCGCGATGGCGATCACCTGGTCGCGCACGTCGGCGGGGAAGTTCGCGGCGTCGACGATCTCGGTCGCCTTGGCCTCGTCCACACCGGTGGTGGCGTCGATCGGGATGCGGGCCAGCGCCTCGGGCTTGGTGACCGCGATCTCCTCGATCTCCATGCCGCCCTCGACCGACGCCATGGCGAGGAAGGTCCGGTTGGAGCGGTCGAGGAGGTAGGAGAAGTAGTACTCGGCGGCGATGTCGCTCGCCTGGGCAACCATCACCTTGTGGGTGACGTGACCCTTGATGTCGAGGCCGAGGATGTCCTGGGCCCGCGCCTTGGCCTCCTCGGGGCTGTCGGCGAGCTTGACGCCACCGGCCTTGCCGCGGCCGCCGACCTTCACCTGCGCCTTGACGACGACGGGGGCGGCGATCTCGCGCGCGATCGCCTCTGCCTGCTCGGGAGTCACGGCGACGCCGCCGGGAAGCACGGGAACACCGTGCGAGGCCAACAAGTCACGGGCCTGGTACTCGAAGAGATCCACGAGCAAGCACCGTAGCTCGCCCGTAACCTCCCCGCGCCTCCGGGCGTTGTAGGGGCGGGGACGAGGTGGGGCGCATCACAGGATGCGTCACCCCTTCGGGCCTCTCAGCCTGCCCGCACGTGCCTGTCCGATCCGCCTCGACGACGAGGAGTTCCCAGTGCGACGCGCCGCCACCGTCCTGCTGTCCGCCGCATTGGCCTCCGGCGGGCTGGCCGCGCTCGCGCCGTCCGCGTCCGCCGCGGAGATCCAGCCCATCGACCTCACCATCACGGTGACGCATCTGGGCCCCGAGGACCGCACCTGTGACATCGACGCCGATCTGTACATCCCCGACGGGGTCTCCTCGGCCGCACCGGCGCCGGCGCTGCTCGTGACCAACGGATTCGGCGGCACCAAGGCCGACCAGGCCGGCCTCGCCCAGGGCTTCGGCGAGCAGGGGTACGTGACGCTCTCCTACACCGGCCTCGGGTTCGTCGACGGCGACAACTGCCCGATCACCCTCGACGACCGCGAGCACGACGGCGCCGCGGCCAGTCAGCTCATCAGCTTTCTCGGCGGCGACCCGTCGATCGCCGCCAAGGACGACGCCACCGGCCGGCCGGTGCACATCGACCAGGTGGTGCGTGAGGACGCGACGACCGACAAGCGGTACGACCCGCAGGTCGGTATGACCGGCGGCTCCTACGGCGGCCAGATCCAGTTCGCCGCGGCCGGCTTCGAGCACCAGCAGGGCACCGACCGGCTGGACGCGATGGTCCCGCTGATCACCTGGAACGACCTGGCCTACTCCCTGGCGCCGGAGAACAGCGGCCTGCCGCGGAGCACCGCCCGCAGCGGTTCGGTGAGCTCGTCGGGCACCGGCGTCTTCAAGTACGAGTGGGCATCGCTGTTCACCTCGGTCGGGGTCGGCGACGGCGCTTCGGACGCCGGCGCCCTGCTCGACCCCGCGAAGGCACCGAACCTGATCGACAACTGCGGGAACTTCGAGCCCCAGGTGTGCCAGGCCCTCGCGGAGGTCGGCACCCTGGGCTACCCGAGCCAGGCGTCGATCGACTTCCTGCGCTCCAACTCAGTGGCCACGTACATGAAGGACATCCGGGTGCCCACGATGCTGGGGCAGGGACAGGCCGACACCCTGTTCAACCTGCAGGAGTCGGTGGCCACGTACACGGCGCTCAAGCGGCAGGGCACCCCGGTCGCCCTGGAATGGCAGTCGTGGGGCCACAGCGACCAGAGCCGAGACCCGTCCGAGCTCGACCTGCGGCACCCCACCCAGTCCCTTCAGGGCCGCGCCGCGCTGGCCTGGTTCGACTACTACGTCCGCAACCGCGGCACCGCCCCGCCGCAGAACTTCAGCTACTACCGCGACTGGGTCTTCCAGGCCACGCACGACATCACCAAGGCCTACGCGACCGCGCCGTCCTACCCGGTCGGCAAGCAGCAGACCTACTACCTGTCGGGCACCAGCACCCCCGGCACGGACGGCGACCTGGTGACAAAGCCCAGCCAGGTGCGCTCCGGGACGAGCGGGTACGGCAATCTGGCGCCGGTCGGCCCCAACTACACCGAGACGTCCGCCCTCGACCAGACCCAGCCGGTCACCGATCCCCCCGGTTCGGCGATCCGGTTCGCCACGACGCCGCTGGCCAGGCCGATGGACGTCGTGGGTTCACCTCGGTTGACCGTGCAGCTGGACGCGCCGTCCGTGGCGCTCTCGCAGGCCGCCGGGCCGGGCGGCCAGCTGGTGGCCTACGCGAAGCTGTACGACGTCGGGCCGGACGGCGCGATCGAGCTGCCGCACCGGGTGATCTCGCCGGTTCGCGTCGCCGACGTCACCCGGCCGGTGACCATCGAGCTGCCCGGGATCGTGCACCGCTTCGCGGCCGGCCACCGGCTCGTTGTGGTGCTGGCCGGTGGCGACATGGCCTACCGCGGGTCGGACGCCACCCAGCCGATGACGCTGACCACCGGGTCGGGCCTCGACCAGCAGCTCACGGTGCCGGTCGTCAACTGACAGGAGGGGGCCCGGTTCAGGTCCCGGCCGGGCTCCCGACGTTCGCCCGCACCCAGTCGACGATGTCGGTGGTCGTGGCGCCCGGAGTGAAGATCCGCGCCACCCCGAGGCGCTCGAGCTCCGGGATGTCCTCGTCAGGGATGATGCCGCCGCCGAACACGACGACGTCGTCCACCTCGCGCTCGGCCATGAGCTCGGCCAACCGGGCGAACAGTGTCATGTGCGCGCCGGAGAGCACGGAGAGCCCGACGGCGTCGGCGTCCTCCTGCACGACCGTCTCGACGATCTGCTCGGGAGTCTGGTGCAGGCCGGTGTAGACGACCTCCATGCCCGCGTCCCGCAGCGCGCGGGCCACCACCTTGGCCCCTCGGTCGTGCCCGTCGAGGCCCGGCTTGCCGATGACCACCCGGATGCGTTCGTCCACCACGCCGGCCAGCTTAGTAAGAGGACCCCCCCTGCCCCCCACCGCTCGCAGGCTCGCGCCGGGCCCCTGCAGGAGGGCCGTTCACTACGTCGTCAGGCTCGGCGGCGCACTCTCCAGGCCAGCGCCGTCAGCCCGGCGTAGCCGAGACCCGTGAGAACGAGAACGACGCCCGGGAGCGTCCAGTCCAGGTCGGGTGAGACCACGGCGTCACGCAGCCCGGTCAGCCCGTCCGCGAGGACTACGGCGCTGATCGCGAGCAGTCCGCCGACCGTGGCCAGTCGCGGCCGGAGCGAGGGTGCGACGACCGAGCACAGCAGAACGCCGCCGGCGAGGAGCAGCCCCCCGAGCAGCGCCAGCCCCGGCCGCTCGAGCAGCGCCTGCGGACCTTCGCGCGTCACCACCGTCTGCATGCCGGTCGACGGATCGGTGACCAGCTGGGCGGGCACGTCGGCCGCCGGCAGCGCCATGCTGAGGACGGCGGACACACCGAGCAGGACGGCGGCTCCGGCCAGCACGGACCGGGCGGGATCCAGCGAACCTCGGTCGTCCATGACGGTGCGGCCCCAGGCCACCGCGGCGCACAGGCCGGCGAGTACGGCCAGGCACAGCGCCACGACCCCGAGGACCCAGCCGGCGCCCACGGCGACGCTGCTGGTCAGGACCCGCTCGCCGGCGATCACCTCGACCCCGGGACGGGACGTGGCACTACTGCCCCGGTACAGCTCGATCAGCACCTCCCCCACGGCGAGCGTGGCCGCGACGCCGGCGTAGGCGAGCCCGAACTTGGGGACCGCGCCCCGCACGAGCCAGGCCCCGACGGCGATGTGGAGCAGCGGGACGAGCAGGGCCACGAGCACGCTTGCGACCCCGGTCGCCTGGGAGATCTGCCGGCCGCCCACCACGAGATACGTGGGAAAGGGCGCGACGGCACCCACCAGGCCGGCGAGGACGAGAACGATGCCGGCGAGCCGAGCGGCGAACGGGACGGTGCCGACGACCAGCCCGTCCGGCGACGGAGAACCCTCCACCGCGGCGGTGTCTCGGCTCCCCCCGCTACGACGAACGGACGGGAGGACCGGAGCGCCGTCGTCCGAGCGCCCTGAGCGGGTGCGGGAGGCGTCGGTGTTCCTGCCGGGCGCCGGGCGGTCGCGGGCGGCCCCGGTACGGGCGTCGCGGGCGGACAAGGTTCCCCCTTCGTCTCGTTCGGTCACGAACGGGTGTCGATCGCTCTGGGCCGGGCGACACCTGTGTGACGTTCACCACACGGGGGCATTACGGTGCGGTGAACGGAGCACAGACGGTGGTGCACCGCTCCACAGGTGAGGCCGAACCCGTGCCCGTCACCGGTAGGACAGACGGGGAAGGAATCGGCCATGCGCCCATCGAATGGCCCGGACTCCTGTCCAGAGTCGCACACCGAGGCGATTCCGGACGGAGCGCCACGAGGAGGCCTGCGCTCGCTGTGCAACGCCGCGACCCTGGCCGGCAGTCTCACTGAACTCGCCTGGGTCGGCGCTCACGTGCTCATGTACCCGCTGGGTACCAGGACCGAGGCTCTGCGCCCAGATCCCCGTCACCGGCCGGGCGGGCAGTCCCCCGCCGTCCGGGCACTGTTCGCGACGGATCCGCTGGCCGCACGCGTCCCGGTGCTGCTCGTGCACGGATTGGTCGACAACCGCTCGGTCTTCACGGTGATGCGGCGCAGTCTCCGGCGCCGCGGCTTCGCCCATGTCTGCTCGTGGAACTACAGCCCACTGCTCACCGACATCGCCGAGGGGGCCCGCGACCTCGGCGAGCACATCGAGAGCATCTGTGAGCAGACCGGTTATGACCGGGTGCACGTGGTGGGCCACAGCCTCGGCGGGCTCATCGCCCGGTACTACGTCCAGCGGCAGCGCGGCGCCCGCCGCGTGGAGTCGCTGGTGACCCTCGGGACGCCGCACCAGGGCTCCGTCTGGGCGCACGTGCTGCCCACGCCGCTGGTCCGCCAGCTGCGGCCCGGCTCCCCGATCTTCGAGGAACTGGCCGAGCCGGCGCCGTCCTGCAGCACGAGGGTCACCGCGATCTACAGCGATCTGGACAAGGTGGTCCTGCCGACGAACTCGGCCCGCTGCGATCATCCGGACCTTGCCGCCCGCAACGTGCTCGTCCGCGGCGTGGGGCACATGACCCTGCCGATCCATCGCACCGTCCTGGACGAGGTGGCCGCGACGCTCGCCGGCCTCCGTGGGGGCGTCGTCCCCGCCGCGCCCACCCGGGCAGCGGTCGCCTGACCCCGTTCCCCCGCACCCGGCCCCTGCCCCTGGCCGGGGTTCGCGGCTGCCCGTGATCGTTTCCCGATCGTCCCGAACGTGACGTGTTGTCTACATCGCGACACGTCATCTGCGGTGCTTGGTCGGGCCCTCACGCATCGTTACGGTTCGGTCACGGCGCCGGTACCGACCGGCGGACGTCGCCACTCCGGACGTCCCAGCCGCCGTCGCTCCCCCGACGGAGCGCCTTCCGGGCGCCCACGGGAGAGCGCTCGTCCGGAAAGGTGCGTCGTGTCCCGCAGCAGCGCCGCCCAGGTCCTCGAGCGACCCGGGACCGAGAGCGCCCCCGCCGGGCCCGTCGACACCGTCGAGCCCGCCCCTCGGCGCAGGGCTTCCCGGCCGCTGGGCGGCCGCCGCCTGCCCCATCCTCCCGGCCGACGGGCGCCCCTCTGGTTCGCCGCCCTCATCGCCGGCGCCGTCCTGGCCGCCCTGCCGAGCCTGTTCGGTGGCGGCCCCGCGGAGGTGACGATCAGCGCCTCCGACTACGGCCTCGGCGGGGACTCCCAGCTGGCTCTCACCGGCGGCATGGACAGCGCCGGCGTCCGCCGCGGCATCACCGCTGCCGAGGCCCGCGCCCGGCTGGGCGAACTGGCCGCCTCGCGCGCGGCCCGCGAACCCAAGACGGTGCTTCCCACCCATGGCGTCCTGACCACCTGCTACTGCATGCGGTGGGGCCAGATGCACTGGGGTATCGACCTCGCCGCTCCGCTGGGCACGCCGATCTATTCGGCCACGGACGGCGTCGTGCTGCGAGCCGGCCCGGCCACGGGGTTCGGCAACGCGATCTACATCCAGGACGCCGACGGCAACGTCCACATCTACGGCCACATGCGCTACTACAGCGTTCAGCCCGGAGAGATCGTGCACGCCGGCGACCAGATCGCGAAGGTCGGCAACCAGGGTCAGTCCACCGGGCCGCACCTGCACTACGAGATCCACCGCGGCGGCATCGAGGGACGCCCCTTCGACCCCCGGCCCTGGCTCGCCGAGCACGGGGTGCACGTGTAAGCCTCTTGCCCGACCGTGGGTACGAATGCGCAGTTCGCGGGTCAAAACCCGCGCATCGGTGCACGGCGTAGGTCGTCGTCCACAGATCTCGCGCCGGCCCGCCACAGAGGACGGCAGCCGATCAGGCTGAGGCGTGGCCAGGGACCCGCGACTGATCGTCGGTGATACGGGCTGGATTCCCGCGTCCGACCTGCTCGCCGTCGTCAGCCGCAGCACCGTGCGGACGTGGGTGGCCGCCGGGAAGCTGGTCCGCCTGGGCCCCGGCGTCCTGGCGTTACCGGGTGCTGCCGAGAGCTGGCGGATCCGGGTGGCGGCGGCGCTCCATCGGGGCCAGGCCGTCGCCAGCCATGTGACCGCGCTCGCCCTGTGGGAACTGGTGGCCCATCCGCCCGGCCCGGTGCACATCACCGTCGATCCGGACAGGAGCGGACGTGGGCCCACCGGTGTGGTGGTTCATCGCGCGGCCGATGCCTACGCGGAACGCCGCCGCGTCGACGGTCTTCCGGTCAGCGCCATCGAGCGTGCTGTCGTGCAGACCTGGGCGCGCCCGGCCCCGTTGGAACACGCAGCGATCCGTGCGGCGGCCATCACCGCCGTCCGTCGCCGGCTGTGCTCGCCGCGTGAGCTGCGGGCCGAGCTCTCGCGGCAGCCACGGCTCTCCGGGCGGGCCGAGTTGTCGCGGCTGGTCAGCCTGCTCGCCGACGGCTGCCAGAGCGAACTCGAGATATGGGGCTGCCTGCACGTCCTGCGCGCGTCGGGCATGCCCCGGTTCGTCCAGCAGCGCCGAGTGGCCGTCCGATCCGAGACGTTCGTGCTGGACGCCGCATGCGAGGAGTCGATGCTGGCGGTCGAGATGGACGGGGCCGCGTGGCACGGTTCCCGCGCCCAACGGGAGGCCGACATCCGGCGCGACGCGTTGCTCGCGACGCTCGGCTGGCAGACCCTGCGCTTCAGCTTCGTCCGGGTCACGGGCTCATCCGAGGCCTGCCGGCGCGACATCCTCGCGGCGCACGAGTCGCGCGTGCGCCTCCTGCGGGGCAACGCTAGGCACTGATGCGCAGTTCGCGGGCGAGAACCTGCGCATCGGCGCACGCCGAGCGGCTGGCTACAACTTCACCAGCGGGGCGTAACGGAGGACGAGGCGCTTGGTGCCGGACGAGCCGAAGTCGACGGTGGCTTGAGCCTTGTCACCGGCTCCGGTCACCTCGA
This sequence comes from Blastococcus sp., assembly GCA_025465355.1. Lineage (GTDB taxonomy): Bacteria > Actinomycetota > Actinomycetes > Mycobacteriales > Geodermatophilaceae > Blastococcus_B. The sequence goes on along the minus strand of JAODNN010000141.1, from coordinate 15,639 downwards.
CGACGGTGCCCAGGCCGAAGGCGTCGTGACTGACGCGGTCGCCGACGCCGACGGAGATGACCGGCCGGTTCCCCGCACCGCCGCGCAGGCCACCGGTCGAGAGGCCGGTTGCCGCCACGCGTGCCTGGGCCGAGGAGTAGCCGGTGGAGACCGGCGCCGGCTCCAGGCGGGACCAGTGCACGGTGTCGGCGGGCAACTCATCGAGGAAGCGGGACGGCGGGTTGTACGACGGCTGCCCCCAACTGGTCCGCACACTGGCGCGGGAGAGGAACAGCCGCTGCTGCGCGCGGGTGATCCCCACGTACGCCAGCCGCCGCTCCTCCTCGAGCTCGCGCGGGTCGCCGAGCGCCCGCAGGTGCGGGAAGACGCCGTCCTCCAGCGCGGTGAGGAACACGACGGGAAACTCCAGACCCTTGGCGGTGTGCAGGGTCATCATCGTGACGACGCCCGCGTCATCACCGCTGACCGGGATCTGGTCGGCGTCGGCGACCAGCGAGACCTGCTCGAGGAAGTCGGTCACCGTGCCCTCAGGGTTGGCCGCCTCGAACTCGGCGGCCACCGAGATGAGCTCGTTGAGGTTGTCCACGCGGCCCTCGTCCTGCGGGTCGGTGCTGGCCTGCAGCTCGGCGAGGTAGCCGGTGCGGTCGAGAATGCTCTCCAGCAGCGCGGCGGGGCCCGAGCCGGTCTCCACCAGCTGCTCGAACTCCTCCAGCAGCGCGACGAACTCCTGCAGCGCCTTCAGCGAGCGGGTGGCGAGGTCGGGCACCTCCGCGCAGCGGCGCAGCGCCGAGGCGAAGGCGATCCGCTCCCGGTCGGCGAACTTCTCGACGGAGCCCTCCGCGCGGTCACCGATCCCGCGCTTCGGGGTGTTGATGATCCGGCGGAGGCTGACGACGTCGGCCGGGTTGGCCACGACCTTCAGGTAGGCCAGCGCGTCGCGGACCTCCTTGCGCTCGTAGAACCGCACCCCGCCGACGACCTTGTAGGGCATGCCGACGCGGATGAACACTTCTTCGAACACCCGCGAGGCGTTGTTGGTGCGGTAGAAGACCGCGATGTCCTTGGGCTGGGCGATTCCCTCGTCCACCAGCGCGTCGATCTGCTCGGCGACCCAGGCCGCCTCGTCGTGCTCGTTGTCGGCGACGTAGCCCTCGATCAGGTCGCCGTCGCCGGCGTCGGTCCACAGGTTCTTGGGACGGCGGCCGGTGTTGCGGGAGATCACCTGGTTGGCGGCCCGCAGGATCCGCTGGGTGGAGCGGTAGTTCTGCTCGAGCAGGATCGTGGTCGCGGACGGGTAGTCGCGCTCGAACTCGTCGATGTTGCGGATCGTCGCGCCGCGGAAGGCGTAGATCGACTGGTCGGCGTCCCCCACGACGCACAGCTCCGCCTGGGGCACCGGGCCGGCCCCCGTGCCCACGAGCTCGCGCACCAGCACGTACTGCGCGTGGTTGGTGTCCTGGTACTCGTCGACCAGTACGTGCCGGAAGCGCCGGTGGTAGTGCTCGGCGACGTCCGGGAACGCCTGCAGCAGGTGGACCGTGTTCATGATCAGGTCGTCGAAGTCCATGGCGTGCGCCTGGCGCAGCCGCTGCTGGTACAGCTTGTAGACCTCGGCGAGCACCTTCTCCGGCGCTGTCTGCGGGACGTAGCTCTCCTCGTCGATGAGCTCGTTCTTCAGGTTGGAGACCTGCGCGGCGAGGCTCCGGCCCGGGTACCGCTTGGCGTCGAGGTCCAGATCGCGGGCGACCATCGTCATCAGGCGGACCGAGTCGCCCTGGTCGTAGATCGTGAACGACGACTTCAGGCCGAGCTTGCCGGCCTCCGCCCGCAGGATCCGCACGCACATCGAGTGGAACGTCGAGACCCACATGGCCCGCGCGCGGGGCCCGACGAGGGCGGCGACCCGCTCCTTCATCTCACCCGCGGCCTTGTTGGTGAAGGTGATCGCCAGGATCTCGCCGGGCTGCGCGTGCCGCGCGCCGAGCAGGTAGGAGATCCGGTGCGCGAGGACACGGGTCTTGCCGGAGCCGGCTCCGGCAACGATCAGCAGCGGACCGCCCTCGTGGACGACCGCCTGGCGCTGCGGGCCGTTCAGCCCGGCGAGCATGCGCTCGAGTTCGCGCCCCGTCGCGCCGGGCGCGGAGCGCTGCAGGGCCTCGGTGCCCGGGAAGGCCGGCTGGACAGTGCTCATGACATCGCTCATTACCCCTTCACTCTAAGCCGGTGGGGTGACGTCCCCGGAGGCCGGAGAACGCCTGCCTCACCCGCCCCATGGGGGACCCGGCCCCCGGATCGTGGCGATCACAGGAGGGCTGTGGCACACTCGGGTCCGTGCTCGCCACGGTCAGCTTTTACTACGGTCACCGGGATCCGGTGTCCGTCACCGCTGGCTGAGCGAAGCCGCAACAGACGCCCCGGGCCCGAAGGCCCCGGGGCGTTTTTTCGTTTCCGGGGTCCCACGGCCACCACAGCACGCGAAGGACACCCGATGAGCACCGTCACCGCCGTCATTCCCCCCGCTGATGCCGCCCCTGCCGATCCAGCGGCGCGGATCGGCGAGCTGCGCAGCGAGATCGACGCCTGCGACGCCCAGTTGATCGAGCTGCTGCAGCGCCGGCTGGCCGTGTCGCAGGAGATCGGCGTGCTGCGCGCAGCCTCCGGTGGCACACGGCTCTCGCTCTCCCGGGAGCAGCAGGTGCTCTCCCGCTTCCGCGCGGCCCTCGGTCCGGACGGCGCCTCGCTGGGCATGCTGCTGCTCCGCCAGGGCCGCGGCCGGCTCTGACGCCGCGGTCGCATCAGCCGGGATTTCGCGGCCCGCGCTGTATCCACGGCCGGCCGCAGTTCCTCTTCCATGCATGTCGAACCCGGGCTTTCCCTTCGCCTACCGGCTGCCCACCGACGTGGCACGGCTGATCCAGGCGAGCGCGTCGCCGCGCTCGCTCCGGCGGTCTCGTCCCTCGCGGCCGCACCGCCTGCAGTGGGGCCGGCGGCGGACGGGTCGCCTAGGCTCCGCTGGGTGACCTCTCCGTCTGGCATGCCGGCACGTCCGGCCGAGCACGTCGAGCGAGTGCTGTGCGTGCTCGCCCACCCGGACGACGTGGACTTCGGCAGCGCCGGGACCGTCGCCACCTGGACCGCCGCGGGGACCGAGGTCACCTACTGCATCGTCACCGACGGCGACGCGGGAGGTTTCGACGACACCCCGCGCGACCGGATGGGCCCGCTGCGGCAGGCCGAGCAGCGGGCGGCGGCCGCCGCGGTCGGCGTCTCCGACGTCCGGTTCCTCGGGTACCCCGACGGCCGGCTGGAGCTGACCCTCGATCTGCGCCGCGACATCAGCCGGGTGATCCGGCAGGTCCGCCCGCAGCGAGTGCTGACCAGCTCGCCGGAGCGGTTCTGGGAGCGGATCGGCGCCAGCCACCCCGACCACATGACCGTCGGCGAGTCGGCGATGCGCGCGGTCTACCCCGACGCCCGCAACCCGTTCGCCTTCCCCGAACTGCTGGCCGACGAGGGCCTGGAGGCCTGGACCGTGTCCGAGGTCTGGCTGGGCGCGAGCCCGCGGGCAGACCATGCCGTGGACGTCACCGACGTCGTCGACCGCAAGTGGAAGGCGCTGCGCTCGCACGTCAGCCAGGTCGGCCACAACCCCGACCTCGAGCAGTTCGTCACCGCCTGGATGGCGCAGACGGCGGAGCGGTTCGGCCTGCCCGAGGGCCGGCTTGCCGAGGCCTTCCAGGTCGTCCATACGGACTGACCTCTTGCCGCTACCGGCGACGCCCGGACCTCGTCGGGGCACAGCAGAGCCAGCGGCGTCAGAGCAGACGGTTGGTCGCCGCCCAGCGGGTGAGCTCGTTGCGGTTGGACAGCTGGAGCTTGCGCAGCACGTTGGACGCGTGCGACTCGACCGTCTTCACCGAGATGAACAGCCGCGAGCCGATCTCGCGGTAGGTGTAGCCGCGGGCCAGCAGCTGCATCACCTCCCGCTCGCGGGCGCTGAGCAGGTCCAGCCCCGGATCGGTCGCCTCTTCGGCGGGTTCCGGGGCGATCGGGCCCGCGGCGGCGAAGGCGTCGAGCACGAAGCCGGCCAGGCGCGGGCTGAACACGACATCGCCGTCGGCGACCCTGCGGACCGCGTCGAGCAGGTCCGGGCCGGAGATCGTCTTGGTCACGTATCCCCGGGCTCCGGCACGGATGACGGCGATGACGTCCTCCGCGGCGTCGGACACCGACAGCGCGAGCCACCGCACGTTCGGCAACTCCGAGCGCAGGGTCTCGAGCACCGCACGGCCACCACCGCCGGGCAGGTGGACATCGAGCAGGACGACGTCGGGAACGGTTCCCCGGATGCCCTCGACGGCGGTCGTGACGTCGGCCGCCTCACCCACGACCGTCACGTCGTCCCCGAGTTCGGCGCGCACGCCGGCGCGCACCATCGCGTGGTCGTCGACGACGAAGACCGTCGGCACGGCGCTCACGGCTGAGCTCGCACGCCGGCTCCCGCGGCCGTCCTCGGCAGGACCAGCTCCACCTCGGTCCCCTCCCCCGGCGCCGACCGGATCTCCGCCGTCCCACCGAGGCGGGCGATCCGGCCGCTCACCGAATCGCGGAGCCCGCGCCGGTCATCCGGCACGGTCGCGGGGTCGAAGCCCTTCCCGCGGTCGCGCACGAAGACCGACACCCGCTCGGGTGTCACCTCCGTGTACAGGTCGGCGGAGGTCGCACCCGAGTGCTTGGCCGCGTTGACCAGCGCCTCCCGGGTAGCCGCCCCCAGGGCTGCGAGCGCCGCGTCGACGGGGGCGTCGCCCACGACGACCGGCTCCACGAGCAGCTCGTGATCGGACTCCACCCCGGACACCAGCCCGGCGACAAGGCCCGCCCAGGTCCCGCCCTCGCGGACGACGGCGGGGTCGTACAGCCAGGTCCGCAGCTCCCGCTCCTGACCGCGGGCGAGCCGGCTCACTGCCTGGGGCTCGTCGGCGTGCCGCTGGATGAGCGCGAGGGTCTGCAGCACCGAGTCGTGCAGGTGCGCCGCCACGGCCGCGCGCTCCTCCGAACGGATGCGCGCGGAGCGTTCGGCCGCCCGCGAGTCGAGCAGCCGCCGCCACAGCGGAGCGGTGGCCAGGACGATGCCCAGCAGGATCACCAGGGTGGCCGTGAATCCGTTCCGCGCATTGTTCAGCTGACCCGTCGTGGCCAGCAGCAGGACGACGCCACCGGCCGCGAGCGCGATCCCGCCGGCGAGCACCCATCGGACGCCGGGGACGGCGAGCGTGCGGTCGATGTCCAGCTGCCGCCAGATGACAGCGAGCCCCGCACCGGCCAGTGCGAGGGGCAGGACGACACTGCTGCTCCACGAGGCGAGCTGGCCGACCAGGCTCATGGCGACCAGGCCGAGGAGACCGAGGATCAGGATCTGCCGCTTGCTCGGCCGCGCCGCCGCCGAGAGTGCCACCGTCGGCTCAGCACCCGGCTCGGCCACCGGCATGGTCAGCCACAGCACCCCGTAGGCGACGACGCCGATGCCCGCCGCTGCGAGGACCACGAACGCAACCCGCACCAGCAGCGGATCCTGCCGGAGATGCGCGGCGGTGCCCATCGCGACGCCGGCCAGCACCCGCCCCGAGCGCGGGCGCGCCAAGGGCGGCCGGGGGACCGCTCCGGCAGCTGCCGACTCGGGGACGACGGTGTTCACGCTGCTGATGGTCGCACCGCCGGACCCTCGGCCGACACGGGTGATCACCCCTGTTGATGGACCAGGGTGGAATGGGGGGCTTCCCCGATGGTCACGGGGATGCCCGATCGGCACGCTTCCTCTCATGACAGCCGCTCCGCCTCCCGCCCCTCCCCCCGCCCCCCCGAGCTGGGAACCGCCGTCCGCGCTCCCGCCGTCGCCCAGTCGACCGGTCCTCAGCCGGCTGCGCCGCAGCGAGACCGACAGGATGATCGGCGGCGTCGCCGGCGGTCTGGCCGAGTACAGCGGCATCGACCCGCTCCTCTGGCGGGTCGGCTTCGTCGCCCTCGCCTTCGCCGGCGGCTCGGGGATCCTGGTCTACCTGCTCCTCTGGTTGCTCATGCCGGCCGATGGTCGCGGCGCGGGGAGCCCCGCGGCGGCACACGACCGGCTGGGTCGCCGCCGGCGGCCGGTGGAGCCCCGCTCCCCGGTTCCCCGGATCACCATCGCCGGGCTGCTGATCGTCGTCGGCGTCCTGGTGCTCCTCACCCGCGTGGGCGCCTTGAGCCTCGGCGCCCACAGCTACCTGGGCGCCGCGCTTCTCGTCGTCGGCCTGGGCCTCGTGGCTGCCGCGTTCACCGGCGGACGACGGGCCCGGGGCGGCCTGATCGCCCTGGGCGTCGTCCTCACCCTCGCGGCGACGGCCTCGTCTGCGGCGCCGCACTGGCGTGGTGGCCAGGGCGTCGGTGACCGGACCTTCCGCCCGGTGACCGCGGCCGACGTCCGGCCCGTGTACAGCGGGGCCGTCGGTGACATGACCGTCGACCTGACCGGCGTCGACCTCACCGCGGTTCACCAGCCGATCCCCACCCGGATCGACCACCGCCTCGGTGACCTGTCCGTGCGCGTGCCCCAGTCGGCGGACGTCCGCGTGTCGGTGGACAACGGCGTCGGCAACGTCGATCTCTTCGGAGGCGAGAGCGCGACGAACGGGATCTACCCGGGCACCGGATCCGCCTCCTGGACCGGTGACGGCCGCGCCGAGTTCGTGATCACCATCAGTTCCGACCTCGGCGACGTGGAGGTGTCCCGTGGCTGACTACAGCGAGTTCCCGACCACGCCGACCGCCTGGCAGGAGGTCGACGAATGGCCCACCGAGGACCCGCCGCCCCCGGTGCGCCGCGGCGTGGACATGGTGGCACTCATCCCCGGCGTGCTGTTCAGCCTGCTGGCCATCGCGCTGCTGGCCGACGCGGACATCCCGCTGCTCCTGTTCCGGGACGGCGGCGTCCTGTGGGTCCTGCTGATCGGCGGCGGGGCGCTGATGCTGGTCGGCGAGCTGCGGAAAGCGCGCCGGAGGCGCTGACCGCACAGGGCGGCGGAGGTGACGTCCTTACTCCCACTCGATGGTGCCTGGCGGCTTGCTCGTGACGTCGAGGACGACGCGGTTGACCTCGGGCACCTCGTTGGTGATCCGGGTGGAGACCCGCGCCAGCAGGTCGTAGGGCAGGCGTGTCCAGTCGGCGGTCATCGCGTCCTCGCTGGACACCGGCCGCAGCACGATCGGGTGGCCGTAGCTGCGCCCGTCGCCCTGCACACCGACCGACCGCACGTCGGCAAGCAGAACCACCGGGCACTGCCAGATCTCGCGATCCAGCCCGGCGGCGGTGAACTCGGCCCGCACGATGGCGTCGGCCTTCCGGAGCACATCGAGCCGCTCCTGGGTGACCTCACCGACGATCCGGATGCCCAGACCGGGGCCGGGGAAGGGCTGCCGCCACACCATCGCCTCGGGCAGGCCCAACTGGACGCCGACCTCCCGGACCTCGTCCTTGAACAGCGTCCGCAGCGGCTCGACCAGCGTGAACGTGAGGTCGTCCGGCAGGCCGCCGACGTTGTGGTGGCTCTTGATGTTCGCCGTCCCCGTGCCGCCGCCGGACTCGACGACGTCGGGGTAGAGCGTCCCCTGCACCAGGAAGTCGACCGTCTCGCCGTGCGCCTGCGCCTCCTGGACGACGTCGAGCGCCGCCTGCTCGAAGACCCGGATGAACTCGCGGCCGATGATCTTCCGCTTCTCCTCGGGGTCGCTCACCCCGGCCAGGGCATCGAGGAACTGTGCCCGAGCGTCGACCACCCGCAGATCGGCACCGGTGACGGCGGCGAAGTCGCGCTCGATCTGCTCGGTCTCACCCTCCCTCATCAGGCCGTGGTCGACGTAGACGCAGGTGAGACGGTCGCCGATCGCACGCTGCACCAGCGCGGCGGCAACCGCGGAGTCGACCCCGCCGGACAGCGCACACAGGGCCCGCCGGTCGCCGACCTGGCTGCGGATCCGCTCCACCTGCTCGTCGACGACGTTGGCCATGGTCCACGTCGGTTCGAGCCCGGCGATGTCGAACAGGAAGTGCTCGAGCACGGTCTGACCGTGCGCGGTGTGCCGCACCTCGGGATGGAACTGGACCCCGGCGAGCCTGCGGTCGACGTCCTCGAACGCGGCCACCGGGGCTCCCGTCGACGTCGCGGTGACGGTGAAGCCGGGGGGCGCGTCGCTGACGGCGTCCCCGTGGCTCATCCACACCGACTGCTCCACCGGCAGCGAGCCGAACAACCGGCCACCGGTGGTGACGGTCAGCGGGGTGCCGCCGTACTCGCGGTCTCCGGTGTGTGCGACGGCCCCGCCGAGGCTCTGCGCCATGGCCTGGAAGCCGTAGCAGATGCCGAAGGCCGGTACCCCGGCCTCGAACAGGGCAGGGTCGACCTGCGGGGCTTCGGGCGCGTAGACGCTGCTGGGCCCGCCGGACAGCACGATGGCGGCCGGCTTGCGGGCGAGGACCTCGGCGACGGGCATGTCGCTCGGGACGATCTCCGAGTAGACGCCGGCCTCCCGGATCCGCCGGGCGATCAGCTGCGCGTACTGGGCACCGAAGTCGACGACGAGGACGGTCGGGAATTCCATCAGTCTGCCGAACCGCCGATCACGAGGTCGACCCGCTGGAACTCCTTGAGGTCGCGGTAGCCGGTCTTCGCCATCGTCCGGCGCAGCGCACCGAAGAGGTTCGTGCGGCCATCGGGCGTGGCAGCCGCGCCGAGGAGGACCTCCTGGAGCGTGCCGGCCGGGGGCAGCGGGGCCGAGGCGCCACCGCGGGGCAGGCGCGGGTGCGCGGCCACCGAGTCCCACCAGATCCCACCGCCGGGCGCTTCCGAGGCGATCCGCAGCGGCTCGCCCAGCTGGACGGCGTCCGCTCCGCAGGCCAGCGCGCGCGCGATCGCGCCGCTGGTCTCGATCCGGCCGTTGGCGATGACGTGCACGTACCGGCCGCCGGTCTCGTCGAGGTAGTCGCGCCGGGCCGCCGCCGCATCGGCGATGGCACTGGCCAGCGGCACCCGGATGCCCATGACGACATCGGCGGTGGAGAAGCTGTCGGCCCCGACACCGACGATCACTCCGGCCGCTCCGGTGCGCATCAGGTGCAGCGCGGTCTGGTAGTTCGACGCGCCACCCACGATCACCGGGACGTCGAGGTCGGCGATGAACTCCTTGAGGTTGAGCGCGTCGCCGGCGGTGGTGACGTGCTCGGCGGAGACGATCGTGCCCTGGATGACCAGCAGGTCGACGCCGGCGGCCAGCACGGTCGGTGCGTACTGCAGCGTGTGCTGCGGCGAGATCCGCACCGCCGTCGTCACCCCGGCGTCCCGCATCTCCTTGATCCGGGCGGTGATCAGCTCCGGCTTCACCGGCTCGCAGTAGATGTCCTGGAGCAGCGCTACCGGGGGGGCGCCCCCACCGGCGGCCTCACGGAGCTTCCGGTAGACCGGCACGGGGTCCTCGTACCGGCTCCACAGCCCCTCGGCGTTGAGCACGCCCAGCCCGCCTGCCTCCCCGACAGCGATCGCGGTGGCCGGGCTGACCACCGCGTCGGACGGGCTGGTGACCAGCGGGATCTCGAAGCGGAAGGCATCGATCTGCCAGGCGGTCGAGACGTCGTCCACGTCGCGGGTGCGCCGGGACGGGACCAGGGAGATCTCGTCCAGGTCGTAGCCGCGCCGGGCGAAGCGGTTGAGCCCGATCTCGACGGTGTCGCGTGCGCTCATCGGGTCACCGGCCCCGGTAGTTGGGGGCTTCGACGGTCATCTGGATGTCATGGGGATGGCTCTCGACCAGGCCCGCCGAGGTGATCCGGGTCAGCTGTCCGCGCTCCTTGAGATCGGCGACCGTGGCCGCTCCGGCGTATCCCATGGAGGCCCGCAGGCCGCCCACGAGCTGGTGGACCACCCCGGACAGCGCCCCGCGATAAGGCACCTGACCCTCGATGCCCTCGGGCACGAGCTTGTCGTCGGAGAGGACGTCGTCGGCGAAGTAGCGGTCGCGGCTGAACGACTGGTTGCCCCGCTTCTGCATCGCGCCGAGCGAGCCCATGCCGCGGTAGGTCTTGTACTGCTTGCCGTTGACGAAGACCAGCTCGCCCGGCGCCTCCTCGACGCCGGCGAACAGCCCGCCGATCATCACCGTGTCGGCGCCGGCGACGAGTGCCTTTCCGATGTCGCCCGAGTACTGCAGGCCGCCGTCGGCGATCACCGGCACGCCGGCCGGTGCCGCCGCGAGCGAGGCCTCGTAGATCGCGCTGATCTGGGGAACGCCGACGCCCGCCACCACGCGGGTGGTGCAGATCGAGCCCGGGCCGACGCCGACCTTGACCGCGTCCACGCCGGCGTCGATCAGCGCCTGCGCGCCCGCCCGGGTGGCGATGTTGCCGCCGACGACCTCGACCCCGCCGTCCCCGCCGAAGTCGGCCTTCACCCGGGCGACCATCTCCAGGACGGCGCGCTGGTGGCCGTGGGCGGTGTCGACGACGAGCAGGTCGACGCCGGCCTCCACCAGAAGCCCGGCCCGCTTGTAGGCGTCCTCGCCCACACCCAGTGCCGCACCGACGACCAGCCGGCCGTCGGCGTCCTTCGTGGCGTCGGGGAACTGATCCCGCTTGACGAAGTCCTTGACCGTGATCAGCCCGCGCAGGCGGCCGGCGCCGTCGACCAGCGGGAGCTTCTCGATCTTGTTCTCGCGCAGCAGCGCCAGCGCGTCGTCCGGGTCGACCCCGACGGGAGCGGTGATCAGTGGCATCGGTGTCATGACGTCGCGCACGAGCCGGTTCTGATCGGTCTCGAACCGCATGTCGCGGTTGGTCACGATGCCCACGAGGACGCCGTCGGCGTCCACCACGGGCGCACCGGAGATGCGGTAGCGGCCGGAGAGCGCGTCGACCTCGGCGAGGGTGTTGTCCGGCGAGCAGGTGACCGGGTTGGTGACCATGCCGGCCTCGGACCGCTTCACCAGGTCGACGTGGCCGGCCTGCTCCTCGGCGGCCAGGTTGCGGTGCAGGATCCCGACACCACCGGCGCGGGCCATGGCGATCGCCATGCGCGCCTCGGTCACCGTGTCCATGGCGCTGGAGACGAGCGGGACGGCGAGCCGGATCCGGCGGGTGAGCCGGCTGCTGGTGTCCACCTCGGCGGGGACGACGTCCGAGGCCCCCGGGATCAGCAGGACGTCGTCGTAGGTCAGCCCGAGTGGGGCGAACTTGGCCGGCAGCTCGGGTACCAGTAGGTCCTGAGCACGGTCGTCGGGCTGCATGTGGGCCGCCACCCCTCCAGAGATCGGGTCTGACTCCGGTCGGCACCCCTCGCCGGGCGCAGGAAAGACCGCACCTGATCGTAGGCGGCGGGCATGAGGGGCGGTGCTCCGCCTGCTGGGCCGTTACCGTGGAGCCCGTGACTCCGTTCGACGACGCCCCCGGTGCCGACTTCGGGCCCGACGACCGATCGGGCCCGCCTCCGCTGACCATGGAGGAGCGGGCCGGGGTCCTCGACGACCTGGCCGAGCTCGAGGTGTTCCGCACCCTGCTGGAACCGACAGGTATCAAGGGCATCGTCGTCGACTGCCCCGACTGCGACGAGGAGCACCACGTCGACTGGGCGCTGATGCAGGCGAACCTGCGGCAGCTGCTCGACGAGGGGCAGACCGGCCGGCACGAACCGCCGTTCGACCCGGATCCCGACGACTACGTCAGCTGGGACTACGCGAGCGGGTACGCCGACGGCGTGGCCGCCCGTGCCGAGGGGGACGAGCCCACCGGCCAGCACGGCGGCGGTGGCCGCCACGCTCGGGAGGATTGAGCCGAGGCACCGCCGTCCTGTCGGCGCCTAGGACGAGAATCGCGGGCGTGGCTGCCTTCTTCCTCCCGCGAGCGAGCGACGACGAGCAGGCGGAGCGGCTCTACGACGCCCTGGCCGAGTTCGCCGGGTGCGAGCCGGCCCCCGCCGGCCGGCGCGTCCACTCCATCGGCTTCACCCACGACGGGGCCCAATGGGTCGCCGAGGTGGGCGAGGAACTGAACGGACGGCGGACGACGCAGCAGCTCCGCCGCGGCGAACTCATCGAGCGCACCGAGCACCTGTCGTCCTCCTCACGGGTGCTCGCGGTGTACCCCGGCACGCCGTTCGTCGTCGTCACCGACGCCCAGCCGATCACCGGTGCGCCATCGGAGTGGGCCAACCCGTTCCACGCCCAGCCGGACCGGGTGACGTACTTCGACGCCGCGTGACTCCGCGGCCCCGACGTCTCCGTCAGGCCTCCGCGCCTGCGCGTGCCTCGGCCCGGCGGCGGAGCGGCAGCCCGACCAGGATGATCAGCAGCGCGATCGCTGCTCCGATCAGGGTCTCCACCGCGCGGTCGAGCAACAGCGACCCCATCGGGCGAGCCACCGCGATCTGGCCCATGAGCATGGCCATCGGGGTGATGAACAGCAGCGCGAGCGCGTAATTGCGGCCGATCAACCACTCGGTGGCCACCTGCAGCACCGCGATGGCGAGCACCGTCGGTACCGGCGCGAGGCCGAGCGCGAGCAGCACGGCCGCGGTCAGCAGGCCACCCAGGGTGCCGACGACGCGGTGACCGGCCCGGACCAGCTGGTGGGTGATCCCGGGCGCCGACAGCGGTGCCACTGCGGCGACCATGGCCCAGTACGGGTGGCCGATCCCGACCGCGGTCGCCGTCCCGCCTGCCAGCAGCGCCGCGACGGCGCAGCGCACGGAGTTCCACGTCCACACCGACCGCGGTCGGGAGGGTCTGCTGGGCTCGCCCCACACCAGGCCGGCGAGGTTGCCGACGATCAGCGCGAACAGGGCGCTCGCCGCGGTCACCCCCGCCGCCGCCGGGACGTCGGCGAGGACGTGCGGCACCGACGCCACGGCGCCGAAGGCGAACACGAGGAACATCGGGCCCGGCGGGTGCCAGTCCTGGGCTCTGGCCAGCGCGGCACCCGCGGCGGCGACGACCGCCGCCACGCCGACCGCGAGCCAGGCCCGGGAGCCTGCCGACCCGACGAGCACGCCGGCCACGACACTGGCGGTGAGTGCCGCACCGGCGCTGGCCTGCATCACGGCGCGCGACAGGTGCACGTGGTTGCGCCCGTAGATGGCGGTGAACGCGCCGAACGCGGCGAAGGGCGACCAGTCCAGATGGCCGAGCACCACGACCGCGAGGAGCGGAACGAGCACGCTCATCCCGGCCCGCAGGGCCACGCCGGAAGCCGGGGGAATCCGCCGCACGGCCACGAAGTGCCTCGCCGCGACGCGGATCTGCTCGGTCAATCCCGCTCCCCTCGCTCCCTGGTTCCCCCCCAGTGGAGCAGCGGGCCGCCGCCTACCGATTCCCACCACGGACGTGGTTCTCGTCGCGGTCAGGAAACGCAATGCGCCCTGCCACGATATGTCGTGGCAGGGCGCGAGCAGAGCCGGCCTTCTGCTGAGCTCAGGTCATGATGCCGCGGCGGAAACCCGTCGCGACCGCCTCGGCACGGTCCTTCGCACCCAGCTTGCGGAACAGCCGCCGGGCGTGGGTCTTGATGGTGTCCTCGGACAGGTAGAGCTCGCGGCCGATCTGGGCGTTGCTCTTGCCCTGGCTCATGCCGGTGAGCACCTGCATCTCACGCATCGAGAGGCTGACGGCGGGCGTCGCCTCGCGGACGGTCGAACGCACGGTGGTCGGCGCAGACCCGGCCAGCGGGGCGGCACCGCTCCACGCCGGAGCGGCCTGCTGCTGCGGGATCCGGACGCCCTCGGCACGCAGCCCGAGGCGGGACAGGCCCAGGCCCATCTCGATCGGGCTGGCATCCCAGCGGAGGTAGCCGCGGGCACCGAAGGCGACGGCGGCGCGCACGCTCTCGGCGTCGTCGGGTGCACCCAGCACCAGGACCGGCAGCCCGGGGTGTGCGCGCAGCGCCTGGGTGGCAGCGGTGAGGCCGGTGTCGACCGCGCGCTGGGTGCCGACCAGGAGCACATCGGGCATGCGGGTGGCCAGCCTGGACATCAGTGAGGCGGCGTCTCCGACGACCTCGACCCGGCCGACGAAGGGCAGGGCGACCAGCCGCGAGGCGACGTCGTCACGCACGCGTCGACGCTCGTCGTACACCCAGACGGTGGCGCCGTTGACCGGCCCGCGCATCCTGTCGTCGATCACGCCTGCTCCTCGCTCCCCCGTCCGGCATGCCGTCCAGGTCCGAATTCCGGTCGGGCTGCGCCCGACCAGGTGTCGCTCGGGCGGGGGACCCCCGAACAGGGAGTCCCGCCGCCTCCGCGCTGCTCGCGCCGGGGTTACCGGGTTTCTCCCCCTCCCGGTTTCGGCACGAGCAAGACCCACCTTGATCGAGTTCGGGGCTGTGCGACAGCGCCCCTCACCCCGGGGGGTGAGGGGCGCTGTCGCGCACAACGAGACGAAAAGTTGCGATCACGACGTGTTTGACCATGTCGGGCGTCGGGAATCGGCCCTTTGCAGCCGGACAGCCCCCTCCGGCCTTACCTAGCCCTGGAGGAGAGATGGCCGACATTCGCAGGCTTCCGACGCCCGTCGCCGAGGTCTGGGACTGGCAGCTCCACGGCGCCTGCCGTGGCGAGAACACGTCCCTCTTCTTCCACCCCGACGGTGAACGCGGCCCGGCACGTGCCAGGCGGCAGACGGCGGCCAAGGCGGTGTGCGCCCGCTGCCCGGTCGTCGATGCCTGCCTCAAGCACGCGCTCGCCGTCCGTGAGCCCTACGGGGTCTGGGGCGGTATGAGCGAGGAGGAGCGAGCCCGGCTCATTGCAGCGGAGCCAGCAGCAGTCGCCGCGGGGGTCTGAATGCTCGGCGACGGCGCCTGACTCCGATCGGCGCCGGCGTCAGACAGAGCGACACACGAGAGGGCCGGTCCAGATCATCTGGACCGGCCCTCTCTGCATCGCTACTGCCTCACGAGCTCAGCTCAGTGGCTGTGCCCGTGTCCCCCGCCGTGCGAGTGCCCGTGGGTGTGGTGGCCGGCACCGGCGTGCTCGTGCTCCTGCTCCGCAGGCTTCTCGACGACGGCGGAGTCGGTGGTCAGCACCATGGCCGCGATCGAGGCGGCGTTGCCCAGTGCGGCCTTGGTCACCTTGACCGGGTCGATGACGCCCTGCGCGACGAGGTCGCCGTACTCATCGGTTGCGGCGTTGAAGCCCTGTCCCTTGCCCAGCTCGCGCACCTTGCTGACGACGACGCGACCCTCGTGGCCCGCGTTGTCCGCGATCCGCGCCAGTGGGGCGTCCAGCGCCGAGCGCACCGCCCGGGCGCCGGTGAGCTCGTCACCGCTCAGGTCGAGGGCGTCGATCGCGGAGGCGCTGTGCACCAGTGCGGAGCCGCCGCCGGGGATGACCCCCTCCTCGACCGCCGCGCGGGTGGCGGCGATCGCGTCCTCGATGCGGTGCTTGCGCTCCTTGAGCTCGACCTCGGTGGCCGCGCCCACCCGGATGATGCCGATGCCACCGGCCAGCTTGGCCAGCCGCTCCTGCAGCTTCTCGCGGTCCCAGTCGGAGTCGGTGGCCTCGATCTCACGGCGGATCTGGGCCACGCGCTCGCCGATCGCCTCGGACGTACCCCCGCCGTCCACGATCGTGGTGG